>NZ_JBHFAB010000015.1:0-178031 GCF_042510955.1 Streptacidiphilus cavernicola
GAGTGGGTAAGGCTCCCAGTAGACGACTGGGTTGATAGGCCGGATGTGGAAGCCCTGTAAGGGGTGGAGCTGACCGGTACTAATAAGCCGAGGGCTTGACCATAGTTGCTACGCGTCCACTGTCTGGTTCTGAGGCAACCGGCCTCAAAGAGTTTCGGTGGTCATAGCGTGAGGGAAACGCCCGGCAACATCCCGAACCCGGAAGCTAAGCCTCACAGCGCCGATGGTACTGCAGGGGGGACCCTGTGGGAGAGTAGGACGCCGCCGAACAACCATTACAGGTAACCCCCCTGACCTAGTGTCAGGGGGGTTACCTGCGTTCCAGACACAAAACAGACGGGTTGGTGGGGTCGGCCTTCACCGTAGAACACCTGGCGGCGCCGTCTCGCGCCTCCGGCGCACAGCAGCAACCACAAGACAGAGCCCCGGGGTGGTTGGGGTTGGTGAGTATTCACTCCCCGACCCGCCAGCCAGGCACCAACCCGAACCCCGCCCCAGCTCCCGCGTCGTTGCTGCAGTGCGCCGCAGGCGCGAGACGGACCCGACACCGCACCAACGGCGAAGGCCGACCCCACCTGGCGGGTTTTTCAGCAGCCGCAGTCGCAGCACTCACAGCATTCGCAGCACTCCAGGGCCTCGCAGCAGTTGAGGTCGCAGGTGTCGCAGCAGTCCAGGTCGCTGCACGGGCCTTGGCGGCGGCGGCCGTTGCAAGGGTCCTCGTAGTCGTCGCGGCAGCAGGCCTGGCAGGTGCAGCAGAGCAGGGTCCACATCGCGCAGCCGGCCAGTGGGTTGCGGCGGCGGGGTGGGGCACTGTCGCCCGGACCGAACGGGCCAGCGGCTCGGTAGGAGGTGAACGGGTCGGTGGGGCGCTGCTGCTTGCTCTTGTCGCGGCCACCGTTGTTCGGGTCCTGTGGGTAGCCGACCTGCCTTGCCTCTGTGGGGGCGACAGGGGCCGTGGCTGTCGGAGGGGCGGCGGGTGCCGTAGCCGCTGTCGAAGCCGCAGGACTGGCGATCCCTGCGTGCCCGAAGGTGCGGCGTACTGCTGCGGCGGTCTCGTGGGCGAGTAGCCGGTGGGCCAGGGCGCCGTCCGTGAACTCGACGTCGCGCAGGGCCAGGCGGACGCCGTGGACGGCGTCGTCGCACAGCCGTTGGGCCTCGGCCAGGCTGGTGCCGGTTGCGGCCAGCGGGTTCCAGGCGCCGGTGGCCTGATCCTCGGTCAGGTCCTCGACTGCGTCCAGGAGGTGGGCCAGTCGGCCGAAGAGGCGGCCGATCTCGGCGAGGGGCGCGCTGTTGCTCGGACGTCCGGCCAGGACGGCGGTGTGGGCCAGGGCGAGTGCGGTCGCCTCCTCGGTCGGGGCGGTGACCAGCAGGACTGAGGTGCCGAGCCCGGCGGCCTGCTCCAGTGCGGTCTGTCGGCCGAGCGTCTCGAAGAGGAGTCCGGTGTCGAAGCCCAGTGCCGTGCCGCCGCGTCGGCTCTGCCGCCCCCACCGGTCGGCTATGCCGCCCGCGGTCAGCGCGACCGGGCGCCGGGCGTAGGCGCCGTCGCCGTCGGCGACGTGGTCGCGGACCTTCGCCGAGGCCAGCGCCAGTGAGACCGCTGCGGCCAGTCTGGCTCCCTCGCCGTGGGCGACCGAGGCGGTGCGCATGCCGCGGAGCGGGCAGGGGCCCGCGGTTCGCCGTCCACTGACGGAACTGGGGGAGACGGAGGAACCGGAGAAGCTGACGGAACCGTACGGGCCGGAGGAGCCACCCGTCCCCACCTGCGCTTCCACCAATACCGACACCACCAGTGCGTCGTAGTTGGTCGCGGTGCGGGCCAGTTGGCCGTGGTCGTCGCGTAGGGCCAGGCAGAGGCCGCAGAGGTGGGCGGTCCAGGAGCGGTGCAGTTGTTCCGTGAGCCGGTGGCGGCAGGGCCTGATGATTCCGAACATAAAAGGGAACGGAGCCTTTCAGCGGGGGTCGCGCAGCACCGGCCACGCGATCTTGGGACGGAACAGGACAGTCGGCGGCGTCACCAGGGTCATCACCTCGCTGAACCTGGCGCACACCTCCTGGTCGCGGCCGGCGCGGGCGACGACCCGGTCCAAGTAGCGGTGCTGCAGCCGCAGTACGGCACCGGACGGGCCGCCGGTGGTGGTCGGAAAGCGTACATCCTCGGCCGCGGCCATCATCCAGGCGTCCTTGGCCACGGCCGCGATCCCGGCCTGGACCTGGCGG
Organism: Streptacidiphilus cavernicola; assembly: GCF_042510955.1. Lineage (NCBI taxonomy): Bacteria > Bacillati > Actinomycetota > Actinomycetes > Kitasatosporales > Streptomycetaceae > Streptacidiphilus > Streptacidiphilus cavernicola. The sequence goes on from NZ_JBHFAB010000015.1 coordinate 2,218, forward strand.
GCGGTGCCGGGGCGCAGCCCGCGCGCCCGGACGCCGTCGCGCAGCACCAGCGCGCCGAACGCGGCGACGGAGATGCCCTGCCCGTAGACCGGGTTGAAGGTGCAGGCGGCGTCCCCGATCACGACCAGGCCGTCCGGTGCGCCGCGCTGGTAGTGCCGGCGGACGCTCGCCCCCGGCCGGAAGCCGTAGGTCTCGCCCGCGGGATCCGCGGTGGACAGCACCTCGCGCAGCGCCGGGTCGCGGAGCCGTCCGAGGAAGGCGTCGAAGCCCGCCGCGCCCGGTTCCGGCTCCGAGCCGCGCAGCCCGCCGAGGCTGACCACCCATCGGCTGCCCTCCACCGGCAGCAGCACCCCGAGCCGGGGGTGGTCCGGGGCCTGGGTCTGGATGTAAAGGGCGGACAGCGAGGCGTCGATGCCCGGGGCGTGGTGGAACAGCCGGGAGGTGTAGGAGACGCCTGCGTCCACCCGGTCCTCGGGGGTCTTGGCGCAGCCCAGCGCCCGCAGCCACTGCGGCGTCCGGGACGAGCGGCCGGAGGCGTCGACCACCAGGTCGGCCGCCAACTCCTCGACGGCGCCCGCCGATCCGGCCCCGGTCCCGCCCGGCGCGGCGCCGCGGGTGCGGGCCCTGACGCCGGTGACCGCGGTGCCGTCGCCGAGCAGGCCGACCGCCTCGGTGCCCTCTACGAAGGTCACCGACGGTTCGCTGCGCACCCGCCGCAGCACGGCCTGGTCCAGCACCGGGCGGGTGGCGGAGAGGAAGGTCAGGTCGGTGGCGAAGCGCGGCATCCAGCCGCCGGAGCTGAGCCAGCGCAGCCCGCCGGGGACCGGCACCGGAACGGCGCCGTGCGCCAGCAGGTCGGCGTCCAGGCCCGGCAGCAGGTCGTGCAGCGCCCGGCGTCCGCCCTCCATCAGCAGGTGCGCGTGCCGGCTCTGCGGGGTGCCGGGACGGAAGGCGGGCTGCTCTGGATAGCGGTCGCGTTCCAGCACCAGGATGCGGTCGGCCACGCCGACCAGGGCCCAGGCGGCGAGGCATCCGGCCAGCCCACCGCCGATGACCACCGCCGTGCCCCGCCCACCCGTCGTCATGCCTGGTGAGCGTAGTGGCGGCGGCTCCCCGGCGGCGAGCGGTTCCGCGCATTCGGCCGGGCCGACGGAAAAGGCCCTCGGCGACGGCCGCCGGCCGGTAGCCCGGCATTGGTCGGCGACGGCCCGTAGCACCTACCCTGACCAGGGAGGACGGTCGCACGGCCGCCCATGGCGCGATCGATCGGAACGGAGCACGGGGATGACGTCGGCGGAGCAGACGCCCTATCTCACCGTCTCCACCCCCGGCGGCCGTCCCGTGGTCCATGAGACCGAGGTCAAGAAGTCGCGCTTCCTCTGCTCGCTGCTGCGGGTCGAGGACGAGGCGCAGGCGCAGGCCTTCATCGCCGCGACCCGCAAGGAGTTCTGGGACGCCCGGCACAACTGCACCGCCTATGTGATCGGCGACCGGCCGCGCCGGGAGCGTTCCAACGACGACGCCGAGCCGGCCGGGACGGCGGGGGCGCCGATGCTGGAGGTGCTGCGCCGCCGCGGGCTGACCGACACGGTGGCGGTGGTGACCCGCTACTTCGGCGGGGTGCTGCTGGGCGCGGGCGGCCTGGTCCGGGCCTACGGCGGTGCGGTCTCGGCCGCGCTGGACCGGGCCGAGCTGGTGCACCGGCAACCGGTCACGGTGTTCGCGGTCGAGGCCGACCACGTCCGGGCCGGACGGTTGGAGAACGAGCTGCGGGCGGCCGGACACGTGGTCAGAGCGGTCGACTACACCGCCGTCGGCGTCCGTTTCGACGTCGGCGTCCCCGGGGCGGACGCGGCGGTATTCGAGGAGTGGGTGGCCGCGGCGAGCGCGGGATCGGCCGCGGTGGAGCGGCTGGGGACGGACTGGGTGGACCTGCCGTGGCGGCCCTGAGCTTGTGAGGATCGAGTTGTGAGGATCCCACAAGAACTTCGTGGGCGACTCGGTGGGCGGTGTCACCTGCCTCCCGGACGATCACCGTGCCAGGCTGGGGCTCAGCAGGAACTGACCCGGACTCAGTAGACGGTTGCCGTGAGCCGGGATTGGTTTGATTCCTCTGAACAGGAGTGCGGCCATGGCGGACGGGACGATCGGGGTCGCGGTGACCGGGCTGGGCGCGAGCACCCCGCTGGGCGGTGACCTGGCGGCCACCTGGGAGGCGATGCTGGCAGGCGAGTCCGCCATCGCCCCGCTGGCCGAGGCGTGGGCCGAGGGGCTGCCGGTGCGGATCGCGGCGCGGCTGGCGGTCGAGCCGACCGAGGTGCTGGAACGGGTGCTGGCCCGGCGCCTGGACCGCTGCGAGCAGCTCGCGGTGGTCGCCGCCCGTGAGGCCTGGGCCCATGCCGGGCGGCCCGAGGTCGACCCGGAGCGGCTGGCGGTGGTGATCGGCACCGGCACCGGCGGATCGTGCTCGCTGCTGGACCAGGACGACGTGCTGGAGCGCTCGGGACCGCGCCGGGTCTCCCCGCACACCGTCCCGATGCTGATGGCCAACGGCCCCGCGGCCTGGGTCAGCATCGAACTCGGGGCGCTCGGCGGCGCCCGCACGCCGGTCAGCGCCTGCTCGTCCGGCGCCGAGGCGATCGCGATGGGCCTGGACCTGATCCGGGCCGGGCGCGCGGACGTGGTGGTGGCGGGCGGCACCGAGGCCTGTCTGGCCCCGCTGCCGCTGGCCGGGTTCGCGCAGATGACCGCCCTGTCCACCCGCAACGACGACCCGGACGCCGCGTCCCGTCCGTTCGACCTGGACCGGGACGGCTTCGTGATGGGGGAGGGGGCGGCGGTCCTGGTGCTGGAGCGGGCCGATCTGGCCGCGGCCCGCGCGGCGCGGGTGCACGCGCTGCTGGCCGGCGCGGGGCTGACCTCCAGCGCGGTCCACATCACCGCGTCCGACGAGCACGGCCAGGTCCGGGCGATCCGGCAGGCACTGGAGAGCGGCGGACTGACCCCGCTGGACGTCGGACACGTCCACGCCCATGCCACCTCGACCCCCTCGGGCGACCTGGTCGAGGCCGCGGCTGTCGCCTCCGCGCTGGGCAGCCATCCGGTGGTCACCGCCACCAAGTCGATGACCGGTCACCTGCTGGGCGCGTCCGGCGCGTTGGGCGCGGCGGTGGCGGTGCTCTCGCTGCGGGACGGGGTCACCCCGGCGATCCGCAACCTGGACCGGCCGGATCCGGAGGTCAAGCTGGACCTGGTCCGGGGCCTCCCCCGGCGCGGGAGTTGGGACGCGGCGGTGTCCAACTCCTTCGGCTTCGGCGGCCACAACGTGAGCCTGGCCTTCACCCGTCGCTGATTCGCACGTTCTGTCCGGTTCACCCGGTCTGCGAGTGTGACCTGGGGCACCCAGCAGGCCGGTTAACCTCCTGTTCACATATGGGCAACAGCGGGGAAATTGCGAGATGTGAGTCTCCTGCACAGCACGACAGCGGACCTCCCCAGCGACGCGGAGCACCGCCACCGGACGACCGCATCGTTCCCACCCCACCGCGAGGAATGCCGCCCGTGACTTTCAAGGCTGAGTACATCTGGATCGACGGCACCGAGCCGACCGCCAAGCTTCGTTCGAAGACGCGGATCCTGGCCGACGGCGCCGAGCTTCCGACCTGGGGCTTCGACGGCTCCAGCACCAACCAGGCCGAGGGCCACGCCTCGGACCGGGTGCTCAAGCCGGTCTTCTCCTGCCCGGACCCGATCCGCGGCGGCGACGACGTGCTGGTGCTGTGCGAGGTCTTCAACATCGACGGCAGCGCCCACGAGTCCAACACCCGGGCCCTGCTGCGCCCGATCGCCGAGCAGTTCGCCGCGCAGGAGGCGATCTTCGGCATCGAGCAGGAGTACAACTTCTTCAAGGACGGCCGCCCCTTCGGCTTCCCGGTCAACGGCTACCCGGCGGCCCAGGGCGGCTACTACTGCGGCGTCGGCGCCGACGAGGTCTTCGGCCGCGACGTGGTCGAGCTGCACATGGAGCGCTGCCTCACCGCCGGCCTGGCCTTCTGCGGCATCAACGCCGAGGTCATGCCCGGCCAGTGGGAGTTCCAGATCGGCCCGGTCGACGCGCTGACCGCCTCGGACCACCTGTGGGTCGCCCGCTGGCTGCTCTACCGCACCGCCGAGGAGTTCGACGTCGCGGTGACCATCGACGCCAAGCCGGTGAAGGGCGACTGGAACGGCGCGGGCGCGCACACCAACTTCTCCACCAAGGCGATGCGCGAGCGCTACGACGCCATCATCACCGCCTGCGAGTCGCTCGGCGCCGACCAGGAGAAGGTGCTGGAGCACGTCAACCAGTACGGCCACGGCATCCAGGACCGGCTGACCGGCAAGCACGAGACGGCCCCCTGGGACGTCTACAGCTACGGCGTCTCCGACCGCGGCGCGTCGGTGCGCATCCCGTGGCAGGTCGAGGTGGAGCAGAAGGGCTACATCGAGGACCGCCGCCCCAACGCCAACGTCGACCCGTATGTGGTGACCCGGCTGCTGGTCAACACCTGCTGCTCCGCGCTGGAGAAGGCCGACCAGGTCTGATCCACCCGCACGTACGACGCAAGGGCCCGCCGGAGGATTCCGGCGGGCCCTTGCGTCGTTCTGGCGGATGCGCTGTATGCCAGGTGCGCTGTGCGGGGTCAGGCGTTCTTCACCAGCGAGACCTCGAACTCCAGCGTGATCTTGTCGCTGACCAGCACGCCGCCGGTCTCCAGGGGCGCGTTCCAGGTGATGCCGTAGTCCTTGCGGCTGATCACGTGCGAGCCCTCGAAGCCGAGGCGCTGGTTGCCGAAGGGGTCGGTGGCCGCGCCCTCGTAGTCGAAGTCGATGGTGACCGACTGGGTCACGCCCTTGACTGTCAGGTCGCCGGTGAGCTTCACGCTGGTGTCGTCGGTCAGCTGGACGCCGGTCGAGCTGAAGCTGATCTCCGGGTAGGTGGCCAGGTCGAGGAAGTCGTTGCTGCGGAGGTGGCCGTCGCGGTCGGCGTTGCGGGTGTCGATGCTGTCGACCTTGATGGTGAGGGTCGCCGAGGACTGCTCCGGCTTCTCCGCGTCCACCACCACCGTGCCGGTGAACTCGTTGAAGGAGCCGCGGACCTTGGTGACCATCGCGTGGCGGGCGACGAAGCCGATCCGGGTGTGTGCCGGGTCGATGCTGTAGGTGCCGGAGAGCTCGGGAGAGAGGGTGGCGGCCATGGTGGACTCCTCAGTGGTTGACGTGTCACCTTGATCCTAGCAAAGATGGGTGATGTGTCAACCAAGGCATGTAGGGTGTTTCCATGAACGACTTCGACACCACGGCCGCGCCCCCGGCGAACGCGACCGTGACCGCTCCCGCGCCGCGCTGGCTGGACGCCGCCGAGCAGCAGGCCTGGCGTGCCTTCCTGCGGATGCAGGCACAGCTCACCGCCCGCCTCGGCCGCGACCTGCAGGCTGACTCCGACCTCTCGCTCGCGGACTACGACGTCCTGGTGCACCTCACCGACCTGGACGGGGGGCGGCGGCGGATTCTGGAGCTGGCGCGCGAGCTGGACTGGGAGAAGAGTCGGATGTCGCACCACCTGGCCAGGATGGCCAAGCGCGGGCTGATAGCCCGTGAGGAGTGCTCGGCGGACGGGCGCGGTGCGTTCATCGTGATCACCCCGGCCGGTCAGGCCGCCATCGAGGCCGCGGCCCCCCGGCATGTGGAGTCGGTCCGACGGCTGGTGTTCGACCGGCTGAGCGCGGATCAGGTCGCGGTGCTGGCCGCGGTGTCGGAGAAGATCCTCGGCGGGCTGGAGAACCCCGATCCCTGCGAGTCCTGACCCTGCGAGTCCTGGGCCGACGCGACTGACGGTGCCTTATAGGTGGTATGTCCGTTTTAACGGAAATGCTCCTGTGTCCTTGCTGTGTGCGGGAGTTGGCCGGGTCTGGCTGTGACCTCTCTCATATCCCTCTCATCTTCGTCCGAAAGGTCTGATGCATGTCCGACAACCCTGACCCGCTCCGCTGCCAGGTCACCTGGGGCGTCTGCCCCGAGCACGGCGCCACTCTGCGGGCCGTCGCCGACGGCAGCGTCTGCGCCGCTCCCGGCTGTCCGCGGACCTGGGACTACGACCGGTTCGCGGCCCCCTGCCCGGATCTGGCGACGCATCAGGTGGCGGACTCGGCCGGGGGCATGCTGCTGCTCTGCGGAGGGCACGCGCTCGCGGTCGGGGGTCGGCTGGAGGGTGCGGTGATCACCCCGCTGGGCGCCGGTCGGGGGTAGTGCGCCCGTCGAACGGCGGGGGATGGTGTGTGGTGCAGATCACAGCCGGTTGTAGTTTGCCCTCCGGTATGTCTATCTTTCTGGCGCCGCGTTTAAGCGGAACAGACAACTCCGGAACGCCGAGTCCTGCCACCGGGGATGTCGAAGACCCACACACAGCACCATGGCAGGAGCGGGGGACCCAGGTTTGCCGCTGCGACCGCGTGTCACGGACACATGGTCGCAGCTAGGGGTGAAGCCGTGCAGCGCACGGCCGGGCAACTCCAGCCCGAATCCGACAGCTCACCTCGCAGGCGTGGGAGAGGAACGCACTTTCATGCTGTCCCACAACGGCCGTCACCGTGCCGCCAAGTCCCGCCACAGCCGTACCCAGCGTCTGATCGCCTCCGCCGGTCTCACCGGTGTCGGCCTCGCGATTCCGCTCGTCAGCGCGACCTCCGCCTCCGCTGCTCCGGTCAGCACCTGGGACCGGGTGGCCAGCTGCGAGAGCACCAACAACTGGTCGATCAACACCGGCAACGGCTACTACGGCGGCCTGCAGTTCTCCGCCGACACCTGGGCCGCCTACGGTGGCACCCAGTACGCCGCCACCGCCGACCAGGCCACCAAGGACCAGCAGATCGCGATCGCCGAGAAGGTCCTCGCCTCCCAGGGCCCCGGCGCCTGGCCGGTGTGCGGCCCGGAGGCCGGTCTGACCGCGGGCGGCGCGCCGGCCCAGGTGGACACCTCCTCCAGCTCGTCCAGCAGCTCCTCCAGCTCCTCCGCGGCGAGCGCGCCCAGCACCACCCCGAGCACCCACTCGTCGAGCTCGGCGTCCACCGGCTCCTCCGCCGCGCCGTCGGGCAACATCACCACCTACACCGTGGTCGCCGGCGACTGGCTCTCCACCATCGCCGCCAAGCAGCACGTCTCCGGTGGCTGGGAGCGCCTGTACCAGCTGAACCGGGCCTCGCTGACCGAGGGCCCGAACGTCATCTACCCCGGTGAGATCCTGAAGCTCAGCGGTGGCGTGGTCACCTCCGGCACCAGCTCCGACAGCTCCGGCTCCAGCAACTCCGGCTCCAGCTCCAGCGGCGACGCCGCGGTCACCAGCTCCGCCGTGACCACCACGTCCGCGAGCAGCAGCGACAACAGCAGCAACTACGCCTCCGGCAGCATGGCCTCGGCCATCGCCTTCGCCCAGGCGCAGGTCGGCGACGCCTACGTGTACGGCGGCACCGGCCCCAACAGCTGGGACTGCTCGGGCCTGGCCCAGGCCACCCTGGCCAAGGCCGGCATCTCCATCCCCCGCACCAGCGAGGACCAGGCCGCCGCATCCACCCGGGTCTCGCTGAGCAACCTCCAGCCCGGCGACCTGCTGTTCTGGTCCAGCGACGGCAGCGACGCCGGCGCCTACCACGTCGCCATCTACACCGGCAACGGCGCCTACGTCGAGGCCGCCAACCCGAGCGCCGGTGTCAAGACCGACACCATCGCCAACTGGGCGCCGACCTTCGCCGGCCGCATCGGCTGACCGTCGTACCGCTTGACCGAGGTTGCCTCCTCACCGATGGGGCCCGCACGCCGACTCCGGCATGCGGGCCCCATCGGCATTTCGGGGATAACGCCCTTTCAGGACACCACGTCCTTGCCGCGGAAGTGCCGGAACGCCAGCGCGAACAGCACCAGTGCGTAGGTGACCGAGACCGAGGCGCCCTTGGCCATCCCGTCCCACTGCGGCTGGGTCTGCAGCAGGTCCACCCAGGAGTAGGCCCAGTAGGTCGGCAGGAAGTCGCGGATGCCGCCCAGCGCGGTGATCGCGCCCAGGATGTTGCCGAGGATGGTGAGCCCCAGCGCCCCGCCGACCGCGCCCAGCGGGGCGTCGGTCACCGTCGACAGCCAGAACGCCAGCGCGGCCGTCACCAGCTGGCTGACCATGATGAACGCCACCGCGACCAGCAGCCGTACGGTCGAGGTGCCGACCGGCAGGGCGCCGCCGGCCGGGAGCTCCAGCGGACCCCAGCCGTACGCGGCCGTCCCCGCCGCCAGCGCGACCAGCGGCACCAGCAGCGTCGCCACCACGCTGAAGCCCATCGCCACGGTCAGTTTGCTGAGCAGCAGCCGGGACCGCGGCACCGGCGCCGCCAGCAGGTAGCGCAGCGAGGACCAGCCCGCCTCCGAGGCGACCGTGTCGCCGAAGAACAGCGCGACCGGGACCACCAGGAAGAAGCCGGAGGAGAGGAACAGCACGCTTGCTGCGAAGTTCGGCCCGGAGGCGGTGGCGACGGTGAGGAAGCCGGACTGGTTGTTCGGGCCGCCGGGCTTCCCGCCGACCTCGAAGGCGATCAGGATGATCAGCGGCAGCAGCACCACCAGGGCCGCCATCGCCATGGTCCGCCGCCTGCGGAGCTGCCGGACGGCCTCCACCCGCAGCGGCAGGGTGTGCCGGGCGGTGTAGCCGGGGGCGACGGTGTCGCGGGTGTCGAGCGTGCTGCTCACAGGGCAGCGCCTCCGATCAGGGTGAGGAACGCGTCCTCGAGGCGGCGGTGCGGTCCCAGGCTGTGCACCGGGACCTCCAGGCGGACCAGGTCAGCGGTCAGACCGGCGGCGGTCCCGCCGTCCAGGCGGACCAGCAACCCGCCCTCGGCGGGCTCCGCGGCGGCGACGCCGGGCAGCTCGGCGATCTTCTCCAGCACGCCGGGGGCCAGCGGCAGCGTGGTCCCCACCAGCAGGGTGTCGCCGGAGCCGATGATCTCCTGCACCGGCCCGGCCTGGGCCAGCTGCCCGTGGTCCATCACCACCAGGTGGGTGCAGGTCTGCTCGACCTCGGCCAGCAGGTGGCTGGAGACGATGACGGTCCGTCCGGCCGCCGCGTAGCGGACGATGACATCGCGCATCTCCCGGATCTGCGGCGGGTCCAGGCCGTTCAACGGCTCGTCCAGGATCAGCAGGTCGGGCAGGCCGAGCATGGCCTGGGCGATGGCGAGGCGCTGCCGCATCCCCTGCGAGTAGGTGCGGACCGCCCGTTCGACCGCGTCGCCGAGCCCGGCGATGGCCAGCGCCTCGGCCAGGTGCGCGTCCTGGTCCGGACGGCCGGTGGCCCGCCAGTAGAGGTCGAGGTTGGCCCGGCCGGAGAGGTGCGGCAGGAAGCCGGGGCCCTCCACGAACGAGCCGACCCGGGAGAGCACCGGCGCGCCCGGCCGGATCCGCCGGCCGAAGACCCGGATCTCGCCGCCGTCCGGCCGGATCAGGCCCATCAGCATCCGGAGCGTGGTTGTCTTGCCCGCGCCGTTCGGCCCGAGCAGCCCCAGTACCTGGCCGCGCTCGACCCGGAACGACAGGTCGCGCACGGCGTAGCGGTCCGCCGCCCCGGCATAGCGCTTCGTCAGCCCGCTGATCAGCAGCGGGATCTCGGAGTCGGAGTCGGAGTAGGGGACGGTGGCGGGGTCGGGCTCGGCGGTGTCGGGCGGGACGGCGGTGCGGCTCCGGCGGCGGCCGGTCAGCAGCAGCAGGGCCGCCGCCAGCAGGCCCAGCAGCGGCAGGCCCCAGACCCACCACGGCAGCGGCGCCACGGCGGTGCGCAGCGCCGGGTCGGTGGGGACGCTCACCCCGCCGTCGAGCAGGGAGACGGTGTAGGTCGCGGGCTGCACCGGCGAGGCGTAGGCCAGGTCGGTCGAGGACAGCACCAGCCGCAGCCGGTGCCCGGCCGGGACCTCGTGGTCCACCGCCGGGAGCTGCACCAGCACGTCCGCCCCGGCCTTCGCCCCGGTCACCCGCAGCGGGGTCACCAGCTGGGACGGCAGCACCTGGCTGCCGCCGCCAGTGCCGCTGCTGCCGGTGCCGGTGCCGGCGTCGGCCGTGCTGCCGCCGCCCGGGGCGACGTCGTAGAGCTTGGCGAACAGCACCGCGTCGTCGGTGTCGGCGCTGACGTGGATGCGCACCGTCGGCGAGCCGGTGATCCGCAGCGCGGTGGTCAGCGGGGCGGAGAGGAACTGCGCCGACTGGCCCGGGAAGTCCAGCGACACCCCGAGCCCCAGTCCGGAGAGCTGACCGAGCGAGCCCAGGCCGGGCACCGCCGAGACCGCGGGCGGGGCGGCCCCGGCCGGGTTCTGGAAGGTCTGCGGTGGTCCGGTCAGCGCGATCTGACGCGGCGTCCCGTCCAGCCCCGGGTAGCTGTCGGCGCTGGCGCCTTCCAGCGCGACCGTCCCCTCGGTGCTGTTCACGCCACTGCTGCGGCTGACCCGGAAGGCCGGGCCGGTGTCCGCCGAGCGGTCGCCCTTGAGGTAGCGGTCGAACCAGTCCTCGGTGCGCTGTTGCACCCGGGCCGCCTCCTGGTTCCCGCCGTCGTGGCCGCCCGCGATCCAGTCCACGGAGACCGGCGCGCCGTTGCCGCGGATCGCGGCGGCGGCCTGGTCGGCCTGGTCCAGCGGGAACAGCGAGTCGGTCTGGCCCTGCAGCAGCAGGGTCGGGACCTTGATCCGGTCCGCCACCGCCGAGGGGCTGCGCGCGGCGAGCAGCTGCTCCGCCGCCGCGTCCGGCTTCCCGGCGACGGCGACCCGCTGGTACATCGCGCAGAGCTCGGGGGAGAAGCGCCCGCAGGCGGGGTCGGCGTCGGCGTCGGCGCCGGCAGCGGGCCCGGTCCCGGCACCGGCGGTCGGGGCGGGGGAGGCGGCGCCCGCGGCGGCGCCGGTCGATCCGGTGGTGAAGAAGATCCCGGCCCAGAGCTTCTTGAACACACCGTCAGGGAACAGCGCGTCGGAGAGGTTCCAGTAGGTGATCTCCGGGGCGATCGCGTCCACCCGTGTGTCGTAGCCGGCCGCCAGCAGGGAGATGGCGCCGCCGTAGGAGGCCCCGGCCACGCCCACCCTCGGGTCGCCGGGCGCGTCCAACTGCACCAGCGGCTGCTCGGCCAGCCAGTCGATCAGGCCGCTGACGTCGGCGACCTCGCGTCCCGGATCGTTCAGCCCGATGTCGCCGCCGGACTTGCCGAAGCCGCGGGCCGACCAGGTCAGCACCGCGTAGCCGTCCCTGGCCAGGGCCTCCGCCTCGGGCCGCATCCCCTCCTTGCTGCCGCCGAAGCCGTGCGCCAGCAGGATGGCGGGTCTGCGTACGCCAGGCTCGCCCGAGGTGAAGTAGGAGGTGTCGATCCCCACCGTGGCACTGCTGCCCGGTGATGAGGGGAACGACAGCACCTGGTCCTGCTGCCGCACCGCCGCCGGGCCGTGCGCGGCGGCGGCGGTCCAGGCGCCGGCCCCCACCAGCAGTGCTGCGGCTGCTGCTGCCGCGACCAGTGCGCGTCGCGGGCGTGGCAGTCGAAAAGCCATGGAGGTCCTTAGAAGTGTGGAGATCACCGATGCTGGGTGAACGTTCATCCCCGCGCATCGGTGCCCGGCTGACGATCCGTAACTGGAAAGCCTGGGCCCGAAACCATTGACAGGTATAGACCAAAGGCGGTTGAGTCGGTACATGTTCCCTGTTCCCGACCGCCTCGGCGGTTCGAGGGGACAGTCCTGTCCTCGATCACGTGCGGCCCCACCCGCATGAAGGAGTGACCGATGTCCCGACACCGCATAGCGGCGTTCCTGCTGACCCTGGCCCTGGCGATCGGACTGGGCGTCACGTTCCAGCCCACCGCCTCGGCCGCCCCCGCCTGCGCGGCGGCCTGGAGCTCCGGCACCGTCTACGTGGGCGGCAACACCGCCTCGTACAACGGCGACAACTGGCAGGCCAAGTGGTGGACCCAGGGCGACACCCCCGGCGGCAGCGTCGGCGTGTGGACCGACCAGGGCGCCTGTGGCGGCGGCGGAGGCGGCACCACGCCCCCGGCCGGCAGCTGCAACTACCCCGCCTGGGTGGCCGGCACCAACTACAGCGCCGGTGCGATCGTCCAGTACAGCAACGGCCTCTACTACCAGGCCACGCACGACAACCCGGGCTACGACCCGACCATCAGCACCTGGTACTGGTCGCCGTACACCTGCACCGGCGGCGGTGGCGGCACCACACCGCCGTCCTCGGGCGGATTCCCGGTCAGCGAGGCCCAGTTCAACCAGATGTTCCCGAGCCGGAACTCCTTCTACACCTACAGCGGCCTGATCGCGGCGCTCAGCGCCTACCCGCAGTTCGCGACGACCGGCAGCAGCACGGTCCAGGCGCAGGAGGCGGCGGCCTTCCTGGCCAACGTCAGCCACGAGACCGGGGGCCTGGTGTACATCACCGAGATCGACCAGTCCGGCAACTACTGCGCGAGCGAGTCGTACGGCTGCCCGGCCGGCACCTACGCCTACTACGGCCGCGGCCCGATGCAGCTGAGCTGGAACTTCAACTACAAGGCGGCCGGGGACGCGCTCGGCGTCGACCTGCTCGACAACCCCAGCCTGGTCCAGACCGACGCCGCGATCTCCTGGAAGACCGCGCTCTGGTACTGGGACACCCAGACCGGCCCCGGCACCATGACCGCGCACAACGCGATGGTCAACGGCGCCGGCTTCGGTGAGACGATCCGCAGCATCAACGGCAGCGTCGAGTGCAACGGCGCCAACACCGCCGAGATGCAGGACCGGGTCAACAAGTACGAGAGCTACGCGGCGATCCTCGGGGTCAGCCCCGGCGGCAACCTGACCTGCTAGCCGACACGCGACGTGCGGCCCCCGCGCGCCAGGAAGCGCGGGGGCCGCACGTCGCTCAACGGTGACGTGACACCTGGACGAGTGTCAAGACCCGCCGGTCCGGCCAACCGGTGCACGGACGGCCCCGAACATTGCGACCATGGCGGCGTGACCAGTACCGATCGGGACGGCGGCGACAGCCCCGAGCCGTCCGCCCACAGACCCCCCACCGTCAAGCGCGACCTGGTGCGGCGGCACCTGATGCAGGTGATCGGCCGCTCCGGGCCGGGGACCAGCCTTCCGCCCGAACGCGATCTGGCCACCCGGCTCGGCGTCTCCCGGCCGACCGTCCGGGCCGCGGTGGAGGAGCTGGTGCGCAGCGGACTGCTGGTCCGCCAGCACGGCAAGGGCACCTTCACCAGCCCGCACAAGGTCACCCAGGAGATGTCCGGCAGCGCGGACGGCCTGGCGGTGCCGCCGGCCGAGGGGGACTGGACCAGCAGGGTGGTCCGTTTCACGACCGGCCCGGCCGGTCCGGCCCGTGCGGCCCGGCTGGGCCTGGACCCCGCGGACCCGGTGCTGAGGATCACCCGGGTCCGCGACGTGGACGGCGCGCCGATGTCGATCGAGCAGCTGGAGCTCCCGGCCGCACTGGTGCCGGGGCTGCTCCCGGAGGACATGGAGACCGGCAACTTCTACCGGCTGCTGCGTGAACGTTTCGCGGTGGTGGTGTCGGACGCGGTGCAGACGCTGGAGCCGGCCGTCACCAACCCCGAGCAGGCCGAGCTGCTGGACGTCCCGGTGTACGCGCCGATCCTCCAGGTCGAGCGGACCACCAGGGACGGCGCCGGGCGGATCGTGGAGTTCGCCCACGCGGTCTACCGGGGCGACCGCTACCGGATCACCTCCCGGCTGCGTTTCGACGACACCTCGGGCTGACGGGTTCGCCAACGGGCTGACCGGGCGGCAGGCCCGGGAGGCTTGCTATCCGTACATGACAATCCGTCATAGACTCTCAGGCGCCGGGGTACCAGGCCAGGGCGTGCGCCTCGGCCAGGGTCTCCCTGACCTGTCTGCGGTAGCGGACGGCCTGCGCCGGGTCGTTCTCGCTCAGCGCCGCGGCGGCCAGCGCGGCGGCCGAAGTCGCCCACGCCAGCAGGCGGATGGCGTCCTGGCGGGAGCTGTCGCTCAGGGTGGCGTCCGGGAGGTCGGCCGCATGCTTGGCCAGCAGGTTCGACAGCACGCGCAGATGGGTGCGGGTGGTGGTCGGACTGGGCAACGGGTCTGGTGCGTGACGGCCCACGGAAATCTCCCGGCTATTCGGCGTCTACCACAACCATCCTTACGCATATGCGATTGGCATGTGCACGGTTTGCTCAGAAAGTGTGCACGCGATCTGGCTTTCCCGTGGCACGGAACGTATCCGCCTGGTGGCTGCGGGTAGCAACCGGTCCCGGCGTTGCTCGTGCGGCAGTCGGAGATGCGCTGAACTTCCTTGCTGAGCAGTGGTTTTGACACATTGCACGGACCTGCGGAAGCGGCGGTTCCTTTTAGGTGACTGCAATTTACATTCAAGGTCTTGTCGGGACACAGTCAGCTCACTAGCCTACTCGTCAGTTGCCACCCCGGACCGGGGAGGCACAGTGCTCGACCCCCACAGGGCACCCACCCACGCGTCGCACAAGGCTGTCCCTCCCCAAGGGACGCCGTGTGCGGCAGGGTCCTGAGCGGACGTACTCAGCACGCCCCCGGCACACCCCCAACCCTGGAGGCAGTACGTTGCGTACCACCACGAACCACAGCGGCTCCGCCCGTCTGGTCCTTCCCCTGCTCGGCGCCGCGGCCCTGGCCGCCTCCGGCCTGCTGGCAGCGGCCCCCGCCGACGCCGCCACCCACAGCGGCACCAGCTGGGTCCGCTCCTGTGCGGTCGTGCACAAGGCAGGCCAGATGGCGTGCAACGCGCTGAGGGTCACCAGCACCACCGAGCACGTCAACGCCCTCGGCATCACCCCCGATGCCACCCCCTCGGGCTTCGGGCCGTCCAGCCTGCTCAGCGCGTACAACCTCCCGGCCAACGGCGGCGCCGGGCAGACCGTCGCCATCGTCGACGCCTACAACGACCCCAACGCGGCGTCCGACATGGCGGTCTACCGGTCCCAGTTCGGGCTGCCCGCCTGCACCGTGGCCAGCGGCTGCTTCAAGCAGGTCAGCCAGACCGGCAGCACCACCTCGCTGCCCAGCAACAACAGCGGCTGGGCCGGGGAGATATCCCTGGACCTGGACATGGTCTCGGCGATCGCCCCCAACGCGCACATCATCCTGGTCGAGGCCAAGAGCGCCACCACGGCGAACCTGGGCACCGCGGTCAACGAGGCGGTCACCCTGGGCGCGAAGTTCGTCTCCAACAGCTACGGCGGCTCGGAGTCCAGCTCCGACACGACCTACGACACCAAGTACTTCAACCACCCGGGCGTTGCCATCACCGTCTCCTCCGGTGACTCCGGCTACGGCGTGGAGTACCCGGCGGCGTCCAAGTACGTCACCGCGGTCGGCGGCACCTCGCTCAAGACCGCCTCCAACGCCCGTGGCTGGACCGAGAGCGTGTGGTCCACCAGCAGCACCGAGGGGGCCGGCTCCGGCTGCTCCAAGTACGACGCCAAGCCGACCTGGCAGAAGGACACCGGCTGCTCCAAGCGCACCGTCGCCGACGTCTCCGCGGTCGCCGACCCGGCCACCGGCGTCGCGGTCTACGAGACCTACGGCGCCTCGGGCTGGGTCGTCTACGGCGGCACCAGCGTCGCCTCGCCGCTGATCGCCGCGGTCTACGCCGACGCCGGCACCCCGAGCGCCGGCATCCCGGCGGCCGACCTCTACGCCCACACCTCGTCGCTGAACGACGTGACCACGGGCAAGACCGCCACCTGCTCCCCGGCCTACCTCTGCGCCGCGGCGGCCGGCTACGACGGCCCGACCGGCCTGGGCACCCCCAACGGCCTGGCCGCCTTCACCGGCTGACGGTTCGTCTGTAACTGACGTTCCGTCACCACCTGTTCCACCCTGAAACCCCCACAGCGGCAGGGCCCCGGTCGTCCCCACGACCGGGGCCCTGGCGTGTGTCGCGGGCCCGGCCGACGATGTTCCGGGCCATGCCGCCGAACACCACCGTGTGGAACGGTGCGACGGACCACCAGTACAGGTGCCCGGCCAGGCCGTGCGGGTGGAACAGGGCGCGCTGGCGGTAGCGGGTGCGGCCGTGCGCGTCCTGCTCCACACCGAGTTCCAGCCAGGCCAGTCCGGGTAGCCGCATCTCCGCGCGCAGCCGCAGCAGCCGCCCGGGGACGATCTCCTCGACCCGCCAGAAGTCCAGCGAGTCGCCGACCCGCAGCCGGTCCCGGTCGCGCCGTCCGCGCCGCAGCCCGACGCCCCCGGCCAGCCGGTCCAGCCAGCCCCGCACCGCCCAGGCGAGCGGGAAGGAGTACCAGCCGTGCTCGCCGCCGATGCCCTCGACCACCCGCCACAGGGCGGCCGGGTCGACGTCCGCGGTCAGCGTCCGGTCGTCCTGGTAGAGGCTGCCGCCGGCCCAGGCCGGGTCGGTGGGCAGCGAGTCGCTCGGTGCGCCGGGCAGGGACGCCGAGGACCACCGGGTCTCCACCTCGGCCTCGCGGACCCGCCGCAGCGCCAGTGCGACCGCGTCCTCGAAGCCGAGCAGACCGCCCTCGGGATCCGGCACATACCGGGCGAGGTCGTGCTCGTCGCAGACCACCTCGTACCGCAGCGACTCCACCAGCGGCCGGGCGATGGCGCGCGGGACCGGGGTGACCAGGCCCACCCAGTGGCTGGACAGGCCGGGGGTGAGCACCGGCACCGGCACGATCAACCGGTGCGGCAGCCCGGCCACGGCGGCGTAGCGCAGCATCATCTCGCGGTACGTCAGCACATCGGGGCCGCCGATGTCGAAGGACCGGTTCACCTCCCGCGGCAGCCGGGCGCAGCCGGCCAGGAAGCGCAGCACGTCGCGCACCGCCACCGGCTGGATCCGGGTGTTCACCCACCTGGGCGTCACCATCGCCGGCAGCCGCTCGGTGAGGTAGCGCAGCATCTCGAAGGACGCCGATCCGGAGCCGATCACCACCGCCGCGCGCAGCTCCGCCGTGGGCACCCCGGAGCCGCGGAGGATCCGGCCGACCTCGGCCCGCGACCGCAGGTGCGGCGACAGTTCCCGGTCCGGGACCCCGCGCGGGACCAGCCCGCCGAGGTAGACGATCCGCCGCACCCCGGCCGTCCGGGCCGCCCGGCCGAACTCCTCGGCCGCCCGCGCGTCGGTGCGTTCGAAATCCTTGCCGGTGCCCAGGGCGTGCACCAGGTAGTAGGCGACGTCCACCCCGGCGAGGGCTTCCGGGAGGGTCTCCGGGCGGGTCACATCGGCCTCGACCACCTCGACCCGGGCCTGCCAGGGCTGGTCCCGCAGCCGCCGCCGGTCCCTGACCAGGCAGCGGACCTCCTCTCCCGCCGCCAGCAGCACCGGGACCAGGCGCCCGCCGATGTAGCCGGTGCTGCCGGTCACCAGGCAGCGCAACGC
This sequence comes from Streptacidiphilus cavernicola, assembly GCF_042510955.1. NCBI lineage: Bacteria > Bacillati > Actinomycetota > Actinomycetes > Kitasatosporales > Streptomycetaceae > Streptacidiphilus > Streptacidiphilus cavernicola. The sequence goes on from NZ_JBHFAB010000015.1 coordinate 19,672, forward strand.
CCGGCCTCCAACGTCCCGGGGGCCGTGCCGGTCGGTCGCCGTCGGCGCCATGGTGCGCTCCCTCGCTGTCGGAACCCCCGCTCCACTCCATCCTCGCCCGGATCCGGCCTCCCGGCGTGGCGCCGAACGGCGGTGAGCGGCGCTTGGCCCGAGAATCGGATAAGCCGGGACGAACCCGGCGGAAAACGCCCGGGAGCAGGAGCCAGGAGAGGGTGATCAGCGTGAGCGAGCTGCCGGAGGCCGGCGGTTCCGGGGTGTCGTGCGTTCCCGGCGCCCCCAGCTGGGTCAGCCTGCTGGCCCGGGACCCCGCCGACGCCCGCCGCTTCTACGGCGACCTGCTCGGCTGGGGGTTCGAGTGCGTCGAGGAGCGCTGGGGGACGTACGCCTACGCCGTCGCCGGCGGACTTCGGGTGGCCGGTGTCGGCGCGCTGCCGGAGGAGTGGGGCGGCGCACCGGCCTGGACGGTGTTCTTCGGCACCGAGGACATCGAGGCCGGGGTCCAGCGGGTGCGCGAGCACCTCGGCACGGTGGGCATCGGCCCGGTCGACTTCGCTGCGGGCCGGGTCGCCGTCGCGGTGGACCCGGACAACGCGGTCTTCGGGCTCTGGGAGGGCAAGCCGGGGCCGGTGCAGGCGCTGCGGCTGCCCGGGGCCCCGGCCTGGATGGAGCTGTCCACCGACGCCTTCGCCGCGGCCCTGTTCTACGGCGGGGTCCTGGACTGGGCCGCCCAGGACCGCGACCGGCTGGACGTGACCTGGGAGCACGAGCGGGTGGTGCTGCGCGCCGACGGCCGCAGGATCGCGGCCCTGGCCACCGCCGAGCGCGACCCCTCGGTCGCCCCCGAGCGCCCGGCCTGGCACGTCTACTTCGCGGTCGACGACGCGGCCACCGCCGCCGAGCGGGCCACCGAGCTGGGCGGCACCCTGGTCGAGGCAGCCACCGGCACGCCCTACGGCGAGGTGGCCCGGCTGTGCGACCCGCAGGGCGCGCAGTTCTTCCTGATCAGCTCGCACTGACCCCGTCCCCCTCGCCCGTCCTCGTCCGCGGAGCGCCCGCATGGAGAACCGACCGCCGCCCGGCCCCAAGGACTACGACCCGCGCCAGCGGCCGGCCAGGTACGTGCCGCTGCGGAGCCGTCCGACGGCCGCTGACGACCGGATGGCCCTGAACGGCATGGGCAGCTTCGACTGGGACCTCGACGCCGGCACCTACCTCCTCGACGAGGTCGGCCTCCAGGTCTTCGACCTGCGCGCGGACGAGTTCGACGGCCGTCCCGCCTCGCTCGCCCCCCGGGTGCACCCGGACGACGGCCGCAGGCTGGACGCGGTGGTCTCCGGCGCGCTGCGGAACGGCAGCCCCGGCTTCGCCGCCTACTTCCGGGTGCTGCTCCGCAACGGGTCGCTGCGCTGGGCGCACACCCAGGGCCGGATCCTGCGCGACCACCAGGCCCGTCCGTACCGGATCGCGGGCATCGTCAGGAACGCCGACGAGGAGCTCACCCACGCCGAGGCGATGCGCACCCTGGGCGCGGACCGCCGCCGCAGGACCGACTCGGTCCGGGCCACCACCGAGGCCCTGGCCCAGGCGCTCACCGTCGACGACGTGATCGGCGTGCTCACCGACCAGGAGGGGCTGCGCCGGTTCCGCACCGACGGGCTCGCGCTGGGCCTGGTCGAGGGGGCCTTCATGCGGCTGGTCGCGGCCACCCATCCGCCCTCCGCGGCGCTCAGGGCGCATGACGACCTGTCACTGAGCCGGCTCGACGACCAGCTGCCGCTGGCCGAGGCGGTCCGCACCGGCCGCCCGCAGTTCATCGGCGACCGGGTCGAGCTGTGCGCCCGCTACCCCCGGCTGGGCCCCTACGCGGACGAGATGGGGATCAACGCCGCCGCCTTCCTGCCGCTGTCGGCGCAGGCCAGGACGCTGGGCGCGCTCGGGCTCTACTTCGGCGAGGGCCGCCCGTTCAACAGCGAGGACCGCACCGTCTACATCGCGCTGACCAGCGTGGTGGCCCAGTCGCTGCAACGGGCCGTGCTGTTCGACCAGGAGCGGGAGTTCGCCACCACCCTGCAGACCACCATGCTGCCGCGGCGGATCCCGCCGATCAGCGGCGGCGAGGTCACCGTCCGCTACCGGGCCGGGCACCGGGCCCGCGAGGTCGGCGGCGACTGGTACGACGCGATCACCCTGCCCGGCCGCCGGATCGGCCTGGTGGTCGGCGACGTCGAGGGCCACGACAGCCATGCCGCGGCCATCATGGGCCAGCTGCGGATCGCGCTGCGCGCCTACGCGGCCGAGGGGCACAACCCGTCCACCGTGATGACCCGGGCCTCCCGCTTCCTGGCCGACCTCGACACCGAGCGCTCCGCCACCTGCGTCTACATCGACGCCGACCTGGAGTCGGGGGCGCTGCGGACGGTGCGGGCCGGGCACCTCGGGCCGCTGCTGCGCCGCGCCGACGGCAGGACCGACTGGCCGGAGGTCCGCGGCGGGCTCCCGCTCGGCATCGCCACGGTCTTCCAGCTGGACGACTACCCGGAGACCGCGCTGCACCTCGACCCGGACGACACCCTGCTGCTGTGCACCGACGGCCTGGTCGAACGGCCGGGGCAGGACATCTCCGAGGGCCTGCGGACGCTCGCGGACGCGGTGCGGACCGGCCCGCAGGGCAGCGAGCGGCTGGCCGACCACCTCTGCCGGGAGGGGCCGGACCGGCCCGGGACCGACGACGACATGGCACTGCTGCTGGTCCGCCGCGGGTCCGAGCCGGGGATCCGCGGGCCGCTGCGGGTGGAGCGCCGGGTGCACCAGGCCGACCCGGGCGGGCTGGCCGAGGCCCGTGCGCTGATCCGGCGCACGCTCACCGGCTGGGGGGTCGAGGGCCTCAGCGGCGACGTCGAACTCGCCGCGGACGAGCTGGTCACCAACTCGCTGGTGCACACCGACGGCGGGGCGACGCTGGTGGTCGAGCTGCTGCCGGGGGAGCGGCCGGGGATCCGGCTGGAGATCCAGGACTCCTCGATCGGCTGGCCGAGCCGCCGCAGCCCGAGCGAGGCCGCGGTCTCCGGCCGCGGCCTGCTCCTGGTCGACGTCCTCGCCGACCGCTGGGGCGTCGAGCCGCACCCCGCGGGCAAGACGGTGTGGTGCGAGTTCCGGTCCGGCGCCGGCCTACATCCTGTGGGGTAGTCGGGCCGACCGGGTCCGCATCGCCCGGCCGACGCGCTGACCAGGGGCCGGACGGCACCATCGGCGTATGGACACCACACCACTACGGACCGACGCCGTCACCCTGCACGGCGTCAGCAAGCACTACGGCCAGGTCCACGCCGTACGCGGACTCGACCTGGAGATCCCCCGGGGGCGCACGGTCGCCCTGCTCGGCCCCAACGGCGCGGGCAAGTCCACCACCGTCGGCATGCTGCTCGGCCTGCTCGCACCCGACGCCGGGACCGTCGCCGTCGGCGGCCTGCCGCCGAGGACCGCCGTCGCCCGGGGCCTGATCGCGGCGATGCTGCAGGACTGCGGGCCGATGCCCGGCGTCACCGTCGCCGAACTGGTCACCCTCGGCCGCCGGCTGTACCCGCGTCCGCTGGCCGTCGGCGAGGCGCTGGAGCTGGCCGGGCTGACCGCGGTGGCCCGGCGCCGGGTCGACCGGCTCTCCGGGGGCCAGGTCCAGCGGCTGAAGTTCGCCCTGGTCGCGGTCGGGAACCCGGACACCATGGTGCTGGACGAGCCGACCCGGGCCCTGGACGTCCAGGGCCGCCGCGAGTTCTGGACCGCGATGCGCGGCTACGCCGCCACCGGCCGCACCATCGTCTTCGCCACCCACTACCTGGACGAGGTCGAGGAGAACGCCGACCGGGTGGTGGTGATGGCACGGGGGACGGTCGTGGCGGACGGCACCGCGACGCAGATCCGCGCCCTGGCCGGACGGGCCACGGTCCGCTTCCGGCTGTCCGACCCACCGGCCCGCCCGCCGCGCGGCTGGCTCGGCGCCGGGAGCGTCGACATCCGGGGCGACCTGGTGACCCTGGGCACCGCCGACCCCGACGCCACCGTGCGGGCCCTCGCCGCCGGGCCGCTGGCCTGGCGGGACCTCAGCGTCGTCCCGCCCAGCCTGGACGAGTCCTTCCTGCAGCTCACCGCGCCGGCCGCCGCCGCAGCCGCCGCCGCACCCGCCCTGGAGGCAGCCCGATGAACGGCACCGGCTACTACCTGCGTCTCGAATGCGTCCGGATGCTGCGCGACCCGCGCTACCTCGCCCTCGGGGTGCTCGCCCCGATCGGCTTCTACCTGCTGTTCTCCACGCTCTTCGGCGGCGCCCCGAAGGAACCGGGACAGCTCGGGGGAACGGTGGAGATCATGGTCGCGATGGCCGCCTACGGAGCCATCTGGGGAGTGCTCTCGGCGACCGGCCCCCGGATCTCCCAGGAGCGCGCCACCGGCTGGGTCGACCAGCTCCGGGCGCTTCCGCTGAACGCCCGTCAGGTCATGGCCTCCAAGCTGGCCGCGGGCATGCTGGTGGCGCTGCCCGCGATCCTGCTGGTCTGCCTCACCGCGGTGCTGGCCAAGGACGTCCGGCTGGACGCCTGGCAGTGGGCGGCCCTGGTCCCCGCACTGTGGCTGGGCAGCCTGCCGTTCGCGCTGCTGGGCACCGCGATCGGCTACGCGGTCGGCCCCGAGACCGCGTTCCCGCTGAGCTACGCCCTCTACATGGCGATGTCCGCGATGGGCGGGCTGTGGGTGCCGCCCGCGAAACTGCCCGCGTCCTTCCTGCACGTCGCCGACCTGCTGCCCACCTACCGGCTGGCCGACCTGGGCTGGGCCGTCGCCGCCGGGCACGCGCCGGGCTGGGCCGACGTCGCGGTCCTGGCCGGCTGGACGCTGCTGCTCGGCGGCCTGGCCGCGGTCGCCTACCACCGGCCCCGGTGGGGCCGGCGGCCCGTCCTGCCGGTGTCCGCCACCGGGGCGGTTTCGGTGGCCGGCTCCGGCGACATGGGGTGACCACCGCACCCGACCGCTCCGGCGCCGCATACGCTGCCGCTGTGGAACACACGGCCACGGCGGCGGGCCGCCGCACCGGGGCGGAGCCCCCGTCCGGCGGCGACCGGCGCGGCGACGTCCTGCTGGCCGCCGGCGCCGGCGCGTTCGCCTGCCTCGGGGTGTGGACCGAGATCCACTTCGCCGCCGGGCCGGTCCCGCCGCAGGGCTGGGCGTATCCGCTGACCCTGGCCGCCGCCGCGGCGCTGCTGTGGCGCCGCAGCCGTCCACTGGCCGCCGCCCTCGGCTGCCTGCTCGGCTGCGCCGGCTACCACGCCGCCGGTTACCCGGGCTTCGCGCCCGGGGTGCTGCTGTTCGTCGCCTGCTACGCGCTCGCCGCCTACGGCCCGGACCGCGCCGGGGCGGTCAGCGCGGCGCTGCTGGCCTTCTGCGGCTGGCTGGTCCCGGCCCTGCCGCCGCAGCAACTGCCTTGGTACTCGCTCAGCCTGACGATGCCTCCGCTCGGGATGGCGGCGAGCGCGGCGCTCGGGGCCTCGGCCCGGCGCCGCCGGACCGAGCACGAGGAGCGGCTGCGGCAGACCGCCGCCGCCGCCGAGGAGCGGACCGGCCGCAGGCTCGCCGAGGAGCGGCTGCGGATCGCCAGGGAACTGCACGACGTCCTGGCCCACACCATCTCCGTGGTGCTGGTGCAGAGCGGCCTCGCCCTCGACGTCCTGGACGACAGCCCGGGGCAGGCCAGGGCGGCGATGCTGACCGTGCGCGGCGCGGCCAGGCAGGCCATGCCGGAGCTGCGCGCGGCCCTGGACCTGCTCCGCGGCACCGGGGGCGACAGCGCCGGCGGCGGTGCCGACCGGAGGCCGCAGCCGGGTCTCGACCAGTTGGCGGAACTGGTCGAGCAGAGCCGCCGCAGCGGCCTGGAGGTCGAGCTGCTGCTCGACCCCGGCCCGGACCGGGAGCTGCGCGAACTGCCCGCCGTGGTCCAGCTGACGGTCTACCGGATCGTCCAGGAGTCGCTCACCAACGTGCTGCGGCACGCCTCGGCGAGCCGGGCGACGGTCGCCCTGCGCCGGGAGGACACGGCCGACGGGGCGCTGGTGGTCGAGGTCGCCAACGACAGCCCGGTCGGCGCCGCCGCCCCCGGTCCCGGCGACGTCGCCCGTCCCGGCTTCGGACTGGTCGGGATCCGGGAGCGGGCCGAGGCACTGGGCGGTTCGGCCCAGGCGGGTCCGCTGCCCTCGGGCGGCTTCCGCGTCACCGTCCGGCTTCCCCTGGAGACCCCATGACCATCAGCGTGCTGCTCGCCGACGACCAGGCCCTGGTCCGGGCCGGATTCCACGCCCTGCTGGCCCGGGACCAGGACGTCGAGGTGGTCGGCGAGGCCGCCGACGGCCTGGAGGCGGTGGAGCTGGTCCACCGGCTGCACCCGGACGTGGTGCTGATGGACGTCCGGATGCCCCGGCTGGACGGCATCCAGGCCACCGCCCGGATCTGCGCCGACCCGGCGGCGGCCGGCACCAAAATCATCGTGGTGACGACCTTCGAGCTGGACGAGTACGTGCACGGCGCGCTCCGGGCCGGGGCCAGCGGCTTCCTGCTCAAGGACCTGGAGCCGAGCGAGCTGCGCAACGCGGTCCGGGTGGTGGCGCGCGGGGAGGCGCTGATCGCGCCGAGGATCACCCGTCGGCTGATCTCCGAGTTCACCCGCCGCCCCGCGCACGACCCCGGGCAGGTCGCCAGGATCGGGCTGCTGACCGAGCGCGAACGGGAGGTGGTGGTGCTGGTCGCGGGCGGACTGAGCAATGACGAGATCGCCGCCGGGCTGTTCATCAGTCCGGCCACCGCCAAGACCCATGTGTCCCACGCCATGACCAAGCTGGCCGCCCGCGACCGGGCCCAGCTGGTGGTCTTCGGCTATGAGTCAGGGCTGGTCAGCGCCACGGGGGCATGACATCGCACAGCCGCACGATAGGTTGGCCCGCGTGATCCAGCGCCCGACCCGACCGCCGCGGGCTCCCGAAGCCGCGGCCCGCCCGGCTGCCCGGCTCGTCGCGGCGCCGGGCGGCTCGTCGTTGCGGCGGGCGCTGCCCGCGCTGGGGTGGTTCACCGCGGTACGGGCGGCCGGTCTGCTGGTGCTGGCGGCGTGGTGCGCGGCCGAGCGGCGGAGCCCGCACCAACTGCTCTCCGCGCGCTGGGACTCGCTCTGGTACAGCGACATCGCCCGGCACGGCTACCACTGGCCCGGATACGTCGCGACCGCGACCACGCGCGGCGCCGGGGCCCGCTCGCACCTGGCGTTCTTCCCGCTGCTGCCCTGGCTGGAGCGGGGGATCGGCGCGCTCACCGGCCTGGCCCCGGCCGACGCCGGGCTCGCGGTCAGCGCGGTCGCCGCGCTGACCGCGGCGTGGGGGATCCACACCGTGGCCGAGCGCTCCTCGGGCCGCCGGGCGGCGGCCGTGCTGGTCGTGCTCTGGGCGGCGCTGCCGATCGGGATCCTGCTGTCGATGGCCTACTCCGAGGCGCTGTTCACCGCGCTGGCGGCGTGGGCGCTGCACGGCCTGCTGCGCGGCCACTGGCTGCGGGCCGGGCTGCTGACCGCGCTGGCCGGGCTGACCCGGGTCTCGGCGGTGGCGCTGATCGCCGCGGTCTGGGTCTGCGCGGCGGCGGCGCTGTGGGAGCGGCGGGGCGGGTGGCCGCGGATCCTGGCGGGCGCGCTGCTGGCCCCGGCCGGCTGGCTGGGCTACGTGCTGTGGACCGGGGGACCGGTGGCCTACCTGCGGGTGCAGGGCGCCTGGGGCAACGGCTTCGACGGCGGCTGGGCGTACGGCCGCTACATCTGGCGGCAGCTCAGCGGCTCCGGCCTGCTGACCGGGGCCGGGGTGCTGGTCTTCGTCGGCCTGGTGCTCTGGGCCTACTGGTGCTGCCTGCGCCGACGGCTGCCGCTGGCGCTGCTGGTCTACACCGGCGTGCTGACGGCACTGGCGCTGGGCGCGCAGGCGTACTTCAACTCCAAGCCGCGGCTGCTGCTCCCGGCCTTCCCGCTGCTGCTGCCGCTGGCGCTGTACCTGGCCGGGCTGCGGCCCGCGCGCACCACGGCGGTCCTGGCCCTGCTCGCGCTCGCCTCCGCGGTGTACGGCGCGATCTGGCTGCTGGGGCCGGGACCGCCGTAGCCGGCGGGGTCAGCGGTGCCGGCGGGGTCAGCCGGCGCTGGCGGCGGCGCCGAAGTCGACGTCCTTGGTCTCCACCGTTCCCGCGGTGCGGCCCGGCGCGGACTGGTAGGTCCAGTACAGGTTGGTGTGCGCGATCACCAGGTCGGGTGAGGGGGCGCCCCACTGGGTCTGGTCCTCGGTCGTGTGGGCGTCGCTGACCAGGGTGGTGTCGTAGCCCCGGGTGAACGCGCCGTGCAGGGTCGAGCGGATGCAGGCGTCGGTCTGCGCCCCGGCCACGACCAGCCGCCCGACCTCCAGGCCGGACAGCACCCGCTCCAGGTCGGTGCCCTCGAAGGCGTCGCCGTAGTTCTTCGGGACCAGCGGCTCGGCGTCGTCCGGGACCAGTTCGGGGACGATCCGCCAGTCGTCGCTGCCCGCCGCCAGGCCCTCGTCGGAGTGCTGGACCCAGACGACCGGGACCTGCTCGCCGCGGGCCCGGTCGACCAGGGCGGCGATGTTGGCGACGACCGTGTCGCGCTGGTGGGCGCTCGCGACGACGCCGTTCTGCACGTCGATGACGAGGAGTGCGGTGTTCGGCCGGTTCTTGAGTGTGGTCATGGGGCCACGCTAGACCCCCGCACCGACAGCGAGCGGTCCGCCAGCGTCACCGCCAGGAAGACCACGGCCAGGGCGACCAGGAACCAGGCCAGGTGGTGCAGCCCGGCGGTGTCGGCGCGCCGGGCGAAGAAGACCCCGTCGGCCGCGGAGGCGACGATCGCGCCGAGGTAGCCGAAGGTGCGCAGCAGTCCGGCCGAGGAGCCCATCCGCTCCGGATCGGCCTGGTGGTAGACCGAGTTCTGCAGGGCGAGGCTGTTCAGGCCCTGCGGGATGCCGACCACCAGGGCGACCGCGACCAGCTGCCAGACCGGGCTGCCCGCGCCGAGCGTCAGCAGCAGCAGGCAGGCGGCGACCTGGGCGGCGGCGCCGACCAGGAGCTTGCCGCGGATCTCGGTGCGGCGTCCGGTCAGCGCGGACACCGCGATCGCGGTGCCGAACAGCGGCAGCTGGGCCAGCCCGGCCTGGGTGGCGGTCAGTCCGCGCCCCTGCTCCAGCCACTGGGTATAGCCGTAGAGGAAGGCGTAGGAGACGACGTAGGAGAGCAGCGCCCGGCCGTAGGTGGCCAGCAGCGGCAGGTTGCCGCCCAGCACCCGCAGGTCGATGAAGGGCTCCGCGGCCCGCCGTTCCCTGACTGTGAAGCCGGCCGCCGCGGCGGCGGTGAGCAGCAGCAGGTACCCGTCCGAGGTCCGCGGGTTCATCAGGAACAGCAGCAGGCAGACCAGCATCGCCGCGAACAGGGCCATGCCGGCCGGGTCCAGCCGGGTGCTGACCCGGCCGCGCTCGGCGCGCGGCGGCAGCGGGGTCTTCGGCAGCCGGGTCAGCCCGAGCACCAGACCGGTCGCCGCCAGCGGGAGGTTGACGGCCAGGGTGGTCCGCCAGCCGCCGAGTCCGATCAGCAGTCCGCCCAGGGTGGGGCCGATCACGGCGATGGTCTGGGTGGAGACGGCGAGCAGGGTCAGCACCCCGGCCGGGCTGTCGTGGCCGGTGCGCTTGGCCTCGCTGCGGATGAGGTACATCGCGGCCGGGTAGCCGGCGCAGGTGCCGAAGCCCAGCAGCACCCGGGCGACGACCAGCACGGCCAGGGACGGGGCCAGCGCGCCGACGATCCCGGCGGTTCCGGCCAGTGCCGTCCCGGCCAGGAAGAGCTGCCTCGGCCCGTAGAGGTCGATCAGCCGGCCGACCACCGGCTGGCCGATCGCGGTGGCCAGGTAGAGCGCGGAGACCAGCCAGGCGGTCTGCGACGGCGGGGCTCCGAACGCGGCGCCGATCGGCACCAGCGACACCGCGATGATCGAGGAGTTGACCGGGTTCAGCACCGCGCCCAGGACCATCGGGGCGAGCAGCCTGCGGTCGAAGGCGTTCCCCGGGTCGCCGCCGGTGCCGGAGCCGCCGCCGGTGCGCGGGCGTATCGAGCGGGCGAGCCGGGAGAGCCTGGCGTTCACGGCTGGGCGAGCCTCTCCAGCAGGGCCAGCGCCTCGATCAGGGTCTGCCGCTCGGCCTCGGTGCAGCGCTCCTGCAGGCTGCGGGCCAGCCACTCCTCGCTGGCCCGCCGCTTGTCCTCAAGGAAGGCCTGGCCGGTCCCGCTCACCGAGACCAGCTGCCGGCGGCCGTCGTCGGGGTCGGGGCGGCGCTGGATCAGGGCGCGCTCCTCCAGCGCCGCGAGGGTGGCGGCCATGGACTGCGGACGGACCCGCTCGGCGGCGGCCAGGTCGCTGGCGGACCGGGGGCCCTCCTTGCTGAGCCGGCTGAGCGCGGAGGTCTGGGTGGGGGTCAGCCCCTCGGTGTCGTAGGTGTCCCGCAGCCGCCGCCGCAGCCGGCTGAACACCACCCGCACGTCGCTCGCCGCACGGACCGCCGACTCCGAGATACCCTCAACGTTCTCGTCCATGAGCCCACGGTAAAACCTTCAGGCTGGACTGTCCAGTTTCACCTCATCAGTTAGGACTGATGATTCTCGCTGCCCCGGCTCCTGCCCCTGCTCCGGGACCGGGATCGGCTCGGGGCGCGGCAGCCGGGCGGACAGCAGCGGCAGTGCCAGCACGCCGATCAGGGTGGGCGCGGCCAGGTAGCGGTACAGCGGGGAGGGGGTCGCCGCGATGACGTTGAGCTGGCTGCCCAGGGTGACCGCGGCCAGGGCCAGCACCTCGCGCCGCCGTCCGCCGGGGCGCCGCCGGGCGAACAGCGCCAGCACCGCGGCGTAGGTCAGATAGGCCCACAGCGCGCCGCCCCACACCAGCCAGACCAGCCCCGACCTGCGCAGCCCCTCGGCCCAGGCGTTGGCGGGGCCGTGCAGCGCGCGCAGCAGCGGCCGGATGCTCATCTCCGGGTAGTACCGGTTGCCGGTGATCTCCGGGTGTGTCGCGACAAAGCCGATCAGGCCCTTGTCGACGGTGGTGCCGGCCACGCCGACCGGGTCCGCGCCGGAGGTGACCGACCAGGCGGCGTGCGACCGGCACAGCGTCGCCTGGGCCACGTCGAGCGGGGTACGGGCGGTGACTTCACCGAACAGGCCGGTCAGCCGGCTGTTGAGCCGGACCGCCAGGGGGAGGTCGAAGCTGCCGCGCACCACCGGGTCGATCAGGTAGCAGTCGGCGCCGGTGGCAGACCAGTGCTTCAGCGGGGCGACCTCGGCCATCAGCGCGGTGTCGGCGGCGGTGAAGGTGCCCGGGTGCCGGCTGTAGGCGTAGGCGATGTCGCCGTACAGGAAGCTGTAGGCGGCGTTGTTCAGCGGCTTGGTCACGCCCAGTGCCGGGTAGAGCCCGTCGGAGAGCGCGAAGAAGCACAGCACCGGGGCCAGTACGACGACGGTGGTCCGCTTCCACATCCGGGGCAGTGCGGCCAGCAGCGCCAGGCCGATCAGGACCACCTCCAGGAAGCCGTTGTTGCGGGCCAGGCAGACCACCAGCAGTCCGAGGCCGAGCAGCGGCCAGCTACGGGTACCGGCACCGCCGCCGCTGCCGCCGTGCCGCCGCGGTTGCCGCAGGGTGTCCGCCACCAGGTGCAGCACGGCGGCGAAGGCCAGCACCGTGCCGATGGCGAACGGCACGTCCTTCCACGCGTAGACGACGAACGCACCGGTCGAGGGCAGCGCCACGGTGAGCAGCACCGAGCCGGCGATCCACCGGGTCCTGACGCCGAGTTTGCGCAGTCCGGCCGCCAGGTAGCCGATCACCGCGGCCATGGCCACGGTCTGGGCCAGGGTCAGCGCGGCGTAGTCGCCGGTGCCGACCAGGGAGAGCCACAGCGCGCCGTCGTAGGCGATCGAGTGGTCGGCGATCCAGTGACCGGTCGTCACCTCGTAGCTGTAGGTGAAGCTGTCGTAGCTGAACAGCCCGGGGTAGAAGGCCGCCCACCACAGCAGGTAGCCGGCCTGGGCCAGGGCCGCGATCCCCAGCGGCATCCGCAGCCGCGGGGGAACGACCGGGCGGCGGAGCGGGAATCGGTTCGGTGCGGGCACCGTCCCACCGTCCCCGCCGCGGGTTAACACCGGGGTAACGGCTGGGGCAGTCACACCGTTCGCTTACCCGTCTTACCGGTCCGCGGGCCGTTCACGCATTCGGCCCAGTCCTTTGTTCTGCGGGCGGCGTTGCGCTCTGATTCGACCACGCGGTGCTATTTTTCACCTATGTGACTGCTGGTCGAAGAACGATGCGGCAATGGCGCTCCTACATTCCAGGTCACGTGTAGGCGAATGCGCTGCCAGTCTGCCCGAGAAAGGCTCACCACCACTCATGGCCCCGCGTCTCTCCGTCGTCGTCCCGATCTACAACGTGCAGCCCTACCTGCACGAGTGCCTGACGTCCATCGCCGAACAGACCCTCACCGAGCTGGAGGTGGTGATGGTCGACGACGGCTCCACGGACGGGAGCGCGGCCATCGCCGAGCGGTTCGCGGAGGCCGACCGCCGATTCCGGCTGATCCGGCAGGAAAACCAGGGCCTGGGCCCGGCGCGCAATGTCGGGGTCCGGAACGTCGACCCGGACGCGGAATTCCTCGCGTTCATGGACAGTGACGACACGCTGCCGACGACCGCCTACGAACTGATGGTGGGGACCCTCGACGCCACCGGGTCCGATTTCGTCTCGGGGAATGTGCAGCGCTTCCGCTCGGTCGGATACGCCCAGTCGCCGGTGCACGCCAAGCCGTTCAAGACCACCAGACTGCGGACCCACGTCTCCCGGCACCACCCGCTGATCACCGACCGCACCGCCTGGAACAAGGTCTACCGCCGGGAGTTCTGGGACGCCCACGCCATGGAGTACCCCGGCATCCTCTACGAGGACGCGCCGGTGAGCATCCCGCTGCACTTCCTCGCCACGAGCGTCGACGTGCTCAGCGAGCCGATCTACCACTGGCGCGAGCGCGACGCGGGCGAGCGGTCGATCACCCAGAACCGCACCGACCCCAAGGGCCTGGTCGACCGGGTCACCTCGATCGGCATGGTCCGCCGCTTCCTCGGGGAGCAGGACGGGCCCGAGTATGCGGGCTTCCGCCGCCGCTACGACCTGAACGCGCTGTCCGAGGAGATCCCGATCTTCTTCAAGGTCCTGCCGGACGGCGGCGACGCCTACCGGACGGCCTTCCTCGACCACGTCGGCGGCCTGGTCACGGAGATCGGGCCGAAGGTGCCGGCCTCGCTGCCCGAGCCGCTGCGGCTGAAGTACTGGCTGACCGTCCAGCGCCGGCTCCCGGAACTGCTCGACCTGCTGGCCTTCGAGCGCACCCACCCGTCGGCCATCCCGCTGCGCGGCACGGTCCGCTACCACGCGGACTACCCCTTCCTGCGGGCCGAGACCCTCCGGGCCGAGGGCCGCGGGCCGGTGCCCGCCACGATCCTGCGGCTGGACCACGAGCTGGTGGTCCGCTCGGGCCTCAAGCGCGCCGATTGGCAGGACGGGGTGCTGCGGCTCGAAGGCTTCGCCTACCCCAAGCACCTGGGGGCGATGCGGCGCGGCGACGCGGTCAAGGCCCTGCTGCTGCGCGAGCAGGGCAGCCGCCGCACCCGGGTGGTCCCGGCCCGGACCGTCCCCTCGCCCGAGGTCACCGCCGACGCCAGGGACCAGCCGCTGCGGCACTGCGACCTGGCCGGTTTCACCGCGGCCCTGGACGCTGACACGCTGAAGCACCGGGGCCAGTGGCGGGACGGCGTCTGGAAGGTGACCGTGGCCGTCTTCGGCCGGGGCCGCCCCCGGCGCAGCCGGCTCAAGGCCGGACCGCTCGGTTCCGGGCAGTACCCCTCCCCGCTCTGGGCGACCGACGACGTCAGGCTGGTGCCGCAGATCCGGGACCAGCACCTCTACCTCAGCGTCGAGACCGTGAAGGCCCGGATGTTCGGCGCGGACGCCGAGACCGGCGCGGACGGCCTGGGCCTGATCCGGCTGCACGGCAACGTCAGCGCCGCCCGGCTCGCCGCCGCCCGGCACGACGACACCGGGGAGCAGGGCCAGGGCGGTCTGCTGCTGCGGCTGAACCACGACGAGGCCGGTTCCACCGCCCGACTGGAACTCCCGGTCACCCTGGGCCAGCTGACGCCGGAACAGCAGAGGGACGGTCAGCAGGCGGACGGCACCGTGCCGTTCACCGTGCTGCTCGACCCGGCGCGGCTCACCGCGGTCCGGGTGGAGCAGGCGAGGCTGCGGCCCGGCTCGCGGCAGCGCCACTGCGACCGCTGGGGCAGTGCCCTGCTGCTGCCGGACGGCAAGACCGTCGGCGTGGTGCTGGACGACCGCACGTGCAGCTCCGCGGTCCAGTTCCCGCTGGCGACGGTTCCGGGCGAGGGACCCCGGGTGCTGAGCGTCAAGGCCTCCCCGCGCGGCTGGCTGCAGCTGTCCGACCAGCCGCTGCAACCCCTGGTCGAGTCGGTCGCGGCGGCCCCCGACGGCGGCGGCTTCCTGCTGGAGGGCACCTTCCCGAGGCCGGGGCGGCACTCCTTCTCCTGGGTGCTGCGGCACTCCTACCACGCCAAGACCCACCTGCACCCGGCCGAGGCGGTGGACGGCCGGTTCAGCTCGGTGCTCCCGGCCGTGCCGGTGGACGGCTACGCGGGCGAACTGCCGCTCAACGGCGGGGCCTGGGGGCTGTACGTCCGCACCGAGGCGGCCGACGCGCCCGAGGGCTTCGTGGAGACCCAGGCCCACGTCTCGCCCCGGGCCCACGCCCGGCTGCCGCTGCGGGTGACCGCCCGCGGCAAGGAGGTGGCGCTGCAACGCCGCTGGCACGACCGGCTGCTGCTGGAGGCGGCCAGGGACCTCCCGCCGACCGAGCGCGGCAGCTACCACCAGCGGATCCTGGAGCAGCAGCACTACCCCGCGGCCCGCCGCCGCCCGCTGCGCGACGCGGTGCTCTACGACGTGTTCGAGGGCAAGTCCTACTCGGACTCGCCCCGGGCGGTGCACCAGGAGTTCGTCCGCCGCAGCGCGCAGCTGGACCACCTGTGGGTGGTCCGCGACGACCGGATGCGGGCCCCCGCCGGGGTGACCGAGGTGGTCGCCCACAGCGCCGCCTGGTACGAGGCGCTGGCCCGGTCCCGCTACATCGTCGGCAACACCCATCTGCCGCCCTGGATCGAGCGGCGGGAGGGCCAGGTGATCGTGCAGACCTGGCACGGCACCCCGCTGAAGCGGATCGGCTTCGACTTCGACAACCCCTGGTTCAGCGACACCGGCTACCTCAAGGACCTGGAGCGCGAGGCCGGGCAGTGGAGCCTGCTGCTCTCCCCGAACCGGTTCAGCACCCCGATCATGCGGCGGGCCTTCCGCTTCCAGGGCGAGATCCTGGAGAGCGGCTACCCGCGCAACGACATCCTGCTCGCCCCCGACCGGGAGAAGCAGGCCGACCGGGTGCGCCGCACCCTGGGCCTGCCCGAGGACAAGAAGGTGGTGCTGTACGCGCCGACCTGGCGCGAGGACCGGGTCCGGCACCAGGGCGGCCACCAGCTCGACCTGCGGATCGACCTGGAGCAGGCCCGCGCGGCGCTGGGCCGGGACCACGTGCTGCTGATCCGGCCGCACGCGCACGTGGTGGACCCGGTGCCCGGCGCGGGCGACGGCTTCGTCTGGGACGTCGGCAGCTACCCGGACATCCAGGACCTGTTCCTGGTCGCCGACGTGCTGGTCACCGACTACTCCTCGGTGATGTTCGACTTCGCGGTCACCGGCCGTCCGATCCTCTTCTTCACCTACGACCTGGAGCACTACCGGGACCAACTCCGGGGCTTCTACTTCGACTTCGAGAAGCAGGCGCCCGGCCCGCTGCTGGGCACCTCCGAGCAGCTGGTCGACGCGCTGCGGGACCTCCCCGCCGCGGCCGGCCGCTGGGCCCCCGCCTACACCGCCTTCCGGGAGAGCTTCTGCGACCTGGACGACGGCCGCGCCTCCGAGCGGGTGGTCGACCGGATGCTGGAACTGGGCCGGCGGGAGCAGCCGTGACCGGACGGCCGGGGGTCGGCGCCGCCCTGCGGCGGCAGTGGCTGCGGGTCCCGGAGCGGCTCCGGCTCCCGCTCGCGGTGTACGCCGCCTGCCAGACGGTGTACCTGCTCTGGTGGCTGGCCTTCTTCCCGGGGCTGATGAGCTACGACTCGATCACCTACGTCTGGCAGGTCAGCACCGACAACTGGACCTCGGACCACTCCATCCTCTACGACAGCCTGCTCTGGCTGTCGCTCCAGACCACCGGCGACGTATGGCCGCTGACGCTGCTTCAGACCGTCGCGGTGTCCGGGGTGCTGGCCTACACCTGCGTGGCGCTGCGCGACCTCGGCGTCCGCGGCCGGTGGAGCGGCGCCGCGGCGCTGGCGGTCGCGGCGCTGCCGTCCACCGGCAGTTTCACCGAGTTCGTCTGGAAGGACGCCGCGTTCGGCATCTCCATGCTGCTGGCGTTCGCCGCGACCACCCGGCTGGTCGCCCGGCGGATGCGCGGCCAGCAGTCCCTGCGCGACCGCTGGTTCTACGTACAACTGGCGCTGCTGCAGGCCGGGTTCACCGGCATCGCGCTGTTCCGCACCAGCAGCGTCACGGTGGTGGTCGCGGCGCTGCCGCTGCTGCTGGTGGCGCTGCGCGGGATGCGGCTGTGGATCACCGGACTGGCCGCCCTCACCGCCGCGCTCTACCTGGTGCTCAACTACGCGGTCTACCCGGGCGTCGGCATCGCCCGCCCCGACGTCACCTCCTACTACGCCCTCAACTACGCCGACATCGCGGTCGCCTACGGGACCTCGCCCGGCAGCTTCACCGCCGCCGACAAGGCGGTGATGGCACAGGTCGCCCCGCTGTCGGTCTGGGGCGGCCGGGCCGCCAACTGCTGGGACGTCGACTGGACCATGAACGCGCTCGACCGCAAGGCCGCCGCCAGGCTCAACAGCCAACTGGTGCAGGTCTGGTGGCGGGTACTCGACCGCACCCCGCAGACCGTGGCGCAGGCCCGGCTGTGCCGGTCGCAGATCGCCTGGGGCATCTGGCCGGGACCCGCGAAGCTGGAGGGCAACACGCTCATCGCCTCGCCCGACATCCCCCGCAACCTGTTCGGCCAGGCGTCCGCGCACGGCCGGATGGCCGACAGCCGCTACCGGCCGGTGCTGCAGTCCCGGCCGCCGGTGCAGCGGCTGCACTCGCTCGGGCGGTGGCTCTACCAGATCAGCACCACCTCGCAGCTGCAGTGGCTGGTGTGGCGCGGCGCGTTCTGGTGCTACGCCTCGTACGCCACCGTCGCCTGGGTGGCGCTGCGCCGACGGCAAGTGGCCCGGCCGATGGTCGGCATGGTCGCGATCGTCTTCGGCATGCAGATGTCGGTCATCATCGCCATCACCGCGGCGCTGGCCCGCTACATGCTGCCGGCGATGCTGATCGGGCTGATGACCCTGCCGCTGCTGGACCTGCTGCGGCGGCCGGGCCCGGGGGAGCACCCGGCCGGGGCGGCCTGGCCCGGCTCCTCCGCGGTGGCTGAGGCCAGGCTCGCCCCGGCGAAGCCGGCCCTGTGCGTCGGCGAGGCCGAGGGGGAGGCCCGATGAGCCCGGTGTCCACCAGCGTCTCCCACCCCGCCTCGGGACCCGAGCCGGAACCGCAGGCCGCGGCGGCGGCCCCCGGGGCGGTCCGGGACGGCTCGCTGCGCGGCCGGGCCGGTGCGGCGCTGCGCCGGGTCACCGGGCGGATCCCGCCCCGGCTGCGGTTCCCGCTCGGGGTGGCCCTGCTCACCCAGGCGGTGCTGCTGGTCTGGTGGGCGGCCTTCTACCCGGGGCTGATGAGCTACGACACCATCGCCTACACCTTCGAGACCACCAGCGGGCACCCCTGGGTCGACGACCACTCCATCGCCTACGACTCGGCGGTGTGGCTCAGCCTGACCGTCACCGGCGACTACGCGCTGCTGACGTTCGCCCAGGTGCTGGTGGCGGGCGCGATCGTCGGCTACCTCGCGGCCGGGCTGCGCAAGTTCGCCGTGGGCCCGCGCTGGATCGTGGCCGGGGCGCTGCTGTTCGCGGTGCTGCCGACCACGGGCGCGTTCACGGTCTGGGTCTGGAAGGACGTGCCGTTCGTCCTCGGCGCGTCGCTCTGCTTCGCCGCCCTGGTCCACCTGACCGCCGACGCGCTGCGCGGCCCCCGGCACACCCGGCTGACCGGGCAGCGCCGGGACTGGCTGCTGCTGTCGCTGGCGCTGCTGCTCACCTGCCTGGCCCGGAACAACGGCTTCCTCACCGCGCTGATCGCCGGTGCGGTGCTGCTGTTCCCGCTGCGGCGGGCCTGGCGCAGGATCCTGGTCGCGGTGCTGGTGCCGGTGGTGCTGTTCTTCGGCCTCGACCTCGGGCTCTACCCGGCCCTCGGCGTGGTCAAGCCGGCCAACTACGCCGGCAACACCTTCTTCTACGCCGACATCGCCTACGTCTACAGCAAGGCCCCGGGCACCTTCACCCCGGCCGACACCGCACTGATGGCCAAGGTCGCCCCGCTGAAGCACTGGTCCAGCACCGGGGCCGACTGCTACGACACCGACTACCTGACCAGCGGCGGATTCAGCCAGTCCGCCGCGAACCGGCTCAACCGCCCGCTGGTGCGGCTGTTCCTGCGCACCGTCAAGCGCAGCCCGGACGTGGTCCTGGACGCCACGCTGTGCCGGGCGCACCCGGCCTGGGCGGTCTTTCCCGGCGCCGACCCGATCTCGGTCCCCGGCACCGGCTGGTCGCCCGACCTCTACGGCTACGCGCGGAGCCAGCCGGCCATGTACACCAGCAAGTACTACCCGGTGATGCGGCCCCACTCGCTGTTCGCACCGCTGCACGGCGCGGCGCGGTTCTGGTACAGCCTGCTCACCGTGCCGCAGCTGCGCTGGCTGCTCTGGGGCGGGGCGGTCTGGTGCTATGTCGCCTACCTGCTGGTACTGCGGCTGGCCTGGCGCTTGCGGCGGACCGACGTGCTGGCGCTGGCGGTGGCGACGGCCGCGTTCCAGCTGACGGTGGTGGTGGGCAGCCCGTCGCCGCTCTACCGCTACATGGCGGGGCCGACCCTGGTCGGGGTACTGGCACTGCCGCTGCTGTTCAGCCGCCTGGGTCGCGGGGCGGACGCGGAGGCGGACAGCGGGGCGGACGCCGGGGCCGGGCACGAGCCGGGGTAGCGTCCGCGGTCACGCCTCCGCCGTCACGCCTCCGCGGCCAGCCCGGCGCTCTCCGATGCCGCGGGCGCCGAGGACACCGGGGGCACTGGTGGCCGGAGCAGGGCGTTCTGAGCGTCGGTCAGCCGCTGGACCACCAGGATCACGAGCACCGCGGCGACCAGGTCGAGCGACTCGGTCAGCACCACCGGCACCGTCGCGTACCGCGATTCCGCGGTGACGCCGAACCAGCTGGCCAGACGTGCCAGCCAGGCCGCCCACCACAGGTTGACCAGCAGGACCGTCCGGTCCGACGCGCCGTCGGCGCGGAACGCGCGGGCCACGTCCAGCGCGATCCGGCGCGGACGCCAGAGCAGCAGCGGCGGGGCGAACCAGGACCACACGGCGGCGTCCGTCGTATAGGCCGACGTGCCGGGGCGCAGCGTCTCCGCGTTGCACCGCGAGGTCTGGAACCACACCAGGAACGTCACCACGCCCGCCCCGAGCGCGATGAGCACGGGCAGGTTCAGATTGGCCAGCAGGAGCATGCCGTGCCCGGGGCCCTCGGCCAGGGTGACGGCGGCGTGGACCGCGTCCAGCAGGGCGTACAGCCCGATCAGGATCTGGGCGGCCCGGCCCTGGCGGTTGGGGTCGCGGAAGGCCGGTCGGTGCGGCGGCGGCTGGGTCATGAGCCGGGACTGTAGCGCAGCCGGTCGAGGGATCAAGACACTGGCCTGGGCGTCTGGCTGGAATCAGCTGTTGACATGGCCACTTGGTCTAGTCCAATTTGGAGTGGCAGGAGTTACCGGAGTGAAGGACGCGACGGTACTGAAGAACTCCTGACCCTCCCTGCATGACCCGCCGCAGCGTCAGCCCGTCGTGGGCTGCCCGGCGCTTCGCACCCATGCCGATTCCGCCTGGCCTCAGTCAGTTTCGAATCTTGGAGCGACACATGCCGACGACTGATCCCTACCTGTTCCGAGCCTCCTCCGACCTCCCGTACTTCAGCTCCGACGGAGAGAAGTACCTGGCCCTGACCCCGCTGCGGGACCTGCGCAAGTCGCGCCCGCTGCGCGTCCTGTCCGAGGAGGACTTCGCCTTCTGGCAGACCTACGGCTACGTGGTCGTCCGGCAGGCCGTCCCCGCCGCCGCAGCCGCCCGGCTGCTGGACTTCGCCTGGGACTTCCAGGGGCTCGACCCCGCCCGTCCCGACACCTGGTACCAGGACCGCCCGTTCCGCACCGACCTCGACCGCGAGCTGCACGTCTACGGGTTCGTCGAGGCCTACCAGCACCAGCTGATCTGGGACAGCCGGCAGTCCCAGCGGGTCTACGACGCCTTCGCGGACGTCTGGGACTGCGCCGAGCTGTGGGTCACCCTGGACCGGCTCAACCTCAACCCGCCCAACGTCCGCAACCGCGACCGCGCCCTGATCGCGCCCACCGAGCGCGGCTTCGACATCGAGCTGCACTGGGACGTGGACAGCACCCTCGGCGTGCTGCCGCAGCGGGTGCAGGGGCTGATCGCGCTGAACGACACCGGCCCCGAAGAGGGCGGGTTCCAGTGCGACCCGGAGCTGTTCCGGCAGTTCGACCGCTGGAAGACGACGCAGCCGGAGGACCGCGACCCGATCCGGCCCCAGGTCGACCGCGAGCTGATGCCGGTGGTGCGCCCCCGGCTGCGGGCCGGTGACCTGCTGATCTGGAACGGAATGCTGGCGCACGGGGTGGCCCGCAACACCTCGGCGAGCGGGGTTCGGGCGGTGCAGTACCTGTCGATGATGCCCGCGCTGGAGTCGCACCAGGAGCTGCGGCAGTCCCGGATCGACTCCTGGCGCCACCTCAGCACCCCGGACTGGAACGGCACCCTGGTCGGCGACATGGACAAGCACGAGTCGCTGCGGTACGGACCGGCCGAGCTGAACGCACTCGGCCGCAAGCTGCTGGGCCTCGACTCCTGGGCCGACCAGGAGCCGGTGCGGACGAACGGGGACCGCGCATGCGCCGTGTCTGTCTGACCCTGCCCACCGACCGTGCCTGCGCCGCCACCATCGCCGCCGTCCACGGCGAAGCCGCCTACGCGGCACGGAACTTCGAGGTCGAGGTGCACCTGCTGGTGCTGGACTCCGCCGACCGGCCGACCAGGGAGGCGCACGCCGCCGCCCTGCGCGCGCTGCCGCCGGTGCCGAACGTGCTGCTGCACCACCTCGACGAGGCGGCGCAGCGGGAGTTCCTGCGCGAGGTGGTCGAGCAGGCCGGGCCCGCCGAGCCGGACCGGCTGCTCGACCTGATGCTGCCGGACCGGGCCTCCTATGGGGCCTGCACCAACCGGGCCTTCCTCATCGCCAAGGCGCTGGGCTGCGAATCCGTGCACCGCCGCGACTCCGACAGCCGCTACCAACTGCTGGACGGCGTACCGGTCTACCCGGTCCGGCACGAGCTGGCCTCGCTCGGCCGGCCGGCCGGGGAGGCGTCCGGACAGGTCACCGAGACCGCGTTGGACCCGGCGCTGGCGCACCGGCCGGTGGCGATGGTGGCCGCCTCCTTCGTCGGCGAGCTGTCGGTGGACATCGGCGAGGTGCAGCAGCTCGACCCGGAGGTCTACCAGGACCTGGTCAGCCTGTGGGCGCCGGTGGACTGGTCGGCGGAGCAGAAGCGGGAGCTGGTCGCGGAGTCCTTCCGGGGCGCGGGCACCGAGCCGTTCCGGCGCGACCACGCGCTGCTGACCGTGGTGGACCCGATGCGGGTGGACATGTGCAACATCAGCTTCCACCAGGTCCAGGAGCTGGTGCCGCTGCCCCCGGCGACCGAGACCATCGGCAGTGACTACTTCCTGATCCACCTGGTCCACGACGCCGTGCTGCCCGGGGTGCTGCACAACCGGCACATCGTCAACTACTACACCGCGGAACGCCGTACCGACGCCGGCTTCGCGGCCTACCAGCTGCGGCTGGTGAAGTTCTTCCTGTCGATGCTCTACTTCAACGCCGTCTACGCCCGGATGGCGGAGGCGGGCCCGGCGCTGCTCGACGCCGGGGACCGGGTACGGCCCGAGGCGATCGCCGGGTTCCTGCGGGAGAGCGCCGCACTGGACCGGGCCGAGAACGAGTGGCGGCTGCGCCGCTTGGACCACTGCTACCGCAGTCTCGGCGGGCGCTACGCCGCCTTCGCCGACCAGCTGGCGGCGGCGGGGCCCCGGCTGCTGGCCGAGGCCCAGCGCGACATCGAGGACTTCGCGCTGCTGACCGACGCCTGGGGCGCGCTGATGCGGGCCGCGGCCACCGCCGGGACCGCCGCCACCACGGCCGCCACCGCCACCACCCCGGGACCGCGACGACAGTTGGAGCGCAGCAGCACATGACGCACGAGAGCGCGCCGCCGCGCGCCGCACTGCCCGAAGCCACGCCACCCACCCCGCCCGCCTTGTCCCGCAACCTGTCTGACGCACTGTCCGCCGCCGCCGAGGACCGGATCTTCTACGACCTGGACGGCATCGAGGAGCGCTACACCGCCCTGCGGCGCGAACTGCCGCAGGTCGACGTCCGGTTCGCGGTGAAGGCCTGCCCGGTGGACGGGGTGCTGACCCGGCTCGCCGAGCGGGGCGCCGGGTTCGACGCGGCGTCCCCGCAGGAGATCGCCCAGGCGCTGCGGGCCGGGGCCCCGGTCGGCTCGGTCCACTACGGCAACACCGTCAAGTCCGACCGCAACATCGCCTCGGCCCACCTGCTGGGCGTGCGCGACTTCGCCACCGACAGCGTGGCGGACACCGCCGCGATCGCCCAGCACGCCCCCGGCGCACGGGTGTTCTGCCGGCTGGCCACCAGCGGCCGAGGGGCGCTGTGGGGCCTGAGCCGGAAGTACGGCTGCTCGTCCCGGGACGCCCCCGGCGTGCTGGCGGCGGCCAGGGCCTCCGGTCTGGTCCCGGCCGGACTGTCGGTGCACGTCGGCTCCCAGCAGATGACCGCCGGGGCCTGGCAGGAGGCGTTCGACACCCTGGCCGGCACGCTCGCCGCGCTGAACCGGCGCGGCATCCACCCGGACCACGTCAACCTCGGCGGCGGCCTGCCCGCGCTCGGCTACCTGGACCGGCACGGCCGGCCGCTGCACCCGCCGCTGGACCGGATCCTGGCGGTGATCCGCGAGGGCACGGCCCGGCTCGGACGGGTGTCGGCCCGGCCGCTGCGCTTCGTGATGGAGCCGGGCCGCCACCTGGTCGCCGACCACGGCGCGATCCGGGCCCATGTGGCCCGGCTGACCACACGTCAGCAACCGGGCGGAGAAAGGGAGAACTGGCTCTACCTGAGCTGCGGGAAGTTCAACGGCCTCTACGAGATGGACGAGTTGCAGTACCGGTTGGTGTTCCCCACCCACCGCCCGGACGCGCCCCGGGTGCAGGCCGTGGTCGCCGGACCCACCTGCGACGGCGACGACGCGTACGGGCGCGGCCACGGCCTGGTCCCGGTGCCCCGGGCGCTGGCCTCGGGCGACCCGGTCTGGGTGCTCTCCGCGGGCGCCTACGCCACCAGCTACCTGACCCGGGGCTTCAACGGCTTCCCGCCGCTCGGGTCCAGTTGCGTGCGCAGGGAGGCGGCGGTGTGCGCGCTGAACTGAGCGTTGAGTCGGGCAGCGAGTCGGGCACCGGGTTGAGTATCCGTCAGATCGGGTCGGACGACTGGGAGTCCATCGCCGAGCTGGAGTCGCAGGCGTACGCGGCGCTGGGGCTGTCGGAGCAGCGGGACGCGCTGGAGTCGCGGGCGGAGGCCTCGCCGGGCACCTGCTTCGTGCTGGCCGGACCGGCCCAGCGCCCGGCCGTCGCGGGCTATCTGCTGGCGCTGCCCTATCCGAGGTTCCGCTACCCCGGTCTCGGCGAGCCGGAGCAGACCGCGTTCGCCGTGGACAACCTGCACCTGCACGACCTGGTCGTGGCCCGGGAGCTGCGGCGGCGCGGGCTGGCCGGACGGCTGCTGGGCCACCTCGAAGCGGTGGCGCGGACCCAGCGGCGCCGGCACCTCTCCCTGGTCGCGGTGGCGGGCAGCGACGGCTTCTGGTCGCGGCACGGCTTCGCGCCGCAGCCCGGGGTCGCCGCGCCACTGCACTACGGACCCGGCGCCGTCTACATGTCCAAACCGCTCGGCACGTCCCAACCGCTCGGCGACGCGCCGGGCGGCACACCCTCGCAGCACTGCCCCGAAGGAGACTGACGCCCATGTTCGCTGTCCAGGACGAGTTCCGGAGAAGCCGGCTGGCGGTGGTGGCGCTGTTCTGCACGCTCGGCTTCCAGTACGCCACCTGGGCGTCGCGGATACCCGCGATCAAGGCGCACCTGGGTCTGAGCGCGGCTCAGGTGGGCCTGCTGCTGATGGCCACCGGCGTGGGTGCGGCCGGGTCGTTCCCGCTGGTGGCGATGCTGATGCGACGGCTCGGCTCGCGTCGGCTGTCGCTGCTGTCGGGGCTCTGCCTGGCGCTGCTGCTGCTCGCCATGGCGGAGCTGCCGAACTACCCGACCGCGCTGGCGGTGATGTGCGCGGACGGGGTGCTGGTGGGCGCGCTGAACGTGGCGATGAACGCGCAGGGCGCGGCGCTGGAGGTGCGGTTCAAGCGGAACACCATGGCCACCCTGCACGCCACCTTCAGCGGCGGGTCGCTGGTGGCCGCGCTGCTCGCGTCCGGAATGAACCTGCTGACCTCGTCGGTACTGGTGCACTTCGCGGTCGCCACCGGGCTGCTGCTGGCGGCGGTCGGCTTCGCCCGTCCGGGGCTGCTGACCCAGGACAAGCCCGCCGAGGCGGACGCGGAGGCGGACACCGGGGCCGCAGCCGAGGCCGCCGCGCCGAAGCCGCGGTCCCGGTTCACCCTGCCGGCCCGGATCACCCTGTGGATGGGCGTGGCGATGGCGTTCGGCACGGTCACCGAGGGGGCGATGAACGACTGGTCCTCGCTCTACCTCAAGGACGTGGCCAAGGCCTCGGCCGAGCTGGCGCCGATGGGCATCGCGGTCGTCTCGGTGACGATGGTGCTGGCCCGGCTGCTCACCGACGGTTGGCGGGCCCGCTGGGGGGACGGGCGGATCGTGCGGACCGGCAGCGTGCTGGCCGGGGTCGGGCTGGCGCTGGCGCTGCTGAGCGGCGGCGTGGTCCCGGCGCTGATCGGGTTCGCCTGCGTGGGCCTGGGCGTCGCGGCGGTGACCCCGTGCGTCTATGTGGCCGCGGCGGCGCAGGGGTCGGACGCGCTGGCGCTGGTGGCCGCGATGGGGACGGTCGGGCTGCTGGGCGGGCCGCCGGTGATCGGCTTCATCGCCAACGCCGACGGGCTGGCCTGGGGGATGGCCGCGGTGGCCGGCTGCGCGCTGGTCGTGGCGCTGTGCGCGACCCGGATCCGCTGGGCCCCCGCGCCGGAGCCGGCCCAGGAGCGGAGCGAGGGCCAGGGCGAGGGCCGGAGCGAGGGCCAGAGCGCCGACACCCGGTCGACCCAGGTCGAGGCGGAGGCCGTGTAGCGGCGGCGGGAGCGTCTGCTGACGGTCCGCCACCCGGCCGGGCAGGTACGGCGCGTCCCCGCGCCCGTGCCTGCCCGGCCGAACCGGCGGGGTGATCGCACGGCCGTGCCGGGTCTGTATCCTCCGGGGGAGCGGACCAGGTGGGGACAGCGCTTGCTGACGCCACGGCACCGAGCGAAAGACGGGCGATGGAATCAGTGGCGGACGACCGACCGGAAGACCCACGCGCGGCCGATCGGCTGATCGCCTTCTCCGACGCCGTCGTGGCCATCGCGATGACCCTGCTGGCACTGGAACTCCCGGTGCCCTCGGGGGACACAGCTGCCGAGCTCTGGGCCTCGGCACGCCACAACCAGGGCCACTACCTGGCCTTCCTGATCAGCTTCGTGGTGATCGCGGCAGCCTGGCAGCAGCACCACCGGGTCTTCGACCGGCTCCGGCGGGTGGACTCGCGGCTGCGCAGCCTCAACATGCTGTGGCTGCTGATGATCGTCCTCAACCCGTTCGCCACCAAGCTGCTCACCACCGAGGGGCACGACTCGCTCACCGCGAACGCGCTGCGCTGGAGCTTCTACGCGCTGCTGCAGACCCTGGCCGCCACGCTGATGCTGGCCATGGTGTTCCACATGGACGAGCAGTCGCTCCAGGGCCCGGACGCCTCGCCGACGCTGGTCCCCGACACCAGGCAGCAGTGCTTCGGCGTGATGATCGGGTTCGGGGCGTCCATCCCGGTCTTCTTCGCCACGAAGTACGGCTGGCTGCTGTGGATCGCCACGCCGTGGCTGATCAAGGGAACCCGGGCGCTCCGTGAATCCCGGGACGCCCGCGGCGGGGCGGAGTAGGCCGACCGTTCGTCAGTGCCGGACCCGTGACTGCCACTCGACACGCAGGTGCAGCCATTCCCCGTCGACCCGCTCCACCACCGCGGGCGCTTCCAGCCGACGGCCGGGCTCGTAGACGGTGACGTACTCGCGGACCTGCACCGGTCGCCCGGCCAGGCTCGCCCGGACCGCGACCAGGCCGTCGTCGGTCCGGGTGTCGGGGTCGATCCTGATCCGTGCCTGCGGCGTACCGTGCCCGGACTGAGCCCGAGCGACAGCGCGGTCGAGGCGCTCCTGCTCGTCGGCAAGGACCTCGGCCCAGCTGCGCTGCGGCTGATCCATGGCGGCACGTTACGCCCCTGGCAGGGTATGCGTCAGGCATATGCGCAAGCTGAAGCCTGCTCGGCCCGCCCCGGTCCGTTCCGGCCGGTCGCCGAGTAATTCCGTTGCCGGACGCCGAGCCGGTGCCTAGGCTTGCGGCGTACCTGATGCCGCCCGACAGGAGAAGGCCGTTGTTCGTCTGAGCTCGGAGACACCGTAGCCACTGCGCACGTGTGCCCCACCCGACCTCGGCGATCAACCATGCCCTGGACCGTCGTCCCCCTGTTCGCAGCCCTCCTGTTCTTCTCACCGGGCGGCTTCTTCCGCAGGGTCTGTCCATGGGTGCCCCCTGCCGGGCTGTCGGTGTCTCCCACCGCGTTGCCGCCGGAGAATCCGACAACCCGGGAGCCACCCCATGATGCAATCCACCCCCGCCTCACCCGCCGTCCCCGCCTCGCTCGTCTGCGCGGGCCTCGGCTTCACCTGGCCGGACGGCCGCACCCTGTTCGACGGCCTGAACCTGACCCTCGGCCCCGGCCGCACCGCGCTGGTCGGCCCGAACGGCGCGGGCAAGTCCACCCTGCTGCGGCTGCTGGCCGCCGAGCTGCGCCCGGACGCCGGCAGCGTCAACGTCACCGGCGTCCTCGGTTACCTGCCGCAGAACCTGGTGCTGGACGCGGCCCTGCCGGTCCCCGAGGCGCTGGGCATCGCCGGGACCCGGGCCGCGCTGCTGGCCATCGAGCGCGGCGAGACCACCGAGCAGAACTTCGCCGCCGTCGGCGACGACTGGGACGTCGAGGAGCGGGCCAGGGCCGCCCTGGACCGGCTCGGCCTGGACGCGGTCCGGCTGGACCGCACCGTCGGCGAGCTGTCCGGCGGCGAAGCCGTACTGCTGGGCCTGGCCGGGCAACTGCTGCGGCGGCCCGACGTGCTGCTGCTCGACGAGCCCAGCAACAACCTGGACCTGGACGCGCGCCGCCGCCTGTACGAGGTGGTCGAGTCCTGGCGCGGGGTGCTGGTCGTGGTCAGCCACGACCGCGACCTGCTGGAACGGGTCGATCGCGTCGCCGATCTGCGCGACGGCGAAGTCCACTGGTACGGCGGCAACTTCAGCGCCTACCAGGAGGCGCTCGCGGTCGAGCAGCAGGCGGCCGAACGCACGGTCCGCGCAGCCGAGGCCGACATGCGGCGACAGCAGCGCGAATTGACGGAGACTCACACCCTGCTGGCCCGACGCAAGCGCTACGGGCAGAAGCAGACCGAGAACAAGCGCGAGCCGCGGATCGTCATGAACGAGCGCAAGCGGCAGGCCCAGGTCTCCTCCGGGAAGCTGCGCATCCAGCAGCAGGAGAAGGTGGCCGAGGCCCGCGAGCGGCTGAGCGAGGCCGAGGCGGCGGTGCGGGCCGACCCGGAGATCCGGGTCGACCTGGCCGCCACCGCGGTCCCGCCCGGCCGGACCGTGCTCACCCTGCGCGGACTGCGCACCCGCTACGCGCCGGACGCCGCGCCGATCGACCTGGACCTGCGCGGCCCGGAGCGGATCGCGCTGCTGGGGGCGAACGGCTCGGGCAAGACCACGCTGCTGCGCACCCTGGTCGGCGAACTCGCGCCGCTCGCAGGGGAGGTGGAGCGAGCCGTGCCGGTCCGCCACCTGCCGCAGCGGCTCGACCTGCTGGACGAGGGGCTCAGCGTGGTGGGCAACGTCGCCCGCTTCGCGCCGTCCGCCACCGACAACGAGATCAGGGCCCGGCTCGCCCGCTTCCTGTTCCGGGGCGCGCGGGCGGACCAGCCGGTGGCCGGCCTCTCCGGGGGCGAGCGGTTCAGGGCGGCCCTGGCCGCGCTGATGCTGGCGCAGCCCGCCCCGCAACTGCTGCTGCTGGACGAGCCGACCAACAACCTGGACCTGGCCAGCGTGCGGCAGCTCTCCACCGCGCTGGCCTCGTACCAGGGCGCGCTGGTCGTCGCCAGCCATGACCTGCCCTTTCTGCGCACGGTCGAGCCGACCCGCTGGCTGCAGCTGGACCGGACCGGCGGCCTGACCCGGCCGGGAATCTTGTCATGAGCCTTGCCAAACTGGTGGGTAACTGACGTAGCGTCAGTGAGACAATCCGTCAGGAAGGAACGCCGATGGGACCCTTCGGGATCCGCCTGCGCGCCGCCGCGCTGGGAGCGGTGCTCGCCACCGTGGCGGCGCTGGCCCTGCCCACCAGCGCCAGCGCCGGGGCGAGCGCCACCCGCAGCTACCAGTCGAACGACTACTGCCAGGGACAGTGCGACGACATCCTGCCGCCCGGCGAGAACGGCAACGCGACGCTGGCCGACATCCTCGCCAACCGGCTGCTCGGCACCCGCCCGGCCCACACCGACGACCAGCTCGGGCCGTACTCGTCCCTGGTGGACGGGTACACCGGGCTGACCGACGCCACCCTGGGCAGCTTCTTCGACGACGCCTCCTTCGGCGTGCCGGCGGGGCAGGTGGCGAGCACCGTCCGGCCCCGCCCGGACGTCACCATCGTCCGGGACAAGGCCACCGGCGTCCCGCACATCACCGGGACCACCCGGTACGGCACCGAGTTCGGGGCCGGGTACGCGGCGGCGCAGGACCGGCTGTGGGTGATGGACCTGTTCCGGCACGTCGGCCGCGGCGAGCTGAGCAGCTTCGCGGGCGGGGCCGCCGCCAACCGGCAGCTGGAGCAGAGCTTCTGGCAGGCCGCCCCCTACACCGAGGCGGAGCTGCAGCAGCAGATCGAATCGGTCGCGGCGCAGGGCGCGCGCGGACAGCAGGCCCTGGCCGACGCGCAGGCGTATGTGGACGGGATCAACCAGTACATCACCCAGGCCTACAACAGCCGGACCTTCCCCGGCGAGTACGACCTGACCGGGCAGGTCAACCCGATCACCAACGCGGGCTCGATCCAGCCGTTCCAGCTCACCGACCTGGTCGCGCTGGCCTCGGTGATCGGCGCGCTGTTCGGCTCGGGCGGCGGCGGCGAGGTGCAGTCGGCGCTGGTCAAGGAGGCCGCCGAGGCCAAGTACGGGACCACCCGGGGGGACGCGGTCTGGGAGGCGTTCCGGGAGCGGAACGACCCCGAGGCGGTGCAGACCCTGCACGACGGCCAGAGCTTCCCGTACGCGGGGGACCCGGCGCATCCGCAGGGCCTGGCCATGCCGGACCCGGGCTCGGTGACCCCGCAGCAGCTGGTCTACGACCCGACCGGCTCGGCGGCCAGTGGTTCGGCAGTCAGCGGCTCGGCGGGTGCCGCGTTGAAGCCGGTGAAGGCTCCGGCCGCGCTCAAGCCGCTGCAAGGGGTCTTCGACCAGGGGGTGCTCCCCGGCAACCTGCTCACCGCCAAGCACGGCATGTCCAACGCCCTCGTGGTGTCCGGGAAGTACACCGACAGCGGAAACCCGATCGCGGTCTTCGGCCCGCAGACCGGCTACTTCGCCCCGCAGCTGCTGATGCTGGAGGAGATCCAGGGCCCCGGCATCAGCGCCAGGGGCGCGGCCTTCGCCGGCCTCAGCTTCTACGTCGAGCTGGGACGCGGCCAGGACTACTCCTGGAGCGCGACCTCGGCCGGACAGGACATCACCGACACCTATGCGGTGACCCTGTGCAACACCGACGGCACCCCCGCCACCAAGGACTCCTCAGCCTACCTGGCCGACGGCGTCTGCACCCCGATGCAGGCACTGGAGCGGGACGACTCCTGGAGTCCGACCCTGGCCGACTCCACCGCGGCCGGCTCCTATCGGCTGATCATGTACCGGACCGACTACGGCCTGGTCACCGACCGCGCCACGGTCGGCGGCGTGCCGGTGGCGTACACCTCGCTGCGCTCCACCTACCAGCACGAGGTGGACTCCATCATCGGCTTCCAGATGCTCAACGACCCGTCGGCGGTGGACTCGCCGCAGACCTTCCAGCAGGCGACGCAGCACATCGGCTACACCTTCAACTGGTTCTACGCGGACTCCGCGCACACCGCTTACTACAACTCCGGGCTCAACCCGGTCCGTCCGGCCTCGGTAGCCCCCGACCTGCCCACCTGGGCGGCGCCGCAGTACACCTGGCAGCACTACGACCCGGCGACCAACACCGCCGACTACACCCCGCCGTCCCAGCACCCGCAGGACGTCGACCAGGACTACTACGTCTCCTGGAACAACAAGCAGGCCGACGACTACGCCGCGGCCGGCTTCGGCGACGGCTCGGTGCACCGGGCGAACCTGCTGGACGCCCGGGTCAAGGCCCTGGTCGACAGCGGAACCAAGATCACCAGGGCGACGCTGACCCAGGCGATGGAGAGCGCCGCGGTCACCGACCTGCGCGGCGAGGACGTGCTGCCGGAGCTGCTCCAGGTGATCGACAGCGCCCCGGTCACCGATCCGGCCCAGGCCGCCGCCGTCGCCGAGCTGAAGACCTGGCTCGGGCACGGGGCCGTCCGCAAGGAGACCTCTGCGGGCAGCCACAGCTACGCCGACGGGGCGGCGATCCAGGCGTTCGACGCCTGGTGGCCGCTGCTGGTCCAGGCCGAGTTCCAACCCGGCCTCGGCTCCGACCTGTTCACCGCGCTGACCGGGGTGCTGCAGATCAACGAGTCGCCCTCGGGCGGCCAGACCGGCCCGAGCAGCGGTCCGGTGGACGCCAACGAGTCCATCCCGCACAAGGGTTCGTCGTTCCAGTACGGCTGGTGGTCCTATGTCGACAAGGACCTCCGCGCGGTACTCGGCGAGCCGGTCACCGGCGGCCTGCCGCAGGTCTTCTGCGGCGGCGGCAGCCTGGCCCAGTGCCGGCAGGTGCTGCTGACGAGCCTTCAGCAGGCCGCCGCGGAACCGGCCGCGACCGTCTACCCGGGCGACTCCGGCTGCGCGGCGGGCGACCAGTGGTGTGCCGACTCCATCGTCCAGCGCCCGCTGGGCGGCGTCACCGACACCGCCTCCAACTGGCAGAACCGCCCCACCTACCAGCAGGTGGTCCAGTACCCGGCCCACCGCTGACCGACCCGACCCGCAGCGGGGGACGTCCCGGCGACACCGGGACGTCCCCCTCGTCGTTCGGTCAGGCCCAGGGCGCGGCGACCAGCCAGCTGGTGTCGTCGCTCCAGGAGGTGGCGCTGTCCCAGGCGTTGCTGCCCCCGTCGGAGGCGATGTAGCCGATGTAGTCGTAGTGGCGCAGGTACTTGCCGGGGTAGTTGTCGGACTGGAAGGAGTAGCCCTGGCCGTTGTGCCCCGACTGCGGGCAGAAGGTGGCGTCCTGCGCGAACAGCGAACTGCCGTCGCCGGCCGCCAGATAGAGCTGGAAGTTGGAGTGGCGCAGGTACTGGCCCGAGTCGTTGGCCGACTCGAACGAGACGCAGGAACTGTCGGCCAGGCCCGCCCGCACGATCCAGGTGGCGTCGCCCTTGAGCGCGGCGGTGCTCGCCGAGTCGACCGCGGAGATCACCACCTGGCTGTCCGCGTCGTCGTGGCGGATGTAGTCCGAGGTGCAGCAGGCGGTGGTTGCCCGGAGCGAGATCCGGGAGCCGGGGGCGAGCGGCCCGGTGGCCCCGGACGAGGACGCGTAGCCCGCGGCGTTGACGTTGGCCTGCACCGCGTTCTCGGTGGCGTCGGACGGGTAGCCGGAGGTCATCACGCCCTCGTAGAAGGTCCCGGCGGAGCCCTTGCTGTTGTCGCCGCCGATGCCGAGGATGATCGCCCCCTCCTTGTGCATCGGGTTGTAGCCCGAGACATTGGGGCGCGCGCCGCTGTAGAAGGTGGACAGCCCGCCCGACTGGGCGTTGCCGGCCCGGATCGCCCACTGGTTCGGCTCGCCCTTGACCATGGCGGTCAGGTAGCGGTCGTTCACGGTCGGGTCGTTGGCGTTGAGGCCCTGGTTGGCGCCGGAGAACAGCCCGTTCTCCAGGTCCGCCATCACCCAGGGGCCGTTGCCCGAACCGTAGCCCCAGACCTTGATGTTGCCGAAGTAGATGGCCTCCATATGGCCGTTGCCGGTGTCGTTGTTGCTGGTCTCGGCGTTGCCGTAGTCGAAGCAGCAGCCGCCGTTGTAGTGCGTGCCGTCGAGCACCGCGTACATGCCCTCGGCCTGGTCCCCGGTGGCGATGCCCGAGGTGTGGTCGTTGCGGTAGCCGGTCCCGGCGGCCACGTAGACGCCGTACGCCTCATGGCCGTTGAGCGTGGTCGGTGCGGCGGTGGCGCTCGCCAGGTTGTCCGGGCCGCCCGCCGCGCCGCCCGCGGGCGCCTGGGTGAGGTTGTTGCCCCGGCCGGACTGGTCGTAGACGACGGTGATGACGCAGGTCGTCCCGGCGCAGAAGGAGTCCTGCGCGGCGGCGTTGGCGTATCCGCCCGCGCTGAGGACGCCGATGTCCTTGGTGGTGTTGTCCGACGCCCGCCTGACCTGGTAGAGCGAGCCGTTGTAGGCGGCGTAGAGGGCGCGGGTGGTGCTGTGCGCGGCCACGCAGGGGGTGTTTCCCGCGGCGTAGATGTCGCAGGGCTGCTGGGTGGCCGCGGTCGAGGTGGTGGCGGTGCCGACGAGGATGCCGGCGGCGAGCGAGAGTGCCGCTCCCGCCGCCAGCAGGGTGCGCCGGGTGCGGCGTGCCCATCCCGAGATGCTCACGTGCGAACTCCTTCGTTCGTCGGTGGATCGATCCGGTGTGGCGTCCTGGCATGTCGTCACCCGCGGGGTGGCAAATTGTTAGCGCTAACAATTTGTCCTGAGGGCGCGCTTGTGGGACATCGCAAGGATTGGCTGCTGAGGAGCAGCGCGATGGCCTCACTATGGTCGGGGCCTGAGGGTGCGTCAAGGCTTGTGACCGGCATTGGTGTTAGCGCACACAGGACAGGCGGGGAAGGTGGCGACTGGGGCAGGGCGAGGCGGCTGACTCGCGACGGACGGTGGACGTGGGTAATTCCAACGATGTAATCGACCTTGGTGCACGCCGCCTGGGCTGTCAAGGCCCCGGGGGAGCGGACGGCTGGATCGTGGAGTTGTGCCGTCCGCCTGGTCCCGGGAATCTTCCCAGGTGAGCGCATACAGGCGTCAAATGACAGACCGTCACCCGGGGCCTGCGGCCAACGGCCGTCGATGCCGCTCCGGGCGGGAGGGGTGGACAGCGCGGTTCGGTGCTGCCATTCTCCTGCTCAGAATTCCAACGTTGTTACGCGGTTCCGGCGCCCTGTCGCCCTGACGCCCCGTCTGCGCGGGCCCTGCTCCGTTCGCAGCTGTCTCTGCTGCGGGTCCACCCACCCTCACCACCACCGCCGTTCGGACCAGAGCGGCTCCTGGAGGAACCATGACCCACGACCCCGCCCCGCAGTCCGGGGACGCCGAGCAGCTCGCTCAGGGCGGCGGGCTGAGCCGCCGCGGACTCATCCGCTGGTCCGGCGCGGCCGGCCTCGGCGCCGCGGGCGCGACGCTGCTGCCCGGCATGGCGCAGAGCGCCTCGGCCGCCGCTCCCGGCTCCGCCGCGGTCGGTTCGTCCGCCTCGGGCCACACCCCGTCGGCCGTGTTCGGCTCCTTCGACCCGATCCGCCCGCCCGCCGTCCCGCTGGCTGTCCGTTCCCCGTACCTGAGCACCTGGATGCCCGCCGACAACCTGGCCGGCACCTGGCCCTCCTTCTGGACCGGCCGCACCACCGCGATGACCGGCATCGCCACCATCGACGGGGTGCCCTTCCTCTTCCTCGGCGCGCCCAACATCACCGGCCATGTGCTGCGCGGGATGTCGCAGCGCAAGCTGACCCTCACCGCGACCCGCTCGCAGTACGTCTTCGAGGGCGGCGGCGTCGAGCTGACCCTGACCTTCCTCTCCCCGGTCGAGCCCGGCGACCTGCGCCGCCAGTCGGTGCCGCTGTCCTACCTCACCGCGGACGTCAGCAGCACCGACGGCCGCGCCCATGACGTCGGCCTGTACTTCGACATCTCCGGCGAGTGGGCGCACGGCGACTCCGGCACCAAGATCGGCTGGAACCAGGAGCAGATCAGCGGCCCCGGCTCGACCGCGGTCACCGCGCTGTCCTTCGGCCCCTCCGCCCCCGGCGTGCTTGCCGAGAACGGCGACATGGCCAGTTGGGGCACGGTCGTCTGGAGCGCCGGCAACCGGTCCGGGCTGAGCTGGCAGATAGGCGCCGACACCGCCGTCCGCCCGGCCTTCCTGGCAAACGGCAAGCTCGGCGACACCGCCGACGCGAACCAGCCGCGCGCCATCAGCGACAACTGGCCGGTCTTCGCGTTCCACTTCGACCTCGGCAGCGTGCGGCGGACCACCGAGTCCGCGGTGCTGTCGGTCGGGCACGTCCGTGAGCCCGCGGTGAGCTACCTCGGCACGCCGCTGCCGCCGCTGTGGCGGTCCTACTGGTCCAGCTGGCAGGCCATGGCCGGCTTCTTCCACGGCGAGGCCCGCGCCGCGCAGACCCGCACCGCCGCGCTCGACCGCAGGATCCAGCAGGAGGCCACGGCCGTCGGCGGCGCCAAGTACGCGGCGCTGTGCGCGCTCGCGCTGCGCCAGGCCTTCGCCGGGACCGAGCTGGTCAGCCGGGACGGCAAGCCGTGGGCCTTCCTCAAGGAGATCTCCAGCGACGGCAACGTCTCCACCATCGACGTCACCTACCCGGCCCTGCCGGTCTTCGCCTACGCCGACCCGGAGTACCTGGGCCTGCTGCTCGCGCCGATGCTGGAGTACGCCGAGCACGGCGGCTGGCCGAAGACCTTCGCCGAACACGACCTCGGCTCCAGCTACCCCAACGCGGCCGGGCACAACGACGGCAACGAGGAGGACATGCCGGTCGAGGAGTCCGCCAACATGCTGATCATGAGCGCGGCCTACCTGGGACGCACCAGCGGCGCGAACGCACGGGCCTTCGCCACCACCCACTACACGATCCTCAAGCAGTGGGCCGACTACCTCACCGCGAACGCGCTCGACCCCGGCAACCAGAACCAGACCGACGACTTCACCGGCTGGATCGCGCACAGCGCCAACCTGGCGCTCAAGGGCATCATCGGCATCGGTGCGATGAGCCAGGTCGCCACCGCCGCGGGCCGGACCGCGGACGCCGCGTCCTACCTGGCCACCGCGAGGAGCTACATCGGCCAGTGGGTCGACAAGGCCCAGGACACCACGTCCGACCACCTCAAGCTCGCCTACGACCAGCCCGGCACCTGGAGCCTGAAGTACAACGGCTACCCGGACGCGCTGCTCGGCCTGAAGCTGGTGCCGCGCGCGGTCGCCCAGGCGGAGGGCGACTGGTACCTCAGCCAGGTCAACCAGTACGGCATCCCGCTGGACCTCCGGCACTCCTACACCAAGGGCGACTGGGAGATGTGGACGGCGGCCTGGCTCAAGGGCCACCCGGTCGGCGGCTACCTGGTGGACTCGCTCTACGACTTCGCCCACACCACGCCGTCCCGGGTGCCGCTCACCGACTGGTACGACACGGTGACGAACCATCAGAGCGGCTTCCAGGCACGACCGGTGGTCGGCGGCATCTTCGCGCTGCTGAGCCTGCGCCAGTAGCCGCGGCGGCGACGGCCGCCACCGGCCGCGGGTGACACCGTCGAAGCCTGCGTCAGGCGCGCTCGACGGCGAAGAAGCCGTCGCCGCCGAACACGAGGTCGGCGAAGCGGTCGCCGATCCGCTG
The DNA here is from genome assembly GCF_042510955.1 of Streptacidiphilus cavernicola. Taxonomy (NCBI): domain Bacteria; kingdom Bacillati; phylum Actinomycetota; class Actinomycetes; order Kitasatosporales; family Streptomycetaceae; genus Streptacidiphilus; species Streptacidiphilus cavernicola. Next base: position 56,285 of record NZ_JBHFAB010000015.1, read on the forward strand.
GTGGGTGGCGGCGTCGGGGTGGAGCTGGTCGGGCAGCGGGAGTTCGGCGGCGTCCGCCTCGCCGTAGAGGTCGAGGCCGTCCAGGTAGCCCAGGTTCGGATCGTGCGCGGCGCGCTCGCGCACGATCCGGGCCAGCTCCTCCCTGATGACCGAGAGGGTCAGCTTGCCCGCCGCGCGCTCGGCGGGGTTGCCGGTAGCCCGGAACCGCAGCTGTCCGGTGCTCAGGGCACCGGTGTCGAACGCGGCGGGCCCGGGGGTGTCCTCGTGGATGGCGCAGTGCAGCGGGGAGACCACCAGCAGCGGCGTGGTCGGGTGCCCTTCGCGGACGGTGTCGAGGAAGCCGTGCACCGCGGGGCCGAAGGCGCGCAGGCGCATCAGGTCGGTGTTGACCAGGTTGATGCCGATCTTGACGCTGATCAGGTCGGCCGGGGTGTCCCGCATCGCGCGGGCGGTGAAGGGGTCGAGCAGCGCGCTGCCGCCCAGGCCGAGGTTGACCAGTTCGACCGGCGCGAGGATGGCGGCGCGGGCGGGCCAGGTGCCGGTGGGGCTCGCCGCGTCGGAGCCCTGGCTGATCGAACTGCCGTGGTGCAGCCACACCCTGCGGTCGCTGTTCGGCACCGGCTCGATCGGGGCGTTGCTGCGCAGCGCGACGAGCTGAGTGGTCTCGTTGTGCGGCAACCAGATCTCGACCTGCTTGGCGCGCTCGGGCAGGCCGGTGAAGCTCAGCGTGCCGACCGGACCCGGCCGGTTCTCGGCGGTGCCGGTGGCCAGGTCGATGACCAGGGTGTCGCCCCCGGTCACCACCGCCTGGTCGGTCAGGCGGTGGTCGATCAGCAGGTCGTACACCCCGTCCGGGCGCGGCGGGGCGCCGACGTAGGCGCGCTTGGTGGGGAGGGTGTCCAGCTCGACGGCGGTGGCCCGGGTGCGGAAGACCAGCCGCACGCCGGAGGGTTGGGCCTCGACCATGGCCAACTGCGGGTCGGCGCACTGGGCACGGGCCCGAGCGGGCAGCCGGTGCGGCAGGAGGCCGCGCTCGGTGCGCTCCAGGTCGAGCGCGCCGCGGAGCAGCTCGGGAGTGATGGGCGCACTGGTCCAGGTGTTCTGAGTGCTCGTCATATCAGCCTGCCGGTAGGGGTGTTCGGATTGCTCCGGGTCAGGGGCGTTCGGGGGCGTTCAGGGGTGTTCTCAGGGGGTGGCTGCGGGCCAGTTCCGCAGCAGCGCGTCGAGCGCGTCCATGGTCCGTGACCAGGTCTCCTGGCTGTCCGGGGCGCTGTGGCTGAACCCGCCGCCCATCTCCAGGGCGACGTAGCCGTGGAAGACGCTGCCCAGCAGCCGGACCGCGTGGGTCTGGTCCGGCTCCGCCAGGTCGTAGCCGCGCAGGATGGCCCGCGTCATCTGCGCGTGCCTGACGCCCGCGCTGGCCGCCGCGGTCTCCGGGTCGAGCCGGAACCGGGTGGCCTCGTAGCGGCCGGGGTGCTCATGGGCGTAGTCGCGGTAGACGTCGGCGAGGGCGGTCAGGGCGTCCTTGCCCGCCCGCCCGGCCAGGGCGTCGGCAGCCAGGTCGGCGAGTTCCTCCAGGGCCAGCAGGGAGATCTTCGTCTTGAGGTCCTGGGAGTTCCTCAGGTGCGAGTAGAGGCTTGCGACCTTGACGTCGAACTGCCTGGCCAGCGCCGAAAGGGTCACCTGGTCGAAGCCGACCTCGTCGGCCAGCTCCGCCCCGGCCCGGGTGAGACGTTCCGCGGTGAGTCCTGCGCGTGCCATGCCCCGCTGCCCCTCTTCCTTCCGGTTGCCTATATCGACACTACATTTGCCTAATAGCTTTAGGCAAATACCGCGCTGATGCAGTTCCCGACGTGCCGGTCGGTTGGTCAGCGGGTCGGGCCCGGCGGAACGTACGATCAGCGAATGCCTGAGACGACCGAAACCACGCCCGGCTGGCTCCCCTCCGACGAACTGGAGCTGGCGCGGGCACGGATGCCGATCCTGTACGTGGAAGCCGTGCCGGTACGGGTCGACGACAGCGGGGAGGTGACGCACATCGGCCTCCTGCTGCGGATCGGATCGGACGGGACGGTCAGCCGCACCCTCGTCTCCGGCCGGGTGCTGCACCACGAACGCGTCCGCGACGCGCTGCTGCGGCATCTGGAGAAGGACCTGGGCCCGGTGGCACTGCCCCGGGTCCCGGCCTCGCTGCAGCCGTTCACCGTCGCCGAGTACTTCCCGACGCTGGGGGTCACACCGTTCCACGACCCGCGCCAGCACGCGGTGTCCCTCGCCTACATCGTCCCGGTGAGCGGGGACTGCCGTCCCCGGCAGGACGCGCTCGACCTGGTCTGGTTCAGCCCGCAGGAGGCCGCGTCGCCGCTGGTCCAGCAGGAGATGCCGGGCGGCCAGGGAATCCTGCTCAAGCAGGCCCTCGCCCACGCGGGCTGCCTGACCTGACCTGGGCTGGCCCGGCCCGGCCCGGCCTGCGCCTGAGCTGACCCGGGTTGCCTGCCCCGTCCGCTCCTGCCTGCGTATCCGTTCACTTTCGGGCCCGTCTTCTCAGCACATCTGCGAGGGCGCGCTCATGCCGCTCTCATCAGCGGCGCTCACCGTGGTCTCGAAAGCGAACGCACCGACGGGAGTCCGACATGATCCTCATCAACGCGACCACCACGCGTCCCGGCGAGGCCCCGCTGCGCCGGCTCACCCCGCGCAGCGGCACTGTCGTGGTGCCTCGCGCGGGCGGGGCCCGTATCGCCGCCGGGACGAAGAAAGCCGCGTAGGCGGATGTCGACGACGGTGGCGGAGGTCCACACCGCCCCGGCGCGGGGCCGGGCGGCGGCTGCCCCGCGGCCGACCTGTCGCTGCGGCGTCACGGAGACCGCGCGGATGCTGAGCGAGCTGGCCCGCTCCTGTCCTGACTGCCTCGGCCCGGTCGCCGCGGCGTTCCGCGACCTGTCCGCGCCGGGGGCGTTCGACCTGGTCGTACGCTGGGCGACCCAGGCCGACCAGCGCGGCGGTTGCCGCCATGCCGCGGGCCCCGCGCAACTGCTTCGCCGCTCGCTCGCGGCCTACCCCGACGAGATCGAGGCGCACGCCGAGGGCATCTGCACATCCTCCGCCGCCGGACGCCGCCCCGTGCGCCGGGGCTGACCCCCCGTGCGCCTGCGGTGATGCCGTCGACGCTCCCCAATTGTCCGGAATCTCCGCGTCCGTCGGCGATGCGCGGCACACTGCGTGCATCGGATCGCATCGACGGGGTGGGCGTCGCGCCCGACCCGGAAACAGGGGGGCCTGTGTTAACGATCAGCGGTAAGAAGTACGACAGCGCCGGGTTCATGGCGGCGGTGGGGGCAGTGGTCGCGGCGATGGGCACGACCGCGCCGCCCGAGGGCTCGGTCCAGCGCGGTGTGCTGACCTCGATCGTCACGCTGGCTGCGAGCAACGCCGCGGCGTTCGACGTCGTCGACGTCCTGGACGTCTACGCCGGGCTCGTCCAGCAGGCGGTCGACGCCGTCCCGGTGACCGAGACGGCGCGGGTCTGGTGCCGGGAGCGGATCGGCGGCGACGTCGCCACGCGGTTGGCCGCCCGGGTGGCGAAGCAGCCGCAGACCCTGGCGCAGCTCCAGGCGCTGGGCAGCATTGTGATCACCCGGGGCATGGACCCGGTTCAGGCCCAGAGCGTCCTGACCAACGGCACCTTCGGCGGCGCGGTCCACGACCCGTTGGCGGTGGGCGCGCCCCAGGCCGCCGACGCGGTCCGGCAGACCGGCCTGGGGGACAAGTCGACCGCGGCCGGCCGGATCGAGGAATGGTCCCTGGGCATGCTGACCGGATTCGCCAGCAACGGGTTCATGCTGATCGCCGAGGCGGCGGTGCCCGTGGTGACCCTCCCGACCTCCGACCACGCCGTACGCGCGGGCGAGGCCGGGGTGTGCGGCTTCGCCGCGGCAGCCCTGATCAGCGTGGCCATCCTGGAGGAGGGCCGCAAGCTCGGCGACGACCCGCTGCAGCCGGAGCTGGAGAAGGTCAAGAAGGCCATCGGCAGCAAGCGCATCGACGTCCTGGCCCTGCTGAAAGCCGCCGCCCACCGCCTGCGCGGAGTGAACCTCTGAGCCCCTGACTACCCGTCAGTAGCGGCGGGGACGACGGCTGCGGCCCTCGGTGCCGCCGGGCGGAGTTCCGTCCGGCGGCGCCGTGTTGCGGGGTGGGGTCAGGTGTTCCAGACCTGGAATTCGGAGAGTTGGCCGGCGGGCCAGCCGGTGTTGGCGGTGAAGGTGGCGCGGTAGTACTGGTCGGTGGTGGCGGGGAAGGTGAGGGTGACGGTGTTGTTGGTGGCGGGGTCGAAGGTGTAGGCGGCGGAGGCCTTGATGGTGGTGAAGGTGGTGCCGTCGGTGCTGCCGCTCAGGGTGAGGGTCTGGGTGCGGGCGCCCCAGCCGGAGGGCAGTTGCAGGACGACCCGGCTGGCGCTCTGGGCGGAGCCGAGGTTGACCTGGACCCACTGCGGGAAGGCGTTGTTGGCGCTTTGCCAGTAGCTGTTCTGGTTGCCGTCGGTGACGTTGGAGGACGGGTAGACGTCGGTGTGGCTGGACTCGCTGGTGGCCTTGCCGGCCGCCAGGTTGGTGCTCACCGTGCCGGCCCCGGTGCCGCTCAGCGCGACCGTGGCCGGGCTGTTGGAGGCGTTGCCCGCGATGCTCAGGCTCCCGGTACGGGCACCGGAGGCGGTCGGGGTGAACTTCACACTGACCGTGCAGGAGCCGTTGACCGCGATCGAGGAACCGCAGGTGTTGGTCTGCGAGAAGTCACCCGTCGTGGACACCCCGGTGACACTCGCCGCAGCCGTACCGGTGTTGGTCACCGTCACCGACTGCGCCGCACTCGCGGTGTTCAACGCCTGACTGGCGAACGTCAACGAAGCAGGAGCGACCGACAACGTCCCCACCGGAGTGCCGCCACCGCTCTTGGCGAAGGACAGGCTGTTGAGGTTCCAGCCGCCGGTGTCCTGATTGACCGTCAGGATCTGCTGCCCGGCGGGCAGTGTGACGGTGGCTGTGGCCGTGGTCCAGGCCTGCCAGTCGCCGGTGGCCGGGAGGTTGACCGCGCCGCTCAGGTTGGCGCCGGAGGCGTTGGAGAGGTGCAGCGCCCCGCTCACCGCGCTGGGCGCGGCGACCCGCAGGCTCACCGTGTACGTCCCGGCCGTGGCGACGTTGACGGTGTAGCGGAACCACTGCCCGCCGGACGTCCAGCCGAGGTCGTAGCCGCCGCCGGTGTCCGAGGTCGCCTCCAGGTTGACGCCGTCGGCCCGGTAGCCGTTGCCGCTTCCGTTGACGGAGCTGACGTTGTAGCCGAGGCCCTGGCCGCCGGTGTCGTAGTTCTCGGCCTGGACGGTGCCGGGAACCGCGGCCGCCGTCCCGCCGAAGGGGCCTTCGACCGGGCTGGTGCCCTGCCAGCTGTTGCCGCTCTGCGTGGCGGTGAAGCCGCTGGAGTTGTTGATGAACGCGGTGCCGCCGCCCTGCAGGCCGGAGACGGTGTTGCCGGTGATGGTCGCCGACCCGGTCGGCGCCGGGTAGAACGGCGGCGCGATCACCACGCCGTTGCGGCCGGGGGAGGTGATGGTGTTGTTCTGCAGCAGCGTGTTGGTGGAGGTGGAGAAGCCGACCGCGTCGTAGAGCGAGTTGGCGATGGTGTTGCCGGTCGCGGTGACGTGGTCGACCACGCCGGTGTTCTGGCCGTCGCCGCCGTTGCCGATCTGCATCGCCGGCTGGCCCTGGCTGTAGGCGTTGCCGCCGGACCTGACCACGACGTTGCCGGTCACCGTCGCGGACGTCAGGTCGCTGCCGTTGACGCCGAACCGGCCTGCGCCCAGGCCGATGTAGCGTGCGGTGTCGCTGATGTAGTTGTCGCTGACCTGGTGGCCGCTGCCGCCGTAGATGCCGATGCCCTTGCCGCCCCACGGCGCGATCAGGGTGTTGTTCGTCAGGGTGACGTTCGACATCGGGGTGTAGTACGTGGTCGTGCTGCCGTTGGTGTTGTAGTCGACCGAGTTGATCGCCATGGCGTCGTCGCCGGTGCCGCGCACGAAGTTGTTCTTCGCGGTCAGGTTGTTCCCGGTGGTCCCGTTGAGCGAGACGTTGTTGAGGTTGATGCCGTCGGCCCAGATCGAGGTGAGCCGGCTGTTCTCGACGGTCCCGCCGGAGCCGGAGGCCCAGAAACCGGACTCGACGTGCTGGCTCCAGATGCCGTTGGCGACCCAGTTGCTACCGGTGGTGTCCATGGCGCCGCCGGCGCCGTCGACCGTGGCCCGGCTGGTGGCGTTGGAGTCGATGTGGAAGTTCTGCACGGTGGTCGAGGTGACCGAGAAGACCGCCGCCAGCGGGGTGCTGTTCGGCAGCGGCACGTCACGGTAGACGGTGCTGTACCACATGCCCGCGCCCGCGATGGTGATGCCCTGGGCGGTAAGACCGGTGGTGCCCTTCAGGTAGAAGGTGCCCTGCGGGATCCAGAGGATCTTGTTCTGGGACTGCGCCTGGTTGATGCAGCTCTGGATCGCGCCGGTGCTGTCCACGGCCTGGCTGTCGGCGTCCCCGTTGGTCGGGGCGTTGTCGGCGACCGCGCCGCAGCTGGTGATGGAGATCGAGTTGGCGGGCTGGGCGAGCGGAGCCGGCGGGTTCTCCACGTCGATGACGTCGATGTTGTAGTAGGCCGCGGTGTTCGCGGAGTCCTTGACCAGGGAGAGGGTGCTTCCGGCCGCGATCGGGGCGCCGGTGACGAAGGTGTGTGCGTCGTCGAAGAAGACCCGCGGGTCGCCGTCCGCCGGGTTCTGGTCGTTGCCGTTGTAGTTGTTGTTGCCCTCGTACATCCAGCTCTGGCGGGAGTTGAGGTTGACGGCCTGCCGGAAGACGCCGTTGACGTACAGGTCGAGCGTCGCGGTGGCACCGCCGCCGGACGGCGAGTCCGGGATGCTGGCGCGGACGTCGACGAAGCTGATCGGCTGGCCGGTGGTGTTGGTCCACTGCACCGACTGGCCGGTTCCGGTGAGTTGGACGTAGGCGTGTCCGGATGCCTCAAGTGCCGGGCTGGCGTACTGCGTTGTCGGCGCGGAGGTCAGCGAGACGGTGCTGGCGCCGCCGCCCAGGGTTCCGGCCTCGGCCTCGTAGCTGGTGAAGGGCGTGGTGGCGCCCACCGTTGAGTCGGCGGCGGATGCGGCGGATACCGCGGGGACGGTCGCTGCGCTGCGGGGGGCGGCGTGGGCGGCCGGGGTGAAGCACAGCCACACCGTGCCGAGAGCGGTGGCCAGGGCCACCAGCAGGCGCGGGGCGCGTCCCGTGCCGCGTCCTGCGCCGTGTAAGGAGAGGGGGATCGAACGCATCTGATGCTCCTTCAGAACCGTGGGGGTGGCCCGGCGCCCCGACCGTACAGAGCACGTTGAAATGTCGCAAGGTTCCGATGTATGAAAGAAAATATTCCACAGACTGATGGAAGAGAGGGCTCTCCGGATTGGCTGGGGAAGGTCGAGTCGGGTTCGAGTGGATCTCGCTACGTTCTGGCGGTTTCCGCGGATTGAACACGATTCCACCCAAGGCGCGCACCTTGGTTCCCATCCCCACCAACCTGGGAGAACGTATGTCCGAAACCACCGTCGGCGCGAGCTTCGAGCTGGGCGAGCTGGACCTCAGCGACCTCACCGTCACCTCGATGCGCGACACCGTCGCGCTCCCCGAGACCGGCGCCTCATGGGGCAACTGCTCCTGCCAGGGCTCCTCCTCGTGCGCCCAGCCCGAGGCGCCGACGCTCCCGCTGTAGCGCCCTGACGTTCTGACGTTCTGACGTTCTGGCGTTCTGGTGCTTCGCTGTTCCGGCAGGGCTGGGGTCGCACGACAGCTGCGTGCGACCCCCGGCCGACGCCAGAGCCACACAAGCACAACCAGAGCCACCACCACCGCATCCGGGAGACGGGACCACTGGTATGCCGCACTCCGCAGGGCCCGGCAGCGACGACGGCTACGCGGTCCGCTCCGCGCCGTACGCGCTGCTGCGCTCCACCGTGCTGCGGTACCCGGCGCAGAGCCAGGCCGCCGCCGTGTTCCGCGCCGAACTGGCCCGGCTGACCGCGCTGGAGGCGGAGGCCGCGGCCTTGCTGCCACGGCTCTGCGACGACCTCTACGCCGCCCGGGGCGGCCACCTCGACACTGTCCATCGCGACGTGGTCCTGCCGCTGCGTCGCGCGCTGCACAACGGGCGGGAGCCGCGGCCCGCGTTGCTCGACCGACTGGGCGACCTGCCCGAGCGGGTGCCCCGACTCGCGGAGTGGCTGGCGTTACGCGGATGGCGGAGTGCCATGATCACCTTGCTGGGGAAGCTTTCTGACGGAGCGTTGACTGCCGAGCGCGACGCTTTGGCGGTGCTCTGCGGTGAGCCCGCGCTGCGTCGGGCGGTCGCCCTCACCAGTTCCGACCTGCTGCGCGCGGTCGATCGCGCGAGCAGCGGCGTCGCGGACCGTAAGGCGCGCAAGGAGGAGCCCGGCGTGCTGCGCCAGGTGCTGCGGGCCGGTACCAAGACCAGCCCGCTGTCCTGGTTCACTGCCGTGGGCTGGGGCTTGTGTGACCCGTCGTCAGGCGATGGGTCGGACCTTCGGGCCTGGGAGCAGGCCGGGCTTTCGATCGAGGGGTTGACCTCAGTGGTCAAGGTCAACCGGACCCTGGTCAGCGCGCTGACCGAGGCGCTGCTTGACGACCCGGGTCGCCGGAGCAGGCTTCCGCACCGGATGGCCAGCAGCGCGCGGATCGCCGACGGTCGCGCGGCCTACGCCCGCGGCCGGGTCAGGTTCGCGGGAGGGCGCTATCTGGTCACCGCCGAGGACGAGGTCGAGCTGGCGGCGGCGGGACCGCTGGAACTGATCGACGCGCACTGCGAAAAGCCCTCCTCGTTGGGGGAGTTGGCGAACAAGTTGGTCGCGGCGCTGGACGGTGCGGCCGGAACCGATGCGACCAGGGAGCGGGCGGCCGACGCGTTCCTGGCCCGCCTCGCCGCCGCGGGCCTGCTGGTGCCCACCGAACCGGTGGACCCGCAGCATGAGGACCCGCTGACCCTCCTCGCCGCCTGGCTGCGGGCGGAGTCCGACGGCGCTCGGCTTGCGCTGGCCGTTGACGAAATCGCGGATAGGACAAGGGAGTTCAGTGCGGCCGAGCCCCCGCGACGTCCCGCGGTCCTGGCCGGTCTGGCAGAGGACTGGCGCACCTTGCTCGCCGAGGCGGGACGGCCGGTGCCGGCCGACAGTGCGCCGCTGAACGTGCTCTCCGAGGACGTGGTGGCCCCGCGGCCGGTCCGGCTGGACGGCCTGCTCGGTGACCAGGACCACCGGGCGCTGGGCGAGGTGACCGCGCTGGCTGAACTCTTCGACCTGGGCCACCTGATGCGGAGGATCGCCCGCGACCGGTTCGTGGCGCGCTACGGGCCCGGAGGCAGCTGCCGCCACCCGTGGGAGTTCGGCGTCGACATCGCCGAGGCCTGGGAGGAGGCCGGGCAGCTTGCCGCCCTCGGGCCCGGTCACCACCGGCGGTTTCCGACCGGCGTGGAAGAACTCGCGGCGCTTCGAGGGGAGTTGCTGGACGCAGTCGAGGTCGCACCGGACGGCGATGTCATGCTGCCGGTCGACGCGGTCCGTGCGCTCGGCGGCCGACTGCCGCGCTGGATGCGGCAACGTCCGGCCAGCTACTCCTACTTCCTCCAGCGCGGCACCCCGGACGGACTGCTCTGCGTGAACCACGTCTACGGCGGCTGGGGCAGGTTCACCAGCCGCTTCCTCGGGGCGATGGAGCCCGCGGCCAGGATCGAGGTGGCCGGTCAGATCCGGCGCGGGCTGGCGGAGGGGGCCAGGGCCGTGCAGGTCCGACCGGTCGGCGGCTTCAACGCCAACCTGCATCCCCTGCTGGTCCCGGACGAGATCGGCCCGGACCGCCGCTGGACCTCGATCGGCGAGCCCGAGGTGGAACTCGTCCACGACCGGGCGACCGACCAGCTACGGCTACGGCTGTGCGCAACCGGCGAGTTGCTGGACGTGCTCTACGGCGGCTTCCTCGCCCCGATCATGCTGCCGCGACGGATCGCCGCGCTGCTCTCCGACCATCCGCACGGCGTGGTGGACTTCCGCTCCCTGGTCCCGACGTCGGCGCGGGAGGCTCCCGGCGGGCCGGTGGTCCGCACACCCCGGCTGCGGCACCGCCACCTGGTGCTGCAACGCCGCCGCTGGCACCTGCCGCCGGGCGTGGTCCGGACGCTGCGTGCCGAGTTGGGCGGCGGCAGCGAGGCCGCGGTGGGGTCGGGCGGCGTACCGGCGGCGGTCGTTGCCCGCTGGCGGGCCCTGCTCGACCTGCCCGAGCAGGTCTTTCTGCACCCGGCTGCGGTTCCGGCTCCGGCCGTGGCTCCGGCGGCACCAGCCGCGCAGGCCGGACGGTCCGGGCGGGCGACCGAGGAGTTCCTCACCCATCTGGGCCGCCCCAAGCCGCAGTTCGTGGACCTCGGGAACGCCCTGCACCTGCGCTCGCTGGCCAAGTGGCTCGCCCGCCACCCGGACGGCGCGACGCTGGAGGAGGCGCTTCCGGCCCCGGGCGGACGGGACCGGGCCGCGCCCGCCGTCGAACTCGTCGCCGAGACGTACCGGGCGGGGGCGGCGTCATGACCCGCGCCGCGAATAGCCGCGACGCCGCAGAGCAGGACGCCGACGCGTGCGCCGCCGCCGCGCAGGACGCCGCCGCCCGTGACGTGGTCGCCTACTACCGTGACCCGGTCAAGGGCCCGCTGCTGCGCGAGGCCTTTCTGCCGCTCGCCGACCGCTGCGCGGCGCAGGGCCTGGCCGTCCAGGTGGAGCGGCACTGGCTGCACGGTCCGCACCTGCGGCTGAGGCTGCGGGGCCCGGCCGACCGGGTGGCCGTGGCCGCCGGGCAGGGCGCGGCGGCGGTCCGGTCCTGGGTCCGCGACCACCCCTCGGTCAGCGACCTCAGCACCGCGGACCTGCTCGCCCAGGCAGGCCGGGCCGGGCGGGCCGAGCTGATCGCGCCGCCCTACGAACCGGTGCTGCCCGACAACACGGTGCGGATCGAGCGGGTCGATCTCGCCCCGCTGCGCGCGCTGATCGGCCCCGACAACACTGCTCTCCGCGACGACCTGCTGCAACGCGGGCTGCCCGCGCTGCGGGCGGCCTCCGGATTCCTCGGCGGGCACGGCGACGGCGCGACGGCGCGGCTCCAGTTCGCCGTGGCGGCGCTCGCGGCCCACGCCGCCGCGCACCCCGGCGGGCTGGTCGGCGGCCACTACTCCTATGTCTCTCACCTGGAGGACTTCCTCCTGCACGACGACCGCGACGGTCGGCTGCGGCAGGCCTTCGCGGGCCACTGGCAGGGCGCTGCCAGCGCGGTGACCGCCCTGGTGGGCCGGGTCGCCGAGGGCGGGAGCACCGGCTGGGAGCAGCAGTGGGCCGCCTGGTCCGCAGCCGCCTGGACCCTCGCCGAGGCCCGGTTGACCGCCGGGGCGAACCTCGCGGGCGACCCGGACGAGTACCGGGTCCGGGCGGCGGCCACCGGCGACGCCGCCGCGGCCCGGCGCTGGGACCGGGACCGGCGCACGCGGTTCAGTGAGTTCCACCGCCTGCTGCGGCGCTCCGACCCGGACGGGGCGATGTGGAGCCGTCCCGACTACCTGGTCCACCGCGCCTGCACCAATGCCCTCTACCGGCTCTTCGCGATCTGCGACGTCAGTCCGGTGGAACGCTACCTGGCTGCCTACCTGGTCGTCCGGGCCGTCCCGGTGCTCACCGGGCACGCCTGGCAGACCGAACTGACGGCCGTGGTCGACGCGGTGGAGCGTGCCTCATGACGGGGCCGGTCGATGCCGCCGACGCCGTCGATGCCCTGGCCGGCTGGCGGCTGCGGCCCGGGGTGGCGGTCACCCCGCTCCGGGACGGCATCCATCTGCGCGGCCGGCGGTCGAACGTCACCCTGGAGGGAAGCCGCGCGCTCCCCGGCCTGTGGCGGCTGCTGGACGAGCTCCTGCGTACGGGGGACCGGACCGCGCTGCTGCGTGACGCGCCCGTGGGTTCCCCGGTCCGGGCCGCCCTCGGCATGCTGGTCGGGCACCTGCGTGCGCACGACCTGCTGGTCGAACCGGTCGCCGACGACGGCAGCGACGCCGTGCGCTGGCTGCGCGCGGTCGCCGACCGGCCCGACGCGGTTGCGGCGGCCATCGCGTCCGCCCGGCTTGAGGTGCTGGGCGCCGAGCCCGGGGGAGCGCTGGCGCAGGCCGCCGGTAGGGCACTGACGCGGGGTGGGGCCGCGCCCGGGTATGTCGCCGCCGAGGGCGCGCCGGGGCGAATCCTGCTTGTCTGCTCGTCACCGGACGGCGGGAGGGGCGCGGACGGCGGGCCGGGCAGGACCAGCGGCGCGGGCGGGACCGGCGGCGCGGGCGGGCTGGACGGCAACGGCAGCAGGCCGGGCGGGACCGGCGCGCGGCTGGCCGTTGCCGCTGGGGTGTCCGGCGGTACGGCCTTCGTCACCGCGCCCGGCAGCCCGGAGCAGGCCCGCGCGGATGCGGCCGCCCTGACGCTCCGTCTGGGGCTGGAGCGCACCGCGCTGGACGACGACGGGGCTGGCTCGGCGGTGCTGACGACGCTGGTGGCCGGTGCCGCCGCGCAGCGGCTGCTCTGTGCGGTCGCCGGGATGCTCGACCCCGCGAGCGAGGGCGACGACCGACGGACCCTGCCGGACCGCCCGTCCGTCCTGGTCGCCACCGCCCGTCCGCTCCAGTCCGGCTATCACTGCTGGCTCGGTCCGGACCTGCTGGATTTGGACCGGGCAGCGGTGGTTGCCCCACCCGACACCCTGGCCGAGGCGCTGCGGCGAGCAGCGGCCCTGAGCGACGAGGTGGTCGGGGCACTCGCACCGGCGCTGCCCGGCGCGCTGCCGCAGCTGCCGGTGGCGCTGGCGGCCTGCCCGCTGCCGGGCGGCGGCACGCTGACCGCCGCTGCCGCGCGGGTGGATATGGCCCGGCTCGACGCGATCTGCCGGGCGGCCGAACTCCGGCTGTCAGGAGCGGAGTCAGCGGTCTCGGTCGGTGTCGATCCGGGCCACGCCCAGGGCCGTGCGCTGCGGCGCGCGGCAGTCCGTCTGCCCGTCCCGAGTGGTTCCACCGCGCTGCCGCAGGAGGCGCGGTTGTCGCCCCACCGGCAGGCGCGCCACTGGTGGAGCACCCTCACCGGGCGGCTCGGTGTCGCGGCCGAACTCACCGTGGTCCCGGTCGGGGTGGACGGGTCCGCGTTCCGCGCGGTGGTCCGGGACGGGTCGGACCGGTTGCTGGGCGACGCGGTGGAGGCGACCCCCGGCGACGCGGCGGCGTTCGCGGCCCTGGCGGCCACGGCACACGTCCACTGCGCGGCAGTGGATGTGACGCCAGGTCAACTCAGCCTGCCCACCGGCTCGTCCGCTGGGATCGCCAGCGCCGGTGCCGTGTTCGCCGGTTGGGAGGACGACGGCTGGACGGTCAAGTGGCTGGCCGATGTCGCCTCGCGGGAGCGGGAGTTGCAAGCCGCTCTGCGGCAACTGACCGGGCTGCACGCTGTTCCCTGGGCTCCCGGTGGAACCGGTGACGCCGACGCGCGGGCCGTCGCGGCTGCCCTCCACGGCTGCGGCTTCACCGTCCTGCGGACGACCGGAGGCTCCCGATGACCACCGGACTGCCGCTGGCCTCCGGACTCGCGCCGCTGACCGCAGCCGTGCCGGTCCTGGACGCCGCCGCCGCCCTCGCCCGCACCACGGGCACGGCCATCGTCCTGCTGGAGCACTGGACGCTGGGCCAGGCCGAGGAGTTGAGCCGGCATGCGCTCACCCACCCGGTCGTTCACCTGCCGATCCGGCTGGACGGCGCGTTGACCGTGCTGGGCCCGGTGCTGCGGCCCGGCGGGCGCGCCTGCCTGTGCTGCGCGGAGTACCAGCGGCTCGCCACCGCCGGAGGCCGGGTCCCGTGGCGGAGCCCCGGCCTGGCGCTGGCCGGGGTGCCGTCGCCCGCGCTGGCGGAGGCCGTCGGGGCGCTGGCCGCCGAGCTGCTGCGGACCGGGCCCGCCGAGGGAGCCTCTGTTCCGGGAACGGAGGAGGACGGGGCCGACGTCCGGATCGTGCACAACGGCCGGGCGACCTGGTCCTCGCACCGCGTGCGTCCGGTCGGCGGCTGCGAGGTCTGCCGCCCGCTCCCGCCGGACAGCGCGGCGGCTGCCGCCGTCCCGGCCGTTCCGAGGCCGATGCCCGACCCGGCCGTCCTGCGCGGCGCCAACTCCCGTACGGACCTGACCGGAATGCGGGCCGTGCTGCACGACGAGCGGTTCGGCCCGGTCCGTCGGCTGCGCCGGGCCGAGCACTCGGTCTTCGGCCTGACCAGTGCCCAGGTCACCGACGGGCGGCTGGCGGACGACGGCGGGTACGGCCGGTCCACCGACTTCGACAGCAGCGAACGGGTCGCTCTGTTCGAGGCGGTCGAGCGGCTCGCCGGGATGCGCCCGATGGGCCGAAGGACCGTGCTCCGGGCCGCGTTCGCCTCGCTGGGGCCCGAGCGCGCGGTGGACCCGGAACGACTGGGGCTGCCGGACCCCGCCTACCACGGGCACCCCGCCTCCCGGTCCGTGCCCTACACCCCGCAACTGGAGCTCGACTGGGTGCACGGGTGGTCGCTCACTCACCGGCGCCCGGTCGCCGTCCCCGAGCACGTCGCCTACTGGGACGTGCCGACGGGGCCGGGGCCGGACCGCCCCCGCGTCGTCTACGAGTCCTCCAACGGCTGCGGCGTCGGCAACAGCCCCCAGGAGGCGGCCCTGTACGGCCTGTTCGAGGTCGCCGAACGCGACGCCTTCCTGATGGCCTGGTACGCGGCCACCCCGCTGCGCCGGATCGCCCTACCGGACGACGATGCCGAGGTGGCCCAACTCATAGACCGTACAGAGCTGTTGGGCTACCAGCTGACGCTACTGGACGCCACCAACGACCTGGGCGTTCCAGCCGTCATCGCTCTCTGCCGCTACCGGGGCGACAACCCGGCGGCTCCGCTGGCGTTTCTGGCCGCCGGAGCGCACCACGATCCGCGCGCGGCCATCCGTTCGGCGGTCACCGAAGTGGTGACCAACGTCCATGAGCCGGCCGACCGGGCGCTCACCCCGGGGCGTCCGCGTGCAGCGGAGCGGTTGCGGCCGATGCTGACCGCACCGGAGCTGGTGGTCTCCCTCGACGACCATGTGGGCCTCGGCACCCTGCCGGAGGCCCGGCCGTGGCTGGACGCGCTGGTCGGCGCCGGTCCGGCGCTCGACTGGCGCGACGCCTGGCCGGGGGCGCCGCAGCCGGTCGCCGACCTGACCGCGCTGCTGACCTCGACCGTGCGGCGGCTGTCCGGCGAGGGCCTGGAGGTGATCGCGGTCAGCCAGGACGAGCCCGGGGTGCGGGACCGGCTCGGCCTGCACTGCGTCAAGGTGATCGTGCCCGGCTCGCTGCCGATGACCTTCGGGCACGTCAACCACCGCACCCGGGGGCTGCCCCGGCTGCTGGAGGTCCCTTACCGACTGGGCCGCGCCGAACGACCGCTGCTCTACCACGAGTTGGCCATCCACCCGCACCCGTTCCCCTGAGGATCCCGACCATGACCGACGGCCCCGTCCGCTCCGCCGACTGGCACGGCTTCCATCTGTTCCTGCACATCGGCACCGAGGAGACCGACAACTTCCTGGCCGACGACCTGGCTCCGCTGCTGGACGGCCTGGTCGCCGCCGGGTCCGCCCGTGCCTGGTTCTTCATCAGATACGGGGAGGATGGCCCGCACCTGCGGATACGGCTGCGCGGGCTGAGCGCGGACGCCGCCGCGGACCTCCCGTCGGCGCTGGCCCGGCTGGCCGGGGCGCGGCCCGGAACCGAGGGCCCGTGGCCGTCGCGGCACGCCGAGGTCCGTGCGGTGCCGTATGTGCCGGAGACCGAGCGGTACGGCGGGGCAGCCGCGCTGCCGATCGCCGAGGAGGTCTTTGTCGCCTCCTCCCGGGCGGCGCTGCTGGCGCTGCGTCAGAAGCCCTCCGGTGCAAGTCGGGTGACCCTGGCAGTGGACGTCGCCATCGCCACGGCCACCGCCCTCGGGCTGGACCGGCTGGGCGCGGCGCAGTGGCTTCGGCGGCATGCCTCCGGCTGGCGCTGGACCACGGAAGTGCCCCTACTGCCGGGTGAGTTGATTCACGCCAAGGTCAACTCGGTGTTCGCACGGCAGCACGCGGTGCTGGTCGAGCGGGTGCGGACTCTCCAGGAGGGCCTGGAGCAGCGCAGCGCCGCCCGCTGGCTGGTCGACTGGGTGGACAGGGTCCGCGCCGCCGACCGCGAAGTCCGGGCGACGGTGAACGGCGACGAGGCGCGGGCGCTGTGGGTGTGGGGCTCCCAGCTGCACATGATGCTCAACCGACTCGGCGTCACGCCCGACGAGGAGCGGGCGGTCTGCCGCCTGGCCGCCCGGACCCTGCTGGACGCGGGCGAGCCGCCCTCGTTCTTCCCGGACGGGCACCGTGCGCCGGACCGGCAGTACCTGGAGCGGAGCAAGTTCCAGATCGGCCGCAACGTCGACAGCGCCGTGCGCGCCCTGCCCGCGCCGTCCCCGGGCGGTGGCAGCGGACCCGCGCGGACGGAGATCGGGCTGCCCGCCGACCCGTTGCCGGAGATCTCGCTGCGCGCCGCGCTGACCGGCCGCAGCTCGGCGCGGGGGCCGCTCACCGGTCCGTTGACCGCACCCCAACTCGGCGCGCTGCTCTGGGAAGCGCACGCCGAAAGCCACCGCACCGAGCAGCAGTCGGCCGACGGCACCCGCCGTACGCTCAGCCACCGGCCCTACCCGAGCGCGGGTGCGCTCTACACCGTGCGGTTGCGGCTGATCGCCCTCGACGTCCAGGGCCTGCCGGCCGGTACCTACCAGTGCGTTCCGCAGCGGCGCAGCCTGTCGGCGGTGGGTCCGGCGCCGTCGGTCGAGGAGGTCAAGCCGCTCTCGTCCTACTTCTCCCGCGCCGCCGACGACCCCGACTGGATCGGCGTCGACCAGGCGCCGGTGCTGCTCGGCCTCTACCTGGACCTCGCCCTGCTGCGAAGCCGCTACGGCCTGCGGGCGCTGCGGCTCGGCCTACTGGAGGCCGGGCACCTGGCCCAGGCCCTGCTGCTCACGGCGACCGCGCTGGGACTGGCCGGTACCACCCTGGGCGGCTTCCACGACGACCTCGCCCACGAGCTGTTCGGGCTGGACGATCTGGACTGTCCGCTGCAGTATCTGCTGCCGCTGGGCCGCCGCTCGCCTGCGCCCCCAAATGGCAGGTGAGAGTGTCGGATTGGACCAGTGAGGTGCTATTGACTGGTCCAGACCATTAGCCCTAGCCTTCTCGCGTTTCCCCTACGGAAAGGCGTTCCCCGATGACTCGACGTCTCCGCACGGCAGCAGCACTCACCTTCCTGGCGCTCGGCGCCGGGCTCGCGACGGCAGGTACGGCCGAGGCGGCTCCTGCCCCCGCCCCGGGCTACACCTGGCACGCCGAGTACTTCTACCAGGACCAGTGCAACACCATGGGCCAGCAGGGCATCACCAACCACCAGTGGACTGCCTACTACTGCACCTGGACCCCGTTCAACCCCGGCTTCACCGGCTCCGGCATCCTCGGCGAAGCCGACCTGTACGTGAACTGACGCACCATCAACTGCCTCCGGCCCGGTGTGGACCCCGGGCCGGAGGCAGTCGTTCCCGGGCAGCCGTTCCCGGGCGGTCAGGAACCGGCCCCGTCCCAGAGGTCGGTGCTGTGGGCGTCGACCAGGGCGCCGATCCGGGTCAGGGCGTCGGCGGCGGGCAGCGGGTCCAGGCTGCGGCCGTCGCGCAGGCGCAGGGCGACGCGGTCGTCCGCGGCCTCCCTGGCGCCGATCACCGCCTGGTACGGCGCCAGCCGCGCTTCGCGGATGCGGGCGCCCAGGCTGCCCCGGTCCGGTCCGGCGATCTCGGCCCGCAGCCCGGCGTCCAGGCAGCGCCGGGCGAGCGCCTCCGCGTTCGGCCGCTCCGCCTCGGTGATCGGGAGGATCACCAGCTGGGTCGGCGCGAGCCAGGCCGGGAAGGCGCCGCCGTGCAGCTCGATCAGGTGGGCGACGGCCCGTTCCACGCTGCCGATGATGCTGCGGTGGACCATGACCGGCCGGTGCTTGGCGCCGTCCGCGCCGATGTAGTGCAGGTCGAACTGCTCCGGCTGGTGGAAGTCGACCTGGACGGTGGACAGGGTGGACTCCCGGCCCGCGCCGTCGGTGACCTGGACGTCGATCTTGGGGCCGTAGAACGCGGCCTCGTCCTCGGCCGCCTGGTAGGGCAGGCCCGAGCGGTCCAGGATCTCGGCCAGCAGGGCGGTGGAGCGCTGCCACTTCTCGGGGGCGGCGACGTACTTGCCGCCCGGACCGGCCAGCGAGAGCCGGTAGCGGGTCGGGCTGATGCCGAGCGCCCGGTAGGCACGCCGGATCAGCTCCAGGGCGGACCGCGCCTCGTCCGCGACCTGGTCCAGGGTGCAGAAGATATGGGCGTCGTTCAGCTGGATCGACCTGACCCGGTTCAGCCCGCCGACCGCGCCCGACCGCTCGGCGCGATACATGCCTCCCAACTCGGCCATCCGCAGCGGTAGTTCGCGGTAGCTGCGGGAGCGGGAGCGGTAGATCACCGCATGGTGCGGACACAGGCTCGGCCGCAGCACGAACTGTTCGCCGCTCAGCTCCATCGGCGGGAACATGTCGTCGCTGTAGTGCGACCAGTGCCCGGAGATCTCGTACAGCTCCCGTTTGCCGAGCACCGGCGAGTACACGTGCTGGTAGCCGGCCCGCCGTTCGGCGGCGCGGATGTACTCCTCCAGGCTGTGCCGCACGGTCGCGCCGTCGGGCAGCCAGTACGGCAGGCCCGCGCCGATCAGCGGGTCGGTGTCGAAGAGGTTCAGCTCGCGGCCGAGCCTGCGGTGGTCGTGCATGGCGGGGTCTCCTCGCGGACATCGGGCGAGTCACCGCAAGCAGAAGCCCCGGGGCACTCGCCCCGGGGCTTTCGACTGAGTCATGGGTCAGCGCGCCGGGACACTCTCCGGCGTCGTCGTCATGGCAGCAGCGCGCTTCATGGTCGGAACGGTAACAGGCCTCGGCGCGGGTCCGCACCGCCTTTTCGACGGCGCCCGGTCAGCCGAACTGACCGGGCTGGTAGTCGCCCGCCGGCGTCCGGTTGATCACGTTCATCCGGTTGTAGGCGTTGATGACGGCGATCTGCAGCACCAGCGCGGCGAGCTGGTCCTCGTCGTAGTGCTTGGCGGCGTTCGCCCAGGCCTCGTCGGTGACCCCGCCCGCCGCGTCGGCGATGCGGGTGCCCTGCTCGGTCAGCTCCAGCGCGGCCCGCTCGGCCTCGGTGAAGACGGTGGCCTCGCGCCAGGCCGCGACCAGGTGCAGGCGCTGCGCGGTCTCCCCGGCCGCGGTGGCGTCCTTGGTGTGCATGTCGGTGCAGAAGCCGCAGCCGTTGATCTGGCTGGCGCGGAGGTTCACCAGCTCCTGCGTCGCGGTCGGCAGCGACATGCCGCGCAGCTCCATGCCCGCCGCGTTGACGTGCTTCAGGACCTTGGCCACGGCCGGGTTGGCGTACATGTTCAGACGGGCGTCCACGGTGGACTCCTCTGTTCTCGTCGGTGCTGTTCTGGTCGGTGCTTGCACAGCTATGACAGAGCGACTCGGCCGGATGTGACACGGACGGGGTCTGGGCCGTTCGGCGGACGGCTGTTCCGGTCCGTTTCGGCCGGTACGCCTTCGGTTACGGATCGACCCGGACACCTCCGCTGACCTTGAAGCTCAGCTTGGGTGGCGGTTAAGAAACCGTCGATGGACCCGGGCCGCGAGGAGCGGAAGGGTGGGACCGCCGCCGCGGCCCCGCCGTCGCGGCGCCACCCACCCAGGTTCAGGAGACTCCGTCAGTGAAGGCACTCGTAAAACTCAAGGCGGAGCCGGGCCTGTGGCTGACCGACGTGCCCGAGCCGGAGACCGGCCCCGGTGAGGTACTGATCAAGGTGCTGCGCACCGGGATCTGCGGCACCGACCTGCACCTCCGCGCCTTCGACAGCTGGGCCCAGGGCGCGATCACCACCCCGCTGGTGCTGGGCCACGAGTTCGTCGGCGAGGTGGTCGAGGTGGCCCCGGGCGTCGCCGACATCGCCCCCGGCGACCTGGTCAGCGGCGAGGGCCACCTGGTCTGCGGCAAGTGCCGGAACTGCCTGGCCGGACGGCGGCACCTGTGCCGCAGCACGGTCGGCCTGGGCATCGGCCGGGACGGCGCGTTCGCCGAGTACGTGACGCTGCCCGCGTCCAACGTCTGGGTGCACCGGGTGCCGGTGGACCTGGACGTGGCCGCGATCTTCGACCCGTTCGGCAACGCCGTGCACACCGCCCTGTCGTTCCCGCTGGTCGGCGAGGACGTGCTGATCACCGGCGCGGGCCCGATCGGCATCATGGCGGCGGCGGTCGCCAAGCACGCCGGAGCCCGGCAGGTGATGATCACCGACGTCAGCCCGTTCCGGCTGGAGCTGGCCGAGAAGGTCGGGGTCAGCCTGGCCCTGGACGTGCGCACCGCCACGATCGAGGACGGCCAGCGGCAGTTGGGGCTGCGCGAGGGCTTCGACGTCGGCCTGGAGATGTCCGGACGGCCCGAGGCCCTGCGCGAGATGATCGCCAATATGACCCACGGCGGCCGGATCGCCATGCTGGGCCTGCCGGCCGAGGAGTTCGCGGTCGACTTCTCCAAGATCGTCACCTCGATGATCACCCTCAAGGGCGTCTACGGCCGGGAGATGTTCGAGACCTGGTACGCCATGTCCGTCCTGCTGGAGGGCGGCCTGGACCTCAGCCCGGTGATCACCGGGCGCTACTCCTACCGCGACTTCGACGCGGCCTTCGACGAGGCGGCGGGAGGCCGCTGCGGCAAGGTCATCCTGGACTGGACCGCCTGACCGCCCCGCCTGAGCCGCCCCGCCGCGACCGCCGAACCAGCCCCCGCCGCGAACGCCTTCCTTCCTGCCGAGGAGAACCCCGATGCTCGACTCCGTCCGCGCCGACCTGCGCGCCACCCTCGACGAGATCCGCACCGCCGGGCTGCACAAGCCCGAGCGGGTCATCGGCACCCCGCAGAACGCCACGGTCGACGTCACCGCCGGGGGCCGCCCCGGCGAGGTGCTGAACTTCTGCGCCAACAACTACCTCGGCCTGGCCGACAGCCCCGCCCTGGTCGCCGCCGCCAAGGACGCGCTGGACCGCTGGGGCTACGGCATGGCCTCGGTCCGCTTCATCTGCGGCACCCAGGAGGTGCACAAGGAGCTGGAGGCCCGGCTGTCGGCCTTCCTCGGCATGGAGGACACCATCCTCTACAGCTCCTGCTTCGACGCCAACGGCGGCGTCTTCGAGACCCTGTTGGACGAGCGCGACGCGGTGATCTCCGACGCGCTGAACCACGCCAGCATCATCGACGGCATCCGGCTCTCCAAGGCCCGCCGCTTCCGCTACGCCAACCGCGACCTGGTCGACCTGGAGGCGCAGCTCAAGGAGGCCGGCGACGCCCGGCGCAAGCTGATCGTCACCGACGGCGTGTTCTCCATGGACGGCTACGTCGCCCCGCTGGAGCAGATCTGCGACCTGGCCGAGCGCTACGGCGCGATGGTCATGGTGGACGACTCGCACGCGGTCGGCTTCGTCGGCCCCGGCGGTCGCGGCACGCCCGAACTGCACGGGGTGATGGACCGGGTCGACATCCTCACCGGCACCCTCGGCAAGGCACTCGGCGGCGCGTCCGGCGGCTATGTCGCGGCCCGCGCGGAGATCGTCGAGCTGCTGCGCCAGCGCTCGCGCCCGTACCTGTTCTCCAACTCGCTGGCCCCGGTCATCGCCGCGGCCTCGCTGAAGGTGCTGGACCTGCTGGAGGACTCCTCGCCGACCGGCCAGGGCGCCGAGCTGCGGACCCGGCTCTACGCGAACACCGCGCTGTTCCGCGGCCGGATGGCCGAGGAGGGCTTCGAGATCGCGCCCGGCGACCACCCGATCGCCCCGGTGATGATCGGCGACGCCGAGCAGGCCGGAAAGATGGCCGACCTGCTGCTGGAGCACGGCGTCTACGCGGTCGGCTTCTCCTACCCGGTGGTGCCGCACGGCAAGGCCAGGATCCGGGTGCAGCTGTCGGCGGCCCACTCCACCGAGGACGTCGAGCGCGCGGTCACCGCGTTCGTGGCGGCGAGGGCGTCCCTGGCAGGATGACCGGGTGATCGACACCCGGAGACTGCGGACCCTGCGGGCCGTGGCGGACCACCGTACGGTGACCGCCGCGGCCGCCGCGCTGTATCTGACCCCGTCCGCGGTCTCCCAGCAGTTGGCGGCGCTGGAGACCGAGGTCGGGCACCAGTTGCTGGTCCGCGACGGGCGCGGGGTCCGGCTGACCGCCGCGGGCCAGATCCTGCTGGCGCACAGCGACACCGTGCTGGCCCAGCTGGAGCGGGCCGAAGCGGAACTGGCCGCCTACGCGGGCGGGCAGGCGGGGGAGGTGGTCGCGGTGTCCTTCGCGACCGGCATCACCACCGTGCTCGCCCCGGCGATGGCCGCGCTGGCGGTGTCGGCTCCCGGCATCCGGCTCCGGGTCCGCGACGCCGAGGGCGACGAGAGCCTGACCATGGTGCTGGACGGGCACGCGGACCTCGCCGTCGCGGTCGAGTACCGGGGCGCGCCGCGGGACGAGGAGCGGCGGCTGTCCCGGGTCCCGCTGTACGCGGAGCCGTTCGACGCGGTGCTGCCCCGGGGGCACCGGCTGGCCGGGGGCGTTGGCGGGAGCGGTGGCGTCGGTGGGGACGGTGGCGTTGGCGGGGCTGGGAGTGGGGACGGCGCCGGGGACGGGCGGGTGCGGGTCGAGGACCTGGCTGACGAGTCCTGGATCGGCCCCTACCCCGGGAACCCCTGCCACGACGTGGTGATGACAGCCTGTGAGCGGGCCGGCTTCCAGCCCCGGGTGATCCACTCCTCGGACGACTTCCGTGCGGTCGCCGCCCTGGCCGGAGCCGGTGCGGGGGTGGCCCTGGTGCCGCGCTCGGCGCTGCGCGGGGTGTACCTGCCCGAGGTGGTGATCCGCCCGCTGGCCGGCAGCCCGGTGACCCGGCGGGTCTTCGCCGCGGTGCGGACCGGGGCCGAGGAGCACCCGCTGCTCCGCCCGGTCCTGGACGCCCTCCGCGCAGCCGCCGCCCGCGCCCGCCCGGGAGCCGAGGACGGCTGAACCCGGCGCCCGGCCCGGCCGACTACCGCTTCCCGACGATTCCGGTCGCCCTCAGCAGGACTTCGCGGTGATAGGCGAACAGCTTCCCGAGCAGGGCCGACTGCTTGCTGATCATTCCCTTTTCGATACTGGTCTCCGCGTCGAACCAGACGGGTCCGAGACGGACCGACGCATGGCACGAGGCGTCGGCGACGGCCACCCTGACCTCATTCGGCCCCGGTTTCCCCACCGTGCTCAGTTTCAGCTCGTCGACAATGTCGAGAGGGCTTTTCACCTGGTAGCCGGACGCCTTCATGCACTGCTGCCAGAGGGCGACGGCGTGCTTGACGGCCGGCGCCTGCGCCGCCTGCTGGAAACCGTCCATCGATATCCTCTCGGCGGCCTGCTGCGCGTCGGTGGGCGGCTGCGCGCCCATGACCAGCTGCGTCGCGGCCATGGTGCACCCGCCCACCGGGACCTGCTTCCCGTCGACCTTCTCGTCCACCGGCGCGAACGGGTTCTTGAGGTTGCCCATGAGCGCCACTTCCTCGCTCTCGGTCAACGGCGGGACAGAGGCGGCCCCGCTGCCTCCCCCCGGCAGGGCGTAGCCGTAGGCCCTGGCCTCCGCGACATCCGCCAGCCCGTAGCGCCGGTCGGAGTAGGACGGCGATGCGGCGGCCGGGACCAGGGAGTAGGTGAAGCCGTAGCCGCGCATGCACCCGGCGGTCGCGGCCGACTTCGCGGACTCGATCAGCGCGGCCTGCTGCTGGGTGTAGCTGTACCGGTACATCGGCAGCATGGCCGAGAAGTCCTCGGACGGGCTCCCCGGTGGCGCCGTCGCCACCGGGGAGCCGGTGGGGAGGCTGCTGGCGGACGGCCGCGGAGCAGCCGTGCCCGAGCCGTTCTGGCTGCAGCCCGCCGCGGCGAGGGCGGCCACGGAAATACATACGGAACTGAACGCCCTGCGTGATGACATCATTCTTCGCTCTGTCGTGTGGGCCCTGCTGCCTGGAAACCGCGGCCCCGGGCAGCAGGGAATGCTCTCAGTATTCGGAGCAGCTGGTCGGCTTGGTGTTGTAGAACTGGAAAGCGGCGTTCTCGTTGTAGGTGTTGGTGAGACGGTTCGTACCGGTATTTGGGGCGATCATGTCGCACGGCCCCGAGAACGTGCTGTAGTAGTACACGACGGCGTAGGAGCCGTCCACGTCCCAGTTCCAGGCCGATGCCGCGTCGTTCTTCACGGCGAGGCCGTGGCCGGCCCCCGCGGTCAGGAACGTGTCGGTCCCGAACGCCCTGCCGCCGACCGGGTAGGCGACGGTCGCGCCCTGACGGTTGCTGTTGTAGTAGAGGGTGAGGCACCGCTGGTTGTCGGGCATGGGCTGGCAGTCGGCCTCCGGGTAGCTCCCGGCCCATGCCTGCGGCACGGAGACCACGAGCGAGAAAACCACTGCGGCAAGCGAGGCTGCGGCTGTCACACGACGGCGCACAATACATCTCCTTAATTGCACGTATAAAGGCGGAATGCCCCACGGCGGCGGGCATGCGAATTCGACCCGCTTTGCGCGACGTTATGGGGGAGCGGGAGATCCTGTCAAGCCGGTTATGGGTCTGCTCGCACACAATGGACACCATTTTGCCGCTATTCTGGCAGTGAGATCGTAAGGCGGTCAAAGGGCGGTTCCGGGGGCAAGTCGGGCCATCGGCGGTCGGAAATCCTTCAGACGAGACTGATCAGATGAAACT
Organism: Streptacidiphilus cavernicola; assembly: GCF_042510955.1. NCBI lineage: Bacteria > Bacillati > Actinomycetota > Actinomycetes > Kitasatosporales > Streptomycetaceae > Streptacidiphilus > Streptacidiphilus cavernicola. The sequence goes on from NZ_JBHFAB010000015.1 coordinate 81,326, forward strand.
GGACAGTCTGGACTGAAGGTTTTAGGATGGGCGGCGAGAGGGAGCACGTCCGCCCTGCCCTCCCCCGTACTTCGTCAGAAGGGCCGCACGCACCATGGCCGTCACCACGCTCGACCCGACCACCGCGCTGGTGGTCATCGACCTGCAGAACGCCCTCCGCCCCATGCCCGGCAGCCCGCACACCGTGCCCGAGGTGATCGCCCGCACGGTCGAGCTGGCCGAGGCCTTCCGGAGCCACCGGCTCCCGGTGGTGCTGGTCCGGGCCACCTCCGCCGCCGACGGCTCCGACGCCGTCCCCGGCCGCACCGACGCCCCCAGCAGGGCGTCCCACGCCAGGGCCGAGGGCTGGGACCAGATCATCGACGAGCTGGCCGGGCACCCCGGCGACATCGTGGTGACCAAGCGCACCCGGGGCGCCTTCCACGGCACCGACCTCGACCTGCAGCTGCGCCGCCGCGGCGTCACCCAGATCGTGCTGACCGGGATCGCCACCAGCGCCGGGGTGGAGTCCACCGCCCGCGCCGCCCACGAGCACGGCTACCACGTCACCCTGGCCACCGACGCCATGACCGACCTGGACCCCGAGACGCACCGCAACAGCGTCGAACGGATCTTCCCCCGACTCGGCGAGAACGGCACCACCGCCGACGTCCTGACCGTCCTCAAGGCCACCCGATGACACTTCTCGGCACACTCCTCAAGAACCGCAGGGCCGGCGAGACCCACCTGGCCTGGAACCAGCCCCAGCTGCACAGTTCCGAGCCGCTCGACCTGACCAGTACTCAGTTCCAGGACGGCGGCGCGCTTCCGCTGGAGCACGTCCTCAAGCGGTTCGGCGGGAAGAACCTCTCCCCTCAGCTGGAGTGGAGCCCGCCGCCCGAGGGCACGGCGCAACTCCTGCTCGCCGTCGAGGACTTCGACGTCCCGATGAGCCGTCCCGCAGTGCACTGCCTGGCCCTGATCGACCCGCACGGCCTCGGCTCCGCCCACCGGCTTCCGGCCGGAGCCCTCTCCGCCAAGCAGCCCGCCGCCGGGGTGACGGTCCTGCGGTCCACCGTCGGACGCGGCTACCAGGGCCCCGGTCCGATCAAGGGCCACGGGCCGCACCGCTACGCCTTCCAACTCTTCGCCCTGGCGACCGCCGTGGACCACGGCACCGGGTCCGCCGCGGGCAGGCCCCGCGCGGTGCTGGCCTCCGTCACCGGACCGGTCCTCGCCAGGGGCAGGCTGACCGGGACCTTCGAGCGCTGACCGCTGGTGCCCGTCGTCGGCATGGGTAGTGTTACCGCCGACGGGGAGACGGCGGGATCGGGAGGGGCTGTGACGAGCAGGGAACCGAGCAGGAAGCCGAACCGGGCGGTGCTCGCTGCGGTGGCGGTGGTGCATGTCACCGCCGCCACGCTGACCTGGCGGGATCTGCGCTCGCGGACCGCGGGTCAGGTGCGGGGGAGCAGGGAGGGCTGGCGCGCGGCCAGCGCGGTGAACACCCTCGGCTCGGTCGGCTACTGGCTGTTCGGGCGACGGTCCCGCTAGCCCGCGGCGCGGCCGGAGGAGCGTTGGGCGGAAAAGCAGTTGGGTGGCACAACGTCCGGCTGCTACAGTCCGGTTGACCGAGACGTCACCCGAGGAGGTGAGACCCATGAACGCTGTATCCGCTGTGTGGGTGCTCCCCCTCTGTGTCACGGTCGGCGACTGACGTAGCTGTCGCCGGGAGCGCCTCGACCATCAGGCACTCCCGAAGGGCATCAGCCATGTACTCACTCCAGTTCACCTCCGAGCCGTCGTCGTACCCGAACGGCCTGCTCGAACGCGACTTCACCGTCAACGGCGTCCCCGGCGTCCTCTGGTCGCCGCTCTCCGACCCGGCCGACCGCGCACCCCTGGTGCTGATGGCCCACGGCGGCGGCAATCACAAGAAGCACCCGGCCATGTCCGGCCGCGCCCAGCGCCTGGTGAGCGGCTGCGGCTTCCATGTCGCCGTCATCGACGCGCCCGGTCACGGCGACCGGCCGCGCACCGCGCACGACGAGGCCGAGATCGCCGAGCTGTTCCGGGCCAGGGCGGCGGGCGAGCCGGAAGGCCCGATCGTCGTCCGCTACAACGACCACCTGGCGCGGCTCGCCGTGCCCGAGTACCGGGCCACCCTGGACGCGCTCCAGGAACTGCCGGAGATCGGCGCAGACGGGCCGGTCGGCTTCTGGGGCATCAACATGGGCACCGCGATCGGCGTGCCGTTCGTGGCGTCCGACCCCAGGGTCACCGCCGCGGTCTTCGGCCAGCACTGGCCCGACGCCCTGGCCGAGAAGGCGGCGCAGATCACCGTCCCGATCGAGTTCGACCTGCAGTGGGACGACGAGCACATTTCGCGCGAGCAGGGCCTGGCGCTGTTCGACGCCTTCGCCTCCACCGAGAAGTCGTTGCACGTGAACGCGGGCAGGCACAAGGATCTGCCCCGGTTCGAGGCCGACAGCGCGGTCCGCTTCTTCGCCCGGCATCTCGGACGGCCGGTCAGCAGCTCGGCGAGCTGACCCGCGCCACGGCCGCGGGGCAGCGCCGGACCGGTACGGACTTGCGCCGGACCGGCCTGGACCGGCGGGTGTGGCGCCCCGCCCGGACGGTCCGTCAGCTGTCGCGGGCGGGGAGGGCCTCGCCGCAGCGGCTGCAGTACAGGGCCGCGGTCTCCGCCGAGACCCGGCCGCAGGCGGTGCAGACCCGGTCGAGCATGCACGGCGCCTCGCCGCCCTCGCCGCCCGCCCCGCCCGTGCCAAGGGCCCCGTCCCCGCCAAGGGCCCCGGTGAACCCGGGGCCCTTGATGCCCAGGGCCGGGCGCCGTCGATGGACGGTGAGGTAGGCCAGCCCCCGGGGCCCCGCCGTGAGGTTCCGCCGCGCCGAGCGGGGAAGCCAGGCCAGGGCGCCGGGCGTCAACGACTCGCGGCCGGAGGGGGAGCCGTCGAGGTACCCGTCCCCTTCGACCACCACCAGCAGCACGTCGAGATCGTGCTCGACGTGCTCGCCCACCACGGCGTCGGGCCTGAGCCGCACCAGGTTCGCGTCCAACTGCCGGCCGGGCTGGTCCAACCGCCACAGGGCGCCGCTGCGGTCGGCGGCCGTTCCGTCGGCAGCACGGTCGTCGAGCCCGACCAGGATGCGGGGGGCAGCAGGGACGCTGGACATCGCGGACCGCCTTCGTGGTGAGCCCGCCCGGCAGACCGCGGTTCGGGGATCCGGTCCCCGGCGCGACCGGGCGCTGATCAACGATACGCCCACCCCCCGCGTCTCCTGACCCGCCCTCACCCCTCGGCCGGTTCGCCCAGGTCCGCGAGCACTCCACCGCCGTCGAACACGCGGTGGGGCAGCCGAGTTCGCCGAACGCTACGCCGCGTTCAGCCATGCTCAGCACGGCGCCCGCGAGCTGAGCCGCCGCGGCCGATTGTCGGACCCTGCTGGCAGGATCTGTGATCATGACGACCGACCACGATCGAACGATGCCGCCGCTGACCGCCGACGAGCGCACCAACCTCGAAGCCTGGCTCGACTTCTACCGGGCCACCCTGGCCCTGAAGTGCGCGGGCCTGACCGAGGAGCAGCTGCGCAGCGCCTCCGTGCAGCCGTCGCCGCTGACCCTGCTGGGGCTGGTCCGGCACCTGGCCGAGGTCGAACGCAACTGGTTCCGCCGGGTCCTGGCGGGCGAGGACGCACCTCCCCGCTTCGCGACAGCAGCTTCCGGCCGCGACAGCGGCGGTTTCGACCTCTCCGACGTTCCTGCCGACGCCGACGCCGACGCCCCGTTCGCCGCGGCGCTGGCCGCCTGGCGGGAGGAGACCGTCCGGGCCCGCGCCAACTGCGCGGCCAGGGAGTTGGAGGCCACCGTGCCCTTCCCGGGCGGCGGCGAGGTGACCCTGCGCTGGATCTACACCCATATGATCGCCGAATACGCCCGGCACAGCGGCCACGCCGACCTGATCCGTGAACGTATCGACGGCGCCACCGGCGTCTAAGCTCGTGCGGTGCGCATACTCTTCGCCTCGACCGAGGGCTCGGGCCACTTCAATCCGCTGACACCGTTCATCGACGCCTGTGCGAGGCGCGGCGACGAGATCCTGGTGGTGGTTCCGCCGAAGCTCGAAGCGACGGTCGCGGCCCGCGGCTACCCGGCCCGGATCGGCGCGGAGCCGCCCGCGGCGGAGGTCGCGGCGATCTGGGAGCGGTTCCCGACCGTCTCCCGGGACGAGGCCGCGGTGCTGGTCGGCCGGGACCTCTTCGGCCGGCTCTGCACTGCGGCGATGCTGCCGGCGGTCGAGGAGGCGTGCCGTGAGTGGAAGCCCGACCTGGTGCTGCACGAGCCGTGCGAGTACGCCTCGGCGGTGGCGGCAGGGCGGCTGGGCATCCCGCAGGCGCAGGTGGCGATCTCGGCCGCGGAGATCGAGGGCTCGGTCATCGGGATGGTGGCCCCGGTGCTCGCCCCCTACGGCGACCAGATCGTCGAACGGCTGCGCCTGGCCCCGTATCTGACGCGCTTTCCGGCCTCCCTCGACCCGTCGCCGTTCGCGGAGACCCGACGCTTCCGCGAGGCCGTCGAGCCCCGCCGCGCGCCGCTGCCGGACTGGTGGGGCGGCAGCGACGCCCCGCTGGTCTACGTCACGTTCGGCACGGTGGCGGGCGGACTGCCGGGCGGCGCCGCAGCGGTGCGGGCGGCGCTGGAAGCGGTGGCCGGGCTGCCGGTGCGGGTGCTGGCCACGGTCGGCCGGGGCGTCGACGTCTCCACGATCGGCGCTGTTCCGGCCAACACCCGGATCGAGGCGTGGGTGCCGCAGGGCGACGTCCTGGGCACCGCCGCGGCGGTGGTCTGCCACGGCGGCTCGGGGACGACCTTCGGCACGCTGGCGGCGGGGGTGCCGCTGGTCGTCGTGCCGTTCTTCGCCGACCAGCCCGCCAACGCCCGGCTGGTGGACGCGGCCGGCGCGGGCCTGGTGGTCACACCCAGCGGCGGCCCCGAGGACACCATGGGCCGGATCGGCCCCGACGACCCGCCCCGAATCCGCGCCGCGGTCGAGTCAGTCCTCGCCGACCCCGCCTACCGCACCGCAGCCGAGCGCCTTGCCACGGAGATGAGCACCCTGCCCACCATCGACGAACTGCTCACCACCCTCACCGCCGAACTCGCGGCCCGACAGCGGTAGTCGGGGCGAGCGGCCAGCGGGCCCTGTCCTGGGGGGCGGCGAAATTCCGTGGTCGGGCAGGGGGAGGGGCGCTATGCTCGCCGCGATGATGATGCACACGGTGATCAGATCGGGGGTCCTGTCCGCGCAAGGTGAGTGCTGATGCTCACTGAGAACGCGTATGGGGATTCCCGCCTTTCCTTGTGGCTGCGCGTGCGCGAGTTCGCCGTGCCGCTGTCCATGATCGAGACTGCTACCGCCCGCCGCCGCGCGGGGGACTGGGCGGGGGCGTGTGCCGCCGCAGGCGTCGATGTCGATCTCCGGTTGAGGTCGGTCGCGCGGGTCCATGGCTGGGAACTCGCTGCCCGGGTCCGGGCCGATCTGCGGCGACTGGCTCCCGACCTGCTGCGCTGGCACATGCCGAGGGTCGCCCCTGACGGATTGCTGCGGCCGGGGCTGACCGTCGCCCTCGCCCGCTACGACGTTGCGGGGGACGGCGGCGAGAGCCCGGTGCGACTCGTGGCCCGGACCCCGCCCGCCTGGGCCGATGCCGGTCAGCGGATCAGCCTCGCGCTGTGGGACGGAATGGTCCCGGGCCCCTCCCGCTACCCGCACCCCCACCCCGACCGGCGATTCCGTCTCGACCTGCACCGGCATCTGTGGGACGCGGGCAGAAGCGATGAGCTGCGGGTCCGCTCCGGGGCGGACCGGCCGTCAGCCGAGGACCGCCCTGTGAGCGGGACGGAACCGCGGGGACACCACCCGTATGCCGTCGACCGGTGGGCGGCTGAGGCCGCGATCCTGCTCCGCGCGGAGAGAGGGCCCACCAGTGCCGCCGCCGGTGCCGTCGCGGTCCGGCTCGGGTCCCGGGACCGGCTGGTCCTCGACCTGTCCGCGGGTCCGGACGGCGCCGGACCGCCGACTCTGCGGATCTCGGCCGCGCGCCCGGGCGACGGCCCGCCCGCGTCGTCGCTGCCGTTGCTGCCGGACGCGGCGACCTGGGTGCCGCCCGACCTGGAACTGTTCCGCGCGGGGCTGATCGGGGCCGACCGGCTGCACCCGCTGGTCGCCTCCGCCCTGGTCCCGGATCACTCACCGTCCGGTTCGGGTCGGCCTCCTGACGGTGTCGGGCGGCCGCACCTGGTCGAATGCCGGGGGGCTCGGCACCGGATCGGCCTGGTGGACGGCGTCCTGGTCCCGCTGGACCACAAGCCGGACGAGATCCGCCGGGAGGAACTGCTGGTCGCGCTGACCGGTACCCCGCTGCCCTGCCTCCAGGCGATCGACGTGGCGCACCGTCAGCCGGACTGCCTCCCCGGCGTCCGCGAACGCCTGGACCACGGCGACACCGTCGGCGCGCTGGCTGTCGTCGAGAACCTGCTCGGTCCGGAAGCACTGCTGCGCGGCGGCGATCTGTTGGACGCGCTGGAGGCTGCCGCTGCCCGGCGGGTCACCTACGGGCTGTTCCGGGCCGGTTTGATCGGATGCGGCCCCGGCTCCGAGCCCGTGCCGGTGCCCGGGGCCGGGGCAGAGCAGGTCCGTCCCGCCCGCCGCACCGCGGCTGACCGAAAGCTGCGTCGCCGCCGCGCACACCCACGCCACGCGATGTAGCGCCTGCCCGCTGTGCCCGTCTGCCCGCTGCCGACCTGTTGTGCCCCTCCACCCTCCCGTGCCTCCCCGTTCGGACGGGAGGCGCCCGCTTCAGTCCACCTCTGACCAAAGGTGATCACCTATGCCCATAAGCACCCCGTTCGCTGACACTTCCCACCTCTCCCAACTCAACGTCGCCGGTGAGCTCCTCACCCTGCTGCGCCAGGCGGCTACCGAACCGCGACCCGATGTCCAACTGGAGGCGCTGACCCTGGCCGTGGCGGCCGACCTGCCGGTGCTCCTGTGGGGCGAGCCGGGGATCGGCAAGACCGCGGCACTGACCCAGCTCGCCGCGGCCCTGGACCTCCCGCTGACCACGGTGATCGCCAGTGTGCACGAGCCGTCCGACTTCTCCGGGCTGCCCGTCCTCGGCTCCGATCCCGCCGAACAGGGCGTCCCGATGGCTCCGCCGGACTGGGCCGTGCGCCTGGTCCGGGCCGGGCGCGGGCTGCTGTTCCTGGACGAGCTGTCCACCGCTCCGCCGGCCGTCCAGGCCGCCCTGCTCCGGGTCGTCCTGGAACGGCGCATCGGCGCGCTGCGGCTGCCGACCGGGGTCCGGATCGTGGCCGCCGCCAACCCGCGCGCCTCGGCGGCCGACGGCTGGGAGTTGAGCCCGCCGCTGGCCAACCGGTTCGTCCACCTCCAGTGGGTGCACGACCACGAGGTCGTGGTCAGGGGCCTGGGCGGGACCTGGCCGCGGGCGACCCTGCCCCGGCTCGACCCGGAGCGGCTGCCGCAGGCGGTGGCCACCGCACGCCGGGCGGTGTGCGGGCTGCTGGCCGCCCGTCCCGGGCTGGTGCACCGGCTGCCCAGCGGCGAGGCCCGCCGGGGCGGACCCTGGCCGTCGCCTCGGAGCTGGGAGATGACGCTGTGTCTGATCGCCTTCGCGACCGCGGCCGGATCGTCCAGAGAAGTTCTCTCCCTGCTGGTCAGAGGCACGGTGGGGGACGGTCCGGGGCTGGAGCTGATGGCCGGTCTTGACCGGATGGACCTGCCCGACCCCGAGGATCTCCTCGCCGACCCGGCCGCCGCGGTCCTGCCCGAGCGGGGGGACCTGCGGCAGGCCGTGCTCGACGGCGTGGTGGCGGCGGTCCGCAACCGGCCGGACCGGGATCGCTGGGACGCGGCGTGGGCGCTCCTGGTCCGCGCGGTCGAGACCGGGGCCCCGGACCTGGTGGTCGTCCCGGCCACCACGCTCGCCTCGCTGCGGCAGCAGGACTGGGACATCCCGAGGTCGATCGAGCGGCTGGCCGGAACGGTGACCCTGTCCCGGCGCGCGGACCGGGCGGCGGCCCGGATCGCGGTCGCCGCGAAGGGCGGCCTCCACTGATGACCCCTCACCCGCCGTCCGCGCCGACCCTGCTGGCACTGGACCGCGACAAACTCTTCGCCGCCCGGCTGCTCGCCGCCCGAGCCCGGCCCTACCTGGCGGACGCGCTGTTCGCCCTGCGCACGGTGGAGTCGCGGCGGGTGCCGACGATGGCCGTCGACCGGAACTGGCGCTGCTACGTCTCCCCGGCGTTCGTGGCCCGCACTCCGGTGGAGGAACTGGCCGGGGTGTGGGTGCACGAGGTGTCGCACCTGCTGCGCGACCACCACGGGCGCGGCGACCGGTTCGCCCGCGAGCACGGGCTGAGCGGGCCGGGGGAGCGGCTGCGGATGAACATCGCCGCGGACTGCGAGATCAACGACGACGCGTTCGGCGACGGACTGGTCCGGCCCGACGGCGCGGTGGAGCCGAGGCTGCTCGGGCTGCCCGAGGGGCAGTTGATGGAGGACTACCTGCGCGGGTTCCGGCTCGGGCCGCACACCCAGGACCTTGCCTGGCTGGACTGCGGCAGCGGCGCCGACGGACTCGAACGGGAATGGGAGCTGGGACCGGACGGCGCGCACGGCCTCAGCGCGCAGGAACGCGACGTGGTGCGGTTCCGGGTGGCGCAGGGCCTCACCGGCCGTCCGGGCAGTGTGCCGAAGGGGTGGCGGCGATGGGCCGAGGAGGTGTTCCACCCGCCGCAGCCGTGGCGGGAACTGCTGGGCGCGGCGGTCCGGTCGGCGACCTCGGGGCCCGGCGTGGGCGAGGACTACAGCTACAGCCGTCCGTCGCGGCGCTCGGCCGCGGTGCCCGGCACGGTCCTGCCGAGCCTGCGGCGCCGGCCGCCCCGGGTCTGCGTGGTCATCGACACTTCCGGGTCGGTCAGCGACACCGAACTCGGCAGCGCGCTGCTGGAGGTCGCCGCGATCACCCGTGCCGTGGGCGGACGTCGCGACCTGGTCTCCGTGCTGCCGTGCGACGCGGTGGCGCAGACCGTGCACCAGCTGTGCCGGGCCGAGGGGATACCGCTGCTGGGCGGCGGCGGCACGGACCTGCGCGCGGGCTTCGCCAGAGCGCTGCGTTCGAGGCCGAGGCCGGACGTCATCGTGGTGCTGACGGACGGTCAGACCCCCTGGCCGTCCGAACGCCCGCCGTGCCGGACGGTGGTCGGGCTGTTCCCCCGGCAGCACGAAGCCGGGTGGCAGGACGACGAGGAGAATCCCGACTACGCCCCCGACTCGCCGCCGGAGTGGGCCCGGGTGGTCGACATCGGCTCGCCCCCGGGGGCCCGGTGAACGGTCCGGGAACCGCTCGGCGGCGGTGGTCAGGCGGAGCGCTCGCTCGGCGGGCGGCGGCGTAGGGATGCGTCTCGCAGGGCCGGGGGCACGTAGGCCTGGTCGAGGGAGCCGACGTCGGTGCCGGGCGGGACGATCGCGTCGATCCGGTCGAGCACGTCGTCGCCGAGGGCGACGTCGAGGCCGCCGAGCAGGTCGTCGAGGTGGTCCATGGTGCGCGGGCCGATCAGCGCGCTGGTCACGCCGGGGTGGGCGATGGCGAAGGCCATCGCGAGGTGGGTCATCGGCATGCCCGCGTCCGCGGCGACCGGGATGAGCTGTTCCACCGCGTCGATCCGGCGCTCGTCGTTGAGGTGCTTGAAGAGGCCGGCCCGGCGCAGTCCGTTCTCCTGGTCCCTGCGGACCCGACCGGTGAGCAGCCCCTGCGCGAACGGCCCCCACACGAGCGTGCCGATGCCGTACCGCTGGGTGACCGGCAGCACCTCGCGCTCGATGCCGCGGTTGAGCAGGGAGTAGGGCGGCTGCTCGGTGCGGAAGCGCTCCAGGCCGCGCCGCTCGGCCACCCACTGTGCCTCGACGATGTCGGACGCCGGCGCGGTGGACGTCCCGACGGCGCGTACCTTTCCGCCGCGGATCAGGTCCGTCAGCGCGGAGAGGGTCTCCTCGACGTCGGTGCCGGGGTCGAGCCGGTGGATCTGGTAGAGGTCGATGTGGTCGGTCTGCAGGCGGCGCAGCGAGTTCTCGACGGCCTTGACGATCCAGCGGCGCGAGGTGCCCTGCTGGTTGGGGTCGTCGCCCATCGGCCGACTCACCTTGGTCGCCAGGACGACGTTGTCGCGACGTCCCTTGAGGGCCTTGCCGACGACCTCCTCGGAGTCGCCGTAGGCGTCGGCGGTGTCGACGAAGTTGATCCCGGCGTCGAGCGCCTTGTGGATGATGCGGATCGAGTCCCCGTGGTCGGGATTGCCGATGGACGAGGCGAACATCAGCGTGCCCAGGGCGTAGGGGCTGATCCTGATGCCGGTGCGGCCGAGGTTGCGGTACTGCATGGCTGCCTCCCGATGGCTTACTCTGGAGCTAAGCGGAAAGGCTTTCCGCTTGATTTCGACTATACGGAAAGCCTTTCCGGTTATGCAACCGGAGGAGGAGCGAAGGGAAGAGGACTCCTGTGCGAGATGTGCCAGAGAACGCGCCATCACCCTCAACCGCTGCGCCCGCCGTCCCGCGTCGGCTGCGGGCGGACGCCCAGCGCAACGTCACCGCGCTGCTCGACGCCGCGAGGGCGGTCTTCGACAGCACGGGGGTCGACGCCCCGGCGAAGGAGATCACCGACCTGGCCGGACTGGGAGTGGGGACGCTCTACCGCCACTTCCCGCAGCGCTCCGACCTGGTCAAGGCCGTGGTGCAGAGCAACATCGACGCCTGCGCTGCCGCCGGACCACCGCTCAGCGCCGCCCATGAGCCCGGCACGGCCCTGGTGAAGTGGCTCCAGCAGTACACCGAACTCCTGGGCACCAAGCGGGGACTCGCCTCGGCGCTGCACTCGGGCGACCCGGCCTACGACGCCCTGCCCGGCTACTTCCTGCAGCGGCTCACCCCCGCCCTCACCGCGCTGCTCGACGCCGCGGCGGCCGACGGCGCGATCCGTGACGACGTCAGCGCCGGTGACCTGCTGTTCGCCATCGCCCACCTGTGCCTGCCGGTGCCCGGCGCGGACCCCGGCTACAGCGCGCGCATGGTGGGCGTCCTGATCGACGGCCTGCGCAACGGCCCGCGGCAGCGGGGGTGATCTGACCGCGGGGTGACCCTGACCGCGGTGGATCCGGCCGCGGTCGCCTTCGGCAGCGCGCTGCCCGGCGCGGGCCTCGGGTGCGCGCGACCGGCCGGACGAACCCCGCTGGACGGAGAACCCCGCGGGACGGATGAACCCCGCCGTCCCGGTCACACGAGCGGGCCGCGCCCTTCGCCGTCACCGGTCGCCGGGCCGAGGTTGCTCCGCTCCTGGAGCAGGCGTTCCACCGCGTCGGGGTCGTCCGGCGTGATGAAGGGATGGACGAACCGCCCGAGGTCGAGGAGCAGCGCGGTCTGCTTCCCCGGTCGCCCGGGGTCCAGGCTGGCCCAGTAGCGGGGGTTGGCGGTGCCCCAGATCCGCGCGCGTCCCCGCAGCGCACTCGTCTCGACCCGGCGGACCGACCGGATCGCCGGGTACGGGATGCTCTTCGTCCCCCAGGGGAAGTAGTAGCCGCGGATCCGCAGGGCGTCGGGGGTGCACTCGATCCAGCGGTCCCGATAGCCGCTGCCGTCGGTGGTGCTGTCGCTGCTCACGCCGGACCTCCTCCGGTGGCGGGTTCATGCGTACCGGTAGCCTTGCCTGCCCACGCCCCCCTAAACGGTCCGTCGGCGCCGGTGCCCTCGGGCGCCGAACGGAACGGCCCGTTCTGCCGCGATGAGTTTCGGCCGGGTCGGGAGTCCTGTTCCATGGGCGTTGTGTGACGCCACGGAACGAGACAGCACGGAGGGCACCATGACGACCACGTCCGGCACCGCGAGCGGCAGCCTCCCCGGCAAGCCGCCGATCGTCGACCTGGCCACCTGGCAGGCGGCGCGGGACGAGCTGCTGGTGCGCGAGAAGGCGCACACCCACGAGGGCGACGCGATCGCCGCGGCCCGGCGGCGGCTGCCGATGGTGGAGTTCGACGGAAAGGTCGAGGTGGTCGGGCCCGACGGCCCGGTCCCGTTCCTCGACCTGTTCCAGGGCCGCGAGGAGCTCATGGTCTACAAGCACATGTGGCACGACGGCGCGCCGCACCAGGGGCAGTGCGAGGGCTGCACCAACGCCGCCTGGCACCTGAGGGACGCCGTCTACCTCAACGCCGCCGGCATCTCGTACGCCGTCCTGACCACGGGCCGCTGGGACGAGGTGGCTCCCTTCGTCGCCTTCATGGGCTACAGCGACCCCTGGTACTCGGTGCGCGACGTAGAGCCGCCGGTCGGCGGCAGCATGGGCTCCCTCACCTGCTTCCTGCGCGACGGCGACCGGGTGTTCCTCACCTACGCCACGACCGGCCGCGGCAACGAGGCGTTCAGCGGCTCCTTCGCCCTGCTCGACCGGACCCCCTACGGCCGCCGCGAGGCCTGGGAGGACAACCCCGAGGGCTGGCCGGAGGGCAACAACCCGTGCTGGTACTGGCGTCTGGACGTGGACGGGAACCCCACCTGGGGCCCGACCGGCCGTCCCGCGCCGCAGTGGACCCGCCCCGACGCGACCCCCGAGGAGACCCTCGGCCGACAGGGCGACCACCACTGACGCGTCGTCACCGACGGTGCCGGTGGCGGTGGCCGGTGCCGGTGGTCGCCGGTGCCGCTTTCGGCCCGGCTGACGGCGGCTCAGTCGACGACGGCTCAGCTGGACGACGGCTCAGCTGACGGGGAAGCGGGCCCGGAAGGCGGCGCCGTGCGCTGAGTCGGCGACCACGAGGGTGCCGCCGTGGTGCTGGACGATGTCCAGGGCGATCGGGAGACCGAGCCCGGCGCCGCCGTGGTCGCGGCTGCGGGCGTCGTCCAGCCGGGTGAAGCGCTCGAAGATGCGGTACCGGTCGGCGGGCTCGATCGCCTGGCCGTCGTTGTGCACCTCCAGCACGCTCTCGGTCCGGCCCGTGCCACGGTCGGCGTCGCGGTACACACGGACGGTTATCGTCTGCCGGGCGTGCCGTTGGGCGTTGTCCAGCAGGTTGGTGACCAGCCGGGTGAGCCACAGCCGGTTGCCCGGCACCAGGACCTCCTCCTCCGGCAGGTCCAGGATGACCGCGCAGCGCTCGTCGCCGCGGTCGAGGACGGTGCCGCGGACGATCCCGCCGAGGTCGACCGGGGCTGTCGGCCGGTCGACCGGACCAGCGTCCAGCCGGGCCAGCAGCAGCAGGTCCGCGGCCAGGGCCTGCAGCCGGTCGGTGTCCTGCAGGGCTCCTTCGACCAGGCCGGTCCTGACCTCCGGGTCGGGGTGGGTCAGTGCGACTTCGAGCTGGGTCCGCAGGACCGCGATCGGGCTGCGCAGTTCGTGCGAGGCGTCGGCGATGAACTGGCGCTGGCGCTGCCGGGCCAGGTGGAGCCGGTCGAGCATGGCGTTCATGGTGGTGGCGAGTCGGGTGATCTCGTCGTCGCCGCGCGGGATCGGGACCCGGCGGTGCAGCGCCTGCTCGCCGATCGCGGCGACCTCGGTGCGGATCGCCTCCACCGGGCGCAGCGCGCGGCCGGTGACGCGCCAGGTGACCAGTCCGACGGTGAGCAGGAGCAGCGGGCAGCCGACGGCCAGGACGAAGGCGGTGGTGGACTCGGCGGCGTCGGCCGCGCGCAGCGAGACCCCGGCGCGGACGACGACCTGGCCCTGGGGCGTGTCGGTGGCGACGCTGGTCACTTGCTGGTGCAGCTCGACGCCCAGCGGACCCACGTCCCACCCCTTGGCGGCGACGGCGACCCGGGCGGGGACCTTGGCGCCCCGGGGCCCGACGGGGGCGATCGGGGGAACGGGCTTGATGGCTGGGAGCCCGGCGATGTTCTGGCTCGCCGCGATGACCTTCCCGTCGGCGTCGACCACCTGGATGAAGTCGGCGCCGTGGTCCAGCGGGACCAGTTTGGTCAGCCGTCCGTCGGCCGCGAGCTTGGCGACCGCCACGGCCTGCAGCTGTGCTCCCTGTTCGGCATTGCCGTGCAGGTCGGCGCGCAGCAGCGAGAGCATGGCCAGCGAGGCCACGCCGAGGGCGACGGCCACCACCAGCGAGGCGGCGAGGGTGGCGCGGGCGCGTACCGAGCTGGGGGTCAGCCGGGCGCGGACGGCACGGACCCGGCGTCCGACGGCGTGAACGCCCCGTCCGGCCGGGTGCGTGTCCGCGGGCGCCGCCGCCTCCGCCGCGACCGCCGCCTCCGCCACGACCGGTTCAGCCACCGTCCACCGCCAGGCGGTAGCCGACGCCGCGCACGGTCTGCACGGCGGTGCGGCCGAACGGAGTGTCGATCTTCCGGCGCAGGGCGCTGACGTGGACCTCGACCACGTTGGGGTCGCCGTCGTAGTTCCGGTCCCAGACGTGGTCGAGGATGTCGCGCTTGGAGACCACCTGCCCGGCGCGCAGGGCCAGCTGCTCCAGGACGGCGAACTCCCGGGCGGTGAGGTGGATCGTGCCGCTGGCCCGGGTGCAGGTGCGGGCGGAGACGTCGATGGCCAGGTCGCCCAGCCGCAGGACCTGGGGCGGTCGGCTGCCGAGTCTGCGCGCGAGCGCGCGCAGCCGGGCGACCAGCACCATGAAGGAGAACGGCTTGGACAGGAAGTCGTCGGCCCCGGTGTCCAGGGCCTCCGCCTCGTCCCATTCGCCGTCCTTGGCGGTGAGCATGAGGATGCCGGCGTCGTTGCCCGCCGCGCGGAGCATGGAGCAGACCCGGTAGCCGTTGAGGCCGGGCAGCATGATGTCGAGGACGATCACGTCATAGGGGGCACGACCGGCCTGCCGCAGTCCGGTGACCCCGTCGAGGGCGACGTCGACGACGAAGCCCTCCGCCTCCAGTCCGCGCTGCAGTGCGGCGGCCAGCCGCCGTTCGTCCTCGACCACCAGTACGCGCACCGGTACAGGATGACAGCTCGGGCAACCGGCTGGCTGAAGAGGTCTTCAGGATCTTCAGCAGGCCTTCAGGAGCGGTGGTGCATCCTCGGCACCATCTGGCCCTCCCGGGCCGCCGACGACCTTACGGAGCCGAGATGACCGAACCTGTACTGCCGGAACCCGTGCCGCCGAACACGCCCGACCACACCGACCGGCCCGTGCCACCGGAGGAGGCGGAGACTGCGGAGCCGACGGCGAAGGCGGAACTGTCGAAGGCCCGCCGCTGGGCGACCGGCCGCCGGTCGCGCCTGGTCGCGGCCGGGGCAGCAGTCGTCGTGGTGGTGGTCGGCGGAACGGTGCTGGCCACCGCGGCCGTGGTGCGCCACCAGGGCGAGCGGTTCGGGGTGCGCGCCGTGGCGGTGGGTCCGGCGGGCCCAGTGGGTCCGGACGGCTTGCCCGGCTTGCCCGGCGTCAAGCGGGTCATGGTCGGCGCCCCGGACGGTCCGCTGGGATCGGTCGTGGTGAAGGGCAGCCAGGCGATGTCGCAGGCCGTCCCCGGGGGTGCGGGGACGCGGCTCGCGCCCGCCCCGCTGCCCTCGCTCCCGGCGGACCAGGCCGCACAGAAGGCCGCCGCCACAGTGTCCGGCGGCAAGGTCGAGTCGCTGGAGCCGGTCCCCGAACAGGGCGGCGGCACCGCCTGGCAGGTCACCGTGCTGGGCCCCGACGGCATACGCCACCTGATCACGCTGGACGGGACCAGCGGCACCGTCACCGGCAACACCGTCGTCGACGGCTGACTCCGGGTCAGGTTCCGGCTTCGGCTCTGAACGTTGGCTCTGAACTTTGGCTCAGGGCGTCGCCGCGAGGCCGAGGCTGTCGGCGATTGCGGCAGGGAGGGTGTCGGCGTGGGCGGCGGGGTTGTCCGTCGCCCAGCAGACGTAGCCGTCGGGGCGGATGAGCAGGGCGGCGGCGTCCAGTACGGTGCCCGCCTCGCCGCCGGTGGCGGTGCCGGTGCCGCTGCTCCCGCTGCCGGTGGCGGTGGCGCGGACGAGGTCGACCCGCGGGGGGAGGGAGAGGTCGGAACGGACGGCTCCGGACAGGTCGAGCAGGACGGCGTGTCCGGAGCGGAGCAGCGCCGACAGCCGGGTGGGTCCTGCGTCGGTGACCAGGTCGGCGTCAGGTATCCGCCGGCCGGTGAGTGAGTGTTCACCAACCAGCGGGTAATGCAGTGCGAGGCCGGACATCAGGCCCGCGAGGTGGCGGTTGGCGTCGGGCAGCCGCAGCAGGTCGATGACGATGTCGCGCAGCGCGGCCACGTCCTCGCTCGGCCTCGGGCCCGCCAGGACGCGCTGCGCCGAGGTGTGGTGCAGGACCTGGGCCCCGACCGGATGGCGCTCGGCGTGGTAGCTGTCCAGGAGGCTGCTCGGCGCCCGGCCCTGGACGACCGCGGCCAGCTTCCAGCCGAGGTTGAACGCGTCCTGTATGCCGAGGTTGAGACCCTGGCCGCCCAGCGGCGGGTGGATGTGCGCGGCGTCGCCCGCGAACAGCACCCGGCCGGACCGGTACTGCTCCAACTGCCGGGTGGCGTCGGTGAACCGGGAGGCGTTCTCGACGGCGCCGAGGACCGTCCCTTCGCCGTACACGGCCTGGAGTGCGGTGTCGACCTCCTGGTGGGTGACCGGGGTGTCGCCGGGGTCGTCCGCCTGGCCGGCCCGCCCGAAGGTGATCCCGTACCGGTCGCCGCCGCGGGGGACCAGCATGGCCCAGTAGCCGCCCGCCTGACGGGTCAGCGCGCTCATGTGCCCCACCTGCTCCGGCACCAGCGGCGACACGGCGGACAGCCGGATGTCGGCCAGCACGGCCTGATGCGTCCCCGGCCTGCCGGGGAACGGCAGCCCGAGCAGTTTCCGCACCGTGCTGTGGCCGCCGTCGCAGGCCACGAGGTAGCGGGCCCGCACCCGCAGACCGTCCGCGGTCACGACGACGACCGCGTCGTCGTCACCCTCCACGGCAGCGGCGCCTGCCGTACCCGTCGCGACCGGCGCACCTGCCTCGACCTCCGCCACGGCCGCGCCGCGCCGCACCCGCGCGCCCGCGGCGACCGCTCGTTCCTCCAGCACCGCTACGACTTCCCCCTGCGGGATCGCGATCGGGAACGGGTGCCGGGTCTGCCAGGGGCTGCAGTCCAGCGGCACCGGCAGGGCCGCGAAGTGCCCGCCGACCGGCTCGCCCGGCACGGCCCGCCGCAGCAGCGGTTCCAGCAGCCCGCGCGACTCCAGCAGTTCGGCGGTGCGCGGCTGGATCCCGCCACCCTTGGCCTGCTCGGTGCGCTCGGGCAGCTTCTCCAGCACCAGGGTCTCGACTCCGGCCAGGGCCAGTTCGTACGCCAGCATCAGTCCGGTCGGGCCCGCGCCCGCGATGACGACCTCGGTCGTGCTGTCGGTCAACGCCTTCATCCGTCCCACCTCTCGATTTCTCGCCTCGGGGTAAATGTATACCAAGTGCAGAAATATCCCGAGGGCAGTCTCCTGCTACGGTGTGGAGCGTGGACGGCAAGCCAGGCAATCCAGGGCTGCGGGAGCGGAAGAAGCAGCGGACCCATGCGGCGATCTCCGACGCGGCGATCACGCTGTTCCTGGAGCACGGCTTCAACCAGGTGTCGGTGGCCGAGGTGGCCGAGGCGGCCGAGGTGTCCAAGCGCACGCTTTTCGCCTACTTCCCGGCGAAGGAGGACCTCGTGGTGCACCGCCTCGCCGACCACGAGACCGAACTCGCCCGCGTGGTGCGGGCCCGCCCGCCCGGCACCGATCCGCTGGCCGCGGTGAGTGAGCACTTCCTCACCGGGCTGCGCGAACGGGACCCGATCACCGGGCTCAACGACCACCCCCAGGTGCGGCGGGTCCGCCGGATGATCCTCGACGCGCCCACGCTGGTCGCCCGGATGGACCGGTTCAAGACCGGAGCCGAACGCGCACTCGCCCAGGCGCTGCGGGAGACGGCGGACGTCCCGGAACTCACCGCGAGGCTGGCCGCGGTCCAGATCGTCGGCGTCCGCTGGGCGCTGGCCGACGACAACGCCGAACGTCTGGAGCACGGCGAGTCGGCCGACGAGCGCTACCCGGACGCGGTGGCCGCCGCGGAACTCGGGTTCGCGCTCCTGGAGAACGGACTGCGGCAGCTGACCCCGCGGCGGTGACGCCCGCAGCGGAGGCCGCAGCGAAGCCAGGCCTGACTCTCCGTCAGGACACTCCTCGTCAGGATGCTCTCCGTCAGGACGCCGCCTCCGTGCCGTCCCGCTGCTCGTCGGCGGGCGCCGGTGCCGGAGCCGGGACCGGCGGCTGTGCCGGGGGCAGCGCCTGTGCTGGAGGCGTCGCCTGGTCGAACACCACGCGGACGTTCTCGAAGGTCTTGTAGGACTCGGTGGTGGCGTAGGAGGTGTAGGCGCGCTTGTCCGCCCCGGTGAGGGTGAGGTCGTCGACGAAGGGGGCGAGCAGGTTGCGCGGCCACAGGTGGTGGGCCCGCACCGCCGCGCTCTGCGCGCACAGCACGAAGGTCATCGCGCCGAGGTAGAGCCAGGCGAGCAGGCCCAGCACGATGGCGAACATGCCGTAGGTGGCCGTGCTGCCGCGCAGCGTGTGGTTGACGCTGTAGGTGCTCGCGACCAGCAGGACCTGCCAGATCACCGCCCCGGCCACCGCCTCGGGCCACAACTGCGACCGGCGCAGCACACGGGCCGTCAGGACCTGGAACGTCAGCATGATCAGCGCGGCGTTCAGCGCGACCGAGAACACGACGGCGCCGATCCGCGCGGCCCAGCTGATGTCGACGCCGAAGACGTGCGAGGTGGACGACAGCGCGGTCAGGGCGGCGGTGAGGATGACGCCGGTGGCGAGCAGGCCGAGCAGCAGCAGGCTGCGCAGTCGGCTCACCAGCGGGTTGGGACGGAGGTGGCGGGGCACGGCCCAGATCCGGTTGAGGGCGTTCTGCGCCGCCTGCGCCACGCCGATGGCGCCGTAGAGGCTGCCGGCGATGCCCACGGCGAGGGCGAAGGCGTTGCCGTGGAAGGAGTGGATGTTCGCGCCGATCTGGTCCCCGATGACCGGGAACTGGTTCAACGCCGAGTGCAGGACCTGCTGTTGCAGGTGGGGGCTGCCGTGCAGGGCGAAGCCCAGGCCGGTGGTCAGCAGCAGGAGCAGCGGGAACAGGGACACGAAGCCGTAGTAGGTGAGCAGGGCGGCCTGGTAGGTGCCCTGGTCCTCGACGAACTTGTAGACGACGCCCAGCGGGAGGCTCAGCCAGCGGTGGCGGCGCTGGTAGTCGTCGAGGCGGTCGATGATCGTGGCCAATGCCCGGTCCTTCGGTCGAGGTCGCGCCCTGCGTTCGGCAGAGTCCGTGTACCCCGCAGACGCGCCGACAGCCCTGGAGCAGCAGACACCGCCGCTCCAGGGCTTGTCGGCTCACCGCATCGGCTCACCGCGTCGGCTCGGCCGCCGCCCGCTCAGTCCCGCTCGGTAGCCGACGGCGTGCGCGCCTCCGGTGCGCGCCGCGGCGTTCCCTCCGCTCCGGGCGCCGTCGGCTCGCCGCTGTCGGAGGCGGGAGCGGGGACAGGAACGGAGGCAGGGACGGGCGCGGGGTTTGCGCCCCGCAGCATCGAGGCGAGGGCGGCGAGGAAGGCCAGGGCCGCGCCGAACGCGAAGACGACGACCAGGCCGGAGTGGAACGGCCCGGAGATCAGGTTCGGGAAGAACTCACGCCCGGTCAGCGCCTGCTGCTGCGCCGCCGTCAGCCGGGTCAGCGCGCCGGTCGGCTGGAGCAGGTGCTGCATCGGATTGACGCCCAGTTGGGCGGCGAACAGCGAGGAGACCGGGGGCAGGCCGCCGACCTGGGCGGCGATGTGGGCCGGCACGCCCTGCTGCTGGAGGCCGGTGGTGAGCGTGTGCGGGAGGCTGCGGGCCAGCCCGGCGATCATGAGGGAGAAGAACGCCCCGATCGAGACCGCTGTGCCGGAGTTCTGGAAGGTGGCGCGCATGCCCGAGGCGACGCCGCGCAGCCCCGCGGGGACGCTGCCCATGATCGACGACGAGTTGGGCGAGGCGAACATCCCGCTGGCGATCCCGTTGAGCGCGATCAGCACGGCGAAGACCCAGTAGCTGAAGTCGATCGGAAGGAGCATCAGGCCCAGGAAGCTGGCGCCGAACAGCAGCGCGCCGCCGGTGGCCAGCCCGCGCGAGCCGATCCGGTCGGACAGGTAGCCCGAGACGGGCCCGGCGGCGAGGAACCCGGCGGTCAGCGGCAGCATGAAGATGCCCGCCCACAGCGGGGTGGCGCTGTAGTCGTAGCCGTGCAGTGGCAGCCAGATGCCCTGGAGCCAGATGATCAGCACGAACTGCATCCCGCCCCGGCCGATCGAGATGGCCAGGCCGGCCAGGTTGCCGAAGGTGAAGGCACGCCGCCGGAACAGGCTCAGCTGAATCATCGGTGCGGCGACCCGCCTCTCGACCACGGTGAACGCCGACAGCAGCGCGAGGCCGCCCACGACCAGACCGATGACCAGCGGGTTGGTCCAGCCCATGGTGTGCCCGCCGTAGGGCTGGAGGCCGAAGGTGACCGCGATCAGGATCGCGCTCAGCCCCACCGCGAAGGTGACGTTGCCCCACCAGTCGATCCGCCCGCCGCCGCGCTGCCCGGTCTCGCGCAGCGTCCGGTAGGCCCACACCGTGAAGAAGACGCCGACCGGGACGTTCACCCAGAACACCGCGCGCCAGTCCCAGGCCGCGAGCAGGCCGCCGGCCACCAGGCCGATGAACATCCCGCCCAGTCCGGCGACCTGGTTGACGCCCAGGGCGAAGCCGCGCTGCTCCTTGGGGAAGGCGTCGGTCAGGATCGCGGCCGAGTTCGCCACCAGCATCGACCCGCCGACCGCTTGCAGCAGCCGCCAGCCGATCAGCCACATCGCGCCGTGGCCGCCGTCGAAGGGGTCGAACGACAGCAGGATCGAGGCCAGAGTGAAGACCGCGAACCCCGAGTTGTAGATCCGGACCCGGCCGAACATGTCGCCCAGTCGGCCCACGGTGACCACCAGGACGGCCTGGACCAGCCGGTAGCCCATGATCATCCACAGCAGGTAGGCGATGTTGCCCGGTGCCAGCGGGTCCAGGTGCACGCCCCGGAAGATCGAGGGCAGTGCGATCAGCACGATGGAGCCGTCCAGCGCGGACATGAAGACCGCGGCGGTGGTGTTGGTCAGCGCCGTCCACTTGTAGCGGTCGCTGGCACGGCCGGTGGCGCCGTTGGCGGCACCGCTGGCGGCACGGCCGGTGTCGGGGGCGGTCGCGTCGTTGCTCATATGTTCTGCGCCAGTCGTTCCAGCAGCGGCGCGGCCGTTGCGAGTTGCCTCAGTTCCTCGGGGGTGAAGGTGTCGCCGAGGGCGCGGGCGAACAGCTCGGCCCTGGCGTTGCGCTTCTCGCTGAGCTCCTGCCGCCCGGCGTCGGTCACGTTCAGGATCACCCGTCGGCCGTCCTGCGGGTCCGGACGCCGCTCGACCATGCCGCGGGCCTGCAGCGCGCCGAGGGTGGCCCCCATCGCCTGCGCGGTGATCTGCACCTGCCGGGCCAGCTCCGAGGAGGTCGCCGGGCCGGAGTGGTCCAGCCGGGACAGGGCCTGCCGTTCGGGCAGCGAGAGGCCGCCGCCGGTGGGGATCTGCCGCACCCGTCTCAGCAGCATGCCGACGCTCGCGAGCAGGGTCGCGGCGATCCGGTCGACGTCGATGCCCGCGTCGGCGCCCGTGTCTGCGTCCACGTCCGCAGGGTCCGTGTCATCGTTCATGTGCTAAAGCTACGTTATAAAGCAGCCTTAGCAATAGGGTGCCGCGCCCGTGGAAAAGCAGAAGGGGTGTGCGCGGCCGACCGGCCGTGCACACCCCACTGCTTCACTGCGTCAGTTCACCCGGGGGTCAGCCCGCGTGCGCGCCCCGCTGCTTGCGCAGGAAGAGCACCACGCCGCCGCCGATGACCACGAGCGCCGCACCGACACCGGCAATGACCGGGGTGGTGCTGCTCGCACCGGTCTCGGCCAGGCCGCCGCTCGCGGAGGGCGAGGGAGTGGCCGGACCCGAGGCGGGGGAGGTCGCCGTGGCCGAGACCGACGGGGTCGGGCTCGCGCTCGGCGTGCCGCCGCCACCGGTGGGCTGGCACTTCAGCGCGCCGGTGAAGGTCTTGCTGAAGTCGTTCGGGCCGGTGACGGTGATGCTGTAGGTGTCACCCTCCTTGACCGGGACCAGCACGGTCTCGCTGGCGCCCGGCGCGACGGTGACCGACTGGCCGTTGACCTGCGCGGTCCACGGCTGGTCGCCGCCGTTGCTCACGACGACGTCCACGCCGCCCTGCTTGCAGTCCTCGGTGGCGTTGGCCGCCGGGACCGGGCCCTTGGGCGCCCACGAGGCCGAGGCCGAGGCGCTGACCTGGACCGGGGCAGTCCCGGCGAGGATCATCGTCTGGCTGTTGCCCTTCAGGGCCTTGAACGCGCGGCCGACCGGGAGGTTGGTCGTGGTCGAGGCGGTGAGCTGCGCGGTGCCCGCGTCGGCGCCCGCGGGCACCTTCACATACAGCTTGTCGTTGTTGCCCGCATTGGTGACGGCCTGTCCGTTTCCGTCGACCAGCTGCACCCCGCTCGGCGCGGTGAGCTTGACGTCCACCGACTTGGCGTTGGTGGTCACCGTGATCGGTCCGAGCTTGTCACCGCTCTGGCCCGCGACCGAGGCCGGGGAGAGGGCGAGCGAGGGGGCCGGCTCGGAGACGTTGGTGGCGTTCTGCTCCAGCCAACTGGCGACCGCCGTGGTGGTCTTGTCCTTGCTGGTGGCGTCCGTCTTGTCGGAGAAGTGCCAGATTGCGATCTGGGTCGCGGCGGCGGCCTCGTCCTGGGTCAGGCCGTTGACGCCGGCCTCCTGGGCCAGGGCGGACGCGCTGAGCACCGGGTAGCTGTGCTCCAGGATCCACTGGATCTTGCCGCGGTCCGGGTTGTTGGAGAGCACGGACTGGTCCCAGCCGGTCTCCTGGTACTTCACCCCGGAGCTGGTGCCGTGGTAGAGGTCGATGCAGTAGACCTCCAGGCTCTGCCCGTCCTCCTTGAGCGCCACCGTCCCGGCGGTGCCCCGCCCCTCGTGGGGGATGTCGACGCTCTGGCCGTGCAGTACGTTGCCGAGAACGGCGACCGCACTGCCGTTCTGGTCCGCCGCCGCCGTCGTAGCCGTCGTCAGCGCACCCGCCGCGAACGCCCCCGCCGCCAGCAGCGCGGCACCGAGCCTCACTGCTCCCCGCCCTGGTATTCCGAACATGCCTTGCCCTTTCGATGGTTCCAGGGGCTACGCGGCACCACGTTCGCTTGGTCCGCTGACGCGGCAGCAGATCGCGTGCCCCCTGTGGCAAGGGCATACTAGTGGGATTTACCTAACTTTCCTTACTCGGGGGTAGAGCATGTCAAGAAGTGCTCTGTTCGAGAGCACCTCTTGACCTTTCCCGCTCAGACCGGGCAGACGTTCGACCTCATCGGGGGCGGTGGCCTCGGCCTCGGTGGCCTCAGCCGCGGGTGTAGGTGTAGACGGTGGTGGCCGCGCCGCAGATGCTGGGCTGGATCACCTCGACCCGCAGGACGCCGGTGGCGGTGTCGTAGTCGTCGCCCTCGGCCTCGAAGCTGCCCGAGCAGATGCTGGTCTGCGGGATCGGGGCGAGGTCGGTGACGTGGCCGGTGATGTCGGCGCCGTCCAGGGCGTGCGGCAGGTCCACCTCCAGCAGCGGCTTGTCGTCGCCGAACAGCGAGCGGCTGGAGTCGTCGGAGACGCAGAGCAGTTGGGTGGCGCTGGTGAAGTCGCAGCCCTGGATGTCGTTGACCGGGTGGTCCAGCCGGATCTCGTCGGACAGCGCGAGGCTGCCGCCGGTGGCCGGGGTCGCCGGGTTCAGCAGCGGGGTGGGGTAGATCTGCAGGTGGTCCATGGTGCCCCACTCGCCGGCCACCATCCACTGGGTGTCGGGGGAGACCGCGTCGAAGGAGTTGTTGTAGAGCTCGCCCGGGACCAGGGCGTGGGTGTACTCGTAGGCGGCGCCGGATGGCGTGGTGACCCGGAACATCTTGCTGGTGGGAGTGGAGGCGCCGCTCTGGTAGGCGTCGAAGACATAGCCGCCGACCGAGTCCGGGTCGCCGATGTGGCTCCAGCCCTGGACCAGCACGGACAGCGGGATCGAGCCCGCGCCCCGGTAGAGGACCGTGTCGCTGCCGTTGTGCACGGTGGTGACGCCCTCCCCGGCGGTGAGGGTGCTGTGCTGGCTGCTCCCGGTGACGGTCCAGCCGGAGCCCGCGGCGTGCGCGCCGAGGACCGGCGCGAGCGCCGTCGCGGCGCAGGTGGCGGCGGCCACGACGACAGATCGACGGGCGGCCTTGGTCCGGTACGGTGCGCGCATGGGTGACGCTCCCTCACATGGGCGGGACGGTGGATCCGAGGACCGCACCAGTCTTCCCAAACGGCATGTGCATGCCTAGACGGAGCGATGGACCGAAGCTGAACAGCGGTCAAGAACTTGACTGCGCCCGGGGGAGCCGCAGGCCCGCGAGGAGCAGGGCGACCATGCGGTGGGTGTCGTAGCGGGGGTCGCGATCGGCGCCGATGCAGAGGTTGCCGACGGCGAGCATCAGCTCGATCGCCTTGATGTCGGGGCGGATCTCGCCCGCCTCGGCCGCGGCGTCGAGGAGTTCGGCGCAGACCGGGACCAGGCTGTCGATGAAGTAGGCGTGCAGGGTCACGAAGGTGGGGTCGTCGGACCGCAGCGCCTCGGCGAGGCCGTGCTTGGTGACCAGGAAGTCGACGAAGAGGTCGATCCACCGGGTCAGGGCGGCGTGCGCGGAGCCGCTGTTCGCCAGGAGGGTCGGGCCCGCCTCGACGCATGCCTCGACCTGGTGCCGGTAGACAGCGACGATCAGATCGGCCCGGGTCGGGAAGTGCCGGTAGATCGTGCCGACGCCGACGCCCGCCCTGGTCGCGATGTCGCGCACGGGCGCGTGCACGCCGGAGCTTACGAAGGCCGCGGCGGCTGCCTCCAGCAGCGCTTCCTTGTTGCGCCGGGCGTCGGCCCGCTGGCGGGGGGCCGCCGGGCCCGGCCCGCTGCCGATGTCGCTGCCGTCGCTGCCGATGTCGCTGCCGTCGATGTCGGCCACTGCGCTGCCGCCTCCGTCGCTCATGCCGTCACGCCTTGCCAAGCGGAACGACGTTCCATATGGTTTTTACCGGAACGCTGCTCCGCTTGCTCTCGATGCTAGCA
This sequence comes from Streptacidiphilus cavernicola, assembly GCF_042510955.1. NCBI lineage: Bacteria > Bacillati > Actinomycetota > Actinomycetes > Kitasatosporales > Streptomycetaceae > Streptacidiphilus > Streptacidiphilus cavernicola. The sequence goes on from NZ_JBHFAB010000015.1 coordinate 106,637, forward strand.
GGGGCCCTGTGGCGCAAGGACCCCGGCAGGCCTGCGGAAAGCGCCGAACCGGCGCAGCCAGAAAGGACCCATCCCATGCCCAGCTTCGGGATCATGACCGCCCCCATGCAGGTCGACTACCGCGACGTCCTCCGGGTCTGGCGGGAGGCGGACACCGTCGCCGAGATCGAGCACGCCTGGCTGTTCGACCACCTGATGCCGATCCAGGGCGACCCGGGCGGACCGGCCTACGAGGGCTGGACCCTGCTCTCCGCCCTCGCCGCGCAGACCGAGCGGCTGCGGGTCGGCCTGCTGGTGACCAGCAACCGGTTCCGGCCGCCGGCGATGCTGGCCAAGATCGCCGCGACCGTCGACGTGGTCTCCGGCGGACGGCTCGACTTCGGGATCGGCGCGGGCTCGCGCCCGGACCACCCGCTGGCCCGGCGTGAATACGAGGCGCACGGGCTGCCGTTCCACGACTTCGCCCACTCCGTGGGCAGCCTGGCCGAGGCGTGCACCGTCATCCGGCGGCTGTGGACCGAGACCGAGCCGTTCGACTTCGCCGGTGACTACGTCCGACTCACCGGCGCCTTCGGCAATCCGAAGCCGGTCCAGCGCCCGCACCCGCCGATCCTGATCGGCGGACGCTCGGCGGCGACGCTGCGGGTGGCAGCCGAGCACGCCGACGTGTGGAACATCCCCGGCGGCGACCTGGACGACGCCGTCCACCGCAGCGCGCTGCTGGACCGCTACTGCACCGAGATCGGCCGCGACCCCGCCGCCGTCACCCGCTCGATGCACCTGGCGGTCGACTACGACCGCCCCCGCGACACCCGGGACGCGATCGACGCGGCGGTCGCCGCGGGCTTCCAGCACCTCGTCCTCGGCCTCCCGGCCCCTTACCCCGCCGGGGTCGCCCGATGGGTCGCCGACGAACTCATCGCCGGGGTGCGGGTCGCCGCCCGCTGACGCACGATCAGGCCCGCCTCCGGCGATCCCGGGAGGGGGATCGCCGGAGGCGGGGTCGGCGCGGTGGCGCTGACGTGCGCGGCGCCGACGTTCGCCGACGTTCGCCGACGTGCGGCGGCGAGGGTGCTACTGGCGTGAGCGTGCGCGGACCAGGCCGAGACCGGCCGCGGCCAGCGCCAGGACGGCGACGACCAGGGCGGCGATGCCCAGGCCGCGCGCGGTGGAGTCGCTCGGCTTGGCGGCCGTGGCGGCGGCGCTGGTGTTCGGCGCCGCGGACGCGGCAGCGCTGGGCGCCGCGGAGGGCGCGGCGCTGTCGCCGCCGTCGGGGACGGGGGCGGTCAGCGTCAGCACCGGGGCCGGGTGGTCCGGCTCGGGCTGGCCCTTGACGGTCTCGTCGATCCAGCGCACGACATTGCCGTCCGAGTAGGTCTGCAGCGCCTTGAAGACCAGTTGGTCGACCCCGGTGGGGAGTTGGCCGAAGGCGACGGTGAAGTCCTGGTACTGGCCCGGGGCGATCTTGCCCCCGGTCCAGAGCACCTCGGAGACCGCGTCGGTGATGTTCCCGTCGTCGGTGACGATGGGCTTGGCGAGCTTGACCGTCTTGACCGTCGAGGTCCAGCCGGGCAGCGGGGCCACCAGCACCGAGGCGATCGGCTGGGCGGCCGGGAAGAAGACGTCGACCTGCGTGGTGTCGGCCTTGTCCTCCTCGTTGGGGACCCGGAAGGTCAGGGTGCCGTCAGAGGCGCCCTGGGGGTAGCTGTCGGGGTGGACGGTGACGTGGGCGAACGCCGCGCCCGCGCCGGCCAGGACGGCGGCGGCGGTCAGCGCGGCGACGGTGGCCGCGCGGCGCAGCCCGCGGGTGGCCGTGCCGGTGCCGGTCGAACGGGGGCTCTGGGTGACAGAGGTGAGGGACATGGTGGAATGCTCCAACTGCTCGGGTCGGCGGCATCGCGAAGAACCGCCGGAGACCAACGGTGAAGGCAGCCCCCCGGGGGACAGGCACCGGGGAGCCGGGGACGGAGCCGCCGCAGGCCTGCGGCAGCTCACACGGTCGGGACCAGGACCGGTCCGGCCGACGGCGGCCCGCGACGTATCACCGCGTGACGGAGCATCAGGTGAAACCGGGGCCCGGAGGCCGCCCTCCAGCCGTGGCCCGCGCCGAAGAGGTCGGGGGGCTCCACGGACGGGGTGATCCAGGCCCGCAGCCAGGTGGTCAGACAGGGGGCGAGGGCGGCGGCATGGCGCAGCAGCGACCACAGTGCCGCCTCTCCGCGCCGCAGCCACCAGGCCGCCAGCAGCGCCGCGAGGGCGTGGGCGGCGACCGCCTGACTGCTCATGGCGTGGTGCGCGGCGCCGACCGCGGGGCCTGACATGCCCGCCATACCCGCCATGGCCGGCATCCCCGCCATATCGGCCATGCCCGGCATGGTCTGCATGTCCTGCATACCCGTCATACCGTGCATACCGGCCATGGCAGGGCCCGGCACCGGCATCGTGGCGTCGAACAGCAGGTGCAGGCCGACCTGGACCAGGCCCATCGCGCAGCCGATCGCCCGCATCGACTGCTCGTGGGAGCCCGCCAGGAAGCCGAACACCCCCACCACCGCGAATCCCACGGCCACGCTGGCCGCCCCGGGCACCGCCTGCATCGACAGGATGTGCGCGGCAGCCGCCAGAGCCGTGCACACGGCGGCGAACATGCCCGCCCGCAGGCTCCTCAGCGCGAGAGACGCACGCACCGTGCCGGAATCCTCTCGCCGGGGCCGCAGCCTTCGTGGCCATGCGCGGCCAAGGCAATCGGGGTGCTACGACCCCGCTACTGTACGCACCCGAGGCACGCCCGCACATCGCCCCCCCCGCAGAACAACCGGTCCCGGAACCACGGCCCCCGGAAGCACGACCTCCGGAACCCTCAGCCCCCTACCGCATCGACCCGGACGCCCGCACGCTGCGCCGGATCGCGGCGACCTCCGCGGAGCGGGTGAAGGCGCGGGACACGCGGCCCAACCGGTCGGCCTCCGAGTCGAGCCCGGTCACCGCGGCGGCGGAACCGGCCCAGCCGAGGTCGGCCGCCGCCGCAACAGCAGGGGCAGGGGCAGGGGCAGCAACAACTGCGGCGGTCGGGCCGGGGCCAGCGGGAGCGGGACGGGCCCCGCCCGGCGGCGTCGGCGGCGTCCCGCTGCGTGCCTGGGCCAACGCGGTGGCCAGGATCGCCGCCTCGACGGTCGCCTCCACCCGTCCCGGCGGCGTCGTGCCGTCCAGGACGGTGCGGCGTACCCGGGCGACCGACTCCTCGTCCACGTGTCGGCGCAGCAGCAGTCGGGCGTCGTGGATCTCGATGACCCTGCGGTAGAGCGCGAACCGCGCGTTCCGGGGCGGCAGCGGGCCGGCCGGGGCCATCAGCGCGATCTCCGGGAAGGTGCGGTGCAGCGCCGCCCACAGCGGTGTCAGCGCGCGGTAGCGGCGGTAGGCGGCGTACCAGTCGGCGCAGCCGGTGCGGAGTCTGCCGACCAGGGCCGTCGCCGCCGTGATGACCAGCAGCCCGACGCAGCCCGCGCCGAGCAGCGCGGAGACCGGGTCCTCGCCGCAGGCCTGCGCGCCGGAGCGGGCGGCGTCGACCACGTCGTCCAGGCCCCAGGCGGTCCAGAGCAGGCCCACCACCGTGCTGAGCAGCAGCAGGCGCAGGCCGGTGCGCAGCGGGCCCGGTTCGGCGGCGCGGGCGCGCTGGGCCAGTCGCAGGGCCAGCGCGGTCAGGCAGGCGACCACGTATCCGGTCACCAGCGCGTCGTAGCCGGCCAGCAGCCAGCCCCGGGAACTCCCGGTCTGCTGGGTGCCGTTGACGATCCTGACCTGGGCGGTGGCATAGAGCAGGACCATGGCTGCGACCACCGCGGCGGCGGTGAGCAGCCGCCTCCTGGTGGCGCGCCGGTAGGCCCCGGGCCTGGACGGCAGGGCCAGCGCCGCGGTGAGCAGGTGGAGTTGGCAGGCGGTGCAGCAGCGCAGGATGTCGCCGAGCAGGTCGAAAAGGTCGAACAGGTCGGGCAGGCCGAGGGTCAGGGCGGCGCGGTCGACCAGAGTCACCGTCGGCGGGGCCAGCAGGGCCATCGCCGCGCTCAGGATGTAGGCGAAGCCGTAGGCGTGGCGCATGGCCGCGGTGATCTCCTCGCGGCGTGCGGCGACGAAGCGGCCGATGCCGATGCCCAACGCACCCGCGGCCAGGGCCAGGTAGAGGACCAGGTCACCCATCGACACCCGCAGCGGATCCGAAACCGGGGGCGGCTTCGGGTACGGCTTCGGGGACGGTGAGCAGGGAGTCCAGCCAGTGGCCCGAGGTCTGGGCGCTCGCCGCCGGTCCGCCGCCGGTCCGGGACCGGCTGAGGATCATGGACGCCAGTAACTCGGCCTCCTGCTCCTGCGGCTCCGTGTAGACGGTGCGGCCGAGCACCCGCTCGACCAGGGACGGCGCCAGATGGGGCATCAGCACCTTGGCCGAGGCGAGCTTGACCGCCGTCGAGCCGACGTGGTCGAACAGCAGGTGCGCGAACTCATGGGTGAGGATGTGGCGCCGGTGCAGCGGCTCGGTGTCCGCGTTGTACAGGATGTAGTCGGCCTGGCCGGTGGCGATCAGCAGGCCGCAGGGCAGGTCGTCGCGTGCGGTGACCGGCATCAGTTCGATCCGGCGACCGCGTAAGCCGGACACCCGCTCCAGTAGGTCGTCCTCGTCGAAGGCCTCGGGGAGCCGGAGTTGGTCGTCGATTCTTCGACATCGCCGGACCAGGCCCCTGTTGTGAAGACAGCCGACACGCACCCTGTGACCCCCATGCTTCATCACCCCGGCCCGGCTGCTGCCGGCGACTTCGGGAACCGTCTCGCGGACTGCCGCTCGGCGGGCGGACTACTGGGAGCCCTTGCCCCGGGTGGCCTCGCGCCGTGCGATCGCGTCGATCAGATCGCTCACGGTGTCCAGCCCCTCGGGGGACAGGTTCACCGCGCGCAGCGCCATGTTGCGCACGCCCGCGTCGCGCAGGGCGCCGAGCAGCGCCAGCTCCCTGGAGATCTCCGCGCCCTGCTCCTCGTCGAAGAAGTAGGCGGGCGGGACCTGGAAGAACTGGGCCAGGGCCTCCAGATGACGCTTGGTCGGGTTGTCCCGCCGACCGGTGCGCAGCTGCCACAGGTAGGTCGCGGAGAAGGTCTCGCCGGTGGACTCCCGGCAGGCCTTGGCGACTTCCTCATGGCTGAACTGCTCACGGTTCGGGCGGCGGACCGCCTGGAACAGTGCGTCGATCCTTTGGGCCAGACCCCCCGCGGGATCTCCTGCGGGAGCCGCCGGGGACTGCTCGGACTCCGTCACAGCGCCTCCTTCTTCGCGCTCCGACGCAAACCTGTGTGAAGCAACGTGTACTGAGCGCCCACCCTAGCTGCTATCCGCATAGACCGCATCCCCCGGGAGCGGGTTGTCCCGCACGGGTCATCTCAGCTGAGATGAATGGACTTGCATCCGTCATTCACGGCGCTTGACAGTCCAGCCGCGCTCCGGGCATGCTCAAGGGCGTCAGCGGAGATGAACACAATCTCCAGTCGATTCACATCAGCTGACATGAGACCGAGAGACGAGGGAGGTGGCGTGCGCATGGCCCGACGTGGTCGGCAGGTGCCGATGCGGTATCAGCTCACCCAGAGCGAGTGCGGTCTTGCCTGCCTGGCCATGGTGCTCAGCCACCACGGCCGGAGCACCTCCGTCCCCGACTGCCGCGCCCTGGTGGGCTCGGGGCGGGACGGGGTGTCGGTGCCCGCGCTGGTCTCCGCCGCCGAGGCGGCGGGGCTCACCGTCACCGTCGACCGCTCCGCCGACCCCTTCGAGCAGCCGCTCGAAGGCCCGGCCATCGCCTTTCTGTCGCGGCACCACTTCGTGGTGGTCACCCGGGTCACCGCACGCTGGGTGCACACCACCGACCCCACCCACGGCCGCCGCCGGCACGACCGGGCCCGCTTCGCCGCCGGATACGGCGGGGTGCTGCTCAGGATGGTCCCCGGAGCCGGCTTCGAACGCCGGAGGACGCCGCTGCGGGCCGCGCCGATGGTCCGCTACCTGGCCCAGTTCGTGGGCGCCCGCGGCTCCCGCCGGGTGCTGGGCGCGACGGTCGCGCTGGCCGCCGGGCTGCAGGTGATGGCCCTGGCCACCCCGCTGCTCACCAAGGCCGTGGTCGACTCGGTGGTGCCGGGGGACCGGCTCGGCTCGCTCACCGGCATCGGCGTCGGCATCGCCGCGGTGGCCCTGCTCTGCGGGGCGCTGTCCTTCGGACGGGCACTGGCGCTGCTGGCGGTCCGGGTCCGCGGCGACCAGATGATGAGCAGACGGTTCGTCACCCACCTGTTCCGGCTGCCGATGGGCTTCTTCCTCGACCGCGGCCGGGGTGACCTGCTGATGCGGCTGTCCAGCGTGGCCTCCACCCGGGAGACCCTGGTCCAGCAGCTGCTGTCGACCCTGATCGACGGCTTCCTGCTGGTGGGCTACCTGATCGGACTGCTACTGCTGTCACCGCTCTACGCCGCCGCGCTGATACCGCTGTTCCTGGCCCAACTGCTGGTGCTCGGCATCACCTACCGCAGGATGCGCACGCTCTCCCAACAGGAGCTGCGAGCCCGCTCCGAGGAGCAGAGCTACCTGGTCGAGGCGCTGGAGGCGATCGTCCCGCTGAAGGCCAACGGCGTCGAGGCGCGCGCCGCCCAGCGCTGGGAGACGCTGTTCACCGCCTACCAGGGCACCGTGCGGCTGCGCGGCCGAACCGCGGCCCGGATCGGCGCGGCCCGCCAGGCGCTCAGCACCCTCGCGCCGCTCGCCCTGCTCTGGGTCGGGGCGTGGATGGTGCTGACCCACCGGATGAGCCTGGGGACGATGCTGGCCGCCAACGCGGTGGCGCTGTCCGTCCTCGCCCCGCTGGAGACCTTTGCCAGCTCGGGGCAGGTCTACCAGGTGGTCAGGGCGCAGGTGGAACGGGTCTTCGACGTGGTCGACTCGGCCGAGGAGCCCTCCGGTGCGGTGCGGCTGGCCGACGACACCCCCAGCCGGATCACCCTGCACGGCGTCGGCTTCCGCTACCAGGAGAACCAGCGGCCGGTGCTGCGCGGCCTGGAGCTCGACCTGCCGCCCGGCGCCAAACTGGGCGTGGTCGGCAGGACCGGCTCCGGGAAGAGCACGCTCGGACTGCTCATCCTGGGCCTGCTCCGGGCCGACGAGGGCGAGATCCGCTACGACGGAGTGCCCGTCGCCGACCTCGACATCTGGGAGCTGCGCGCCCGCTGCGGCGCGGTGCTCCAGGAACTGACCCTGTTCAACGGCACCATCAGGGACAACCTCACGCTCTCCCGCCCGGACGCCCCGGCCGACGAGGTGATCAGGGCGGCCAGGACCGCCGGGCTGCACGACGACGTGCTGGCCCTGCCGATGGGCTACGACACCATGGTCGGCCAGGGCGGCAGCGCCCTCTCCGCCGGCCAGCGCCAACGGGTCGCCCTGGCACGGGCGTTGGTGCACCGGCCGCGGCTGCTGCTGCTCGACGAGGCGACCAGCCACCTCGACCCGGCCACCGAGCGGCAGGTGGACGCGGCGCTCAGCGAACTCGCGGTGACCCGGATCGTGGTCTCGCACCGGCTCAGCGCGATCCGCAACGCGGACCAGACCATCGTGCTGGACGGCGGCCGGGTGGTGCAGCACGGCAGGCACGAGGAACTGATCCGCGCGGACGGCCTCTACCGCAGGCTGTTCGGCGACACCGCGGTGACGGCGAGGGCCGTCGGATGAACCACCCCGCCCCGGCTCCGAGCCGCACCCGCCCGCCCGGACCGGCCGTCACCGGACAGGCCGTCACCCGACCCGCAGGTCCCGCCGTCGTAGGAGGAGCCCCCGTGCAGAACCCCTGGCTGCTCATGGCCGACGACGAGTTCTACACCCCGGTCCGCCCCGGCTCCGGAGCGCCGACCACCCCGCTCACCCCGGCCGGACTGCCGTCCGGCTGGTCGGGACACGACCACAGCGTCTGGCGGCACTGGTCGCCACCCGCGGGGCCCGGCGCCGAGCAGGGTTGGAAGGTGCATGTCTCGGCCGTGCCGCAGCGGCTCGCCGAGGTGCTGGACCGGGTCGCCGCCGCCTGCTTCGCCCTCGACGTCGCCTTCAAGCACCTCGGCTCGGCCGACTACTTCCTGATGCTGCATCAGAAGCACTCCAGCCGGGTGCAGGCCGGCAAGTTCTGCGCCGCCTACCCCGGCGACGCGCACACCGCCCGGCTGCTGATGGAGCGGCTCACCCTCGACCTGGCCGACGAGGAGGGCGCCTACGTCCTCACCGACCGGCGGTTCGGCCCCAGCAAGGTGGTGCACTACCGCTACGGCGCCTTCACCCGGCGCGAACGGCTGCGACTGGACGGCACCAGCGAGCCCCTGGTCCGGGACGCGGAGGGCAACGACGTCCCGGACGAGCGGCGCCCGTCCTTCGTGCTGCCGGCCGGGATCGAGGACCCGTTCCTCGGCAACCGGCCCCCGCGCGGACCCGCACGCGGCGGTCCGGCCCTGCTCAACGACCGCTTCCAGGTGCAGGAGGCGATCCGGCACAGCAACGGCGGCGGCACCTACCAGGCCCTGGACACCCGGACCGGCGCAACCGTGTTCGTCAAGGAGGCCAGGGCCAGGAACGGCTACGGCGCGGACTGGACCGACGCCCGGGAACGGCTGCGGCAGGAGCACCGCAGTCTGCGGACCGTGCACGAGCAGGCACCGGGGGTGTGCCCGGAACCGCTCGACTACTTCGGGCACTGGGAGCACGAGTTCCTGGTCACCGAGTTCGTCCCGGGCCACCCGCTGTTCCGCTGGTCGGCCGTGCACCAGGTGCTGCCGCAGCTGGACACCGACCCGCGGCGGCGGGCCGAGTACCTGGCCCGGGTGGAGCGGCTGCTGGACTCGCTGCGCTCCGCGCTGGACCGGCTGCACGCCATCGGGCTGCGCTTCGGCGACCTGAGCCACGGCAACGTCCTGGTCCAGGACGACGACACGGTCCGGCTGATCGACTTCGAGACCGCCACCGCGCTGTCCGAACCCCCGGTGCAGCTGGGGACCATCGGCTACGCGGCTCCCGCCGAACTGCTGGCGGCGGGCGTCGACGGCGACGAGTACGGTTTCTCGGCACTGGCCATGCTGCTGCTCTTCCCGCTGGCCCGCCCGCTCCAGGTCGACCCGGTGGGCCGACTGGAACTGCACCGCCGCGACCTGGACCGGCACCTGCCGATCCCGGAGCGGCTGTGGGAGCAGGCCACCCGGTTCTACCGTCCGGGCTCCGGGGCAACTACCGCTGCTCCGGCCGTCCCTGACACTCCGTTCCCGCTGCCGACCGCGGCCGAGCTGGACGCACGACCGCTGGCCTCGCTCACCGCGCTGGGCGACGGCCTGGCCGCGGGCCTGGTCGCGATGGCCCGTCCCGAGCAGGCCGACTGGGTGTTCCCGCCGGGGCCCGACGGCTACGCCGCGAACACCCACTGCCTGGCCCACGGCACCGCCGGGGTGCTGCACGCCCTGCACCACTGGGGCGCAGCGGTGCCGGAGGAGATCCTGACCAGGTTCCGCCGGGACGCCCTGGCCGCGGCGGACGCGCTGCCGCCCGGCCTGCAGGCGGGCGCCGCGGGCCTCGCCTGGACCCTGGCCGAGCTGGGCCGGCCGGAGGAGGCCGAGCTGCTGCTCGACCACGCGCAGCGGCACCCGCTGCTGGCCCGGTCCGCACTGCTCGGCCACGGCTCGGCGGGCGTCGGGATGGCCCGGCTGCTGCTGCACCGGCTGCACGGCGACCCGGGGCAGCTGAAGGCGGCGGCCTCGATCGCGGACGCCCTGCTCGGAACCGGCCTCGACGCGCTGGACGCGGAGGCCGGGACCCCCGGGCTCGACCAGGGCCGCTCCGGGGTCGCGCTGTTCCTGCACGAGCTGGGCCGCGACACCGGTGAGCACCGCTACCACGCGGCGGCCCGCCGACTGGTCCACGCGGAACTGGACCAGGCCGAGGACTGCGGCGAGGACGGGCTGCGGTTCAACGACGGCGGCGGCCGACGGGTGATCACCTACCTCACCATCGGCTCGGCCGGGGTCGCCACCGCGCTGACCCGGCTGGCGGCGGACCTCGGCGACGAGCGCTGCGCGACCGCGCTGCCGCGGGTGCTGGTCCCGTGCCGGGCCACCAGCTCGGTCGAGCCCGGCCTCTACACCGGCGTCGGCAGCTGGGCCTACGCCCACGCCGAGCACGCCGACCACGCGGGCGGCCCGGACGACCGGGCCACCGCGGTGCGTATCGCCACCAGCCTGGCCAAGTACACCGTGCGCTTCGGCGGCGGGCTGCGGGTGCTGGGCTCGTTCGAGCCCCGCTACCACGCGGACCTGGCCACCGGCAGCGCGGGCGTGCTGCTCGCCCTGGCCCGGGTAGTGAAGGGCCCACCGGCCTCGCTGTTCCTCCCGGACGTGTGAGCCCCGCCGCCCGCACCGTCCCCCCACAGACTCCGGCCCCGCCAGGTCGTCGACAGACCGGGCGGACCAGGCCGGTCCGCGCAGCCCTCAGCCGGCAGCAGGGCTCCGCACCAGGCAGAACACCCGTTATCCCAGAGAGGAAGACACCATGGAGTACGACGACGTCATCGAGCAGGACAGCATCCTCGGCCTGCAGGACCTCCCCGAGTACGGCGGCAGCGCGATCGAGCCGATGATGGGCGGCCAGACCAGTTGGTTCAGCATCTGGTCCGACTGCATGATCGCCCGCCCGGTCCAGCAGTAGCAGCCACCCAGCCTCGGTCATCCAGCAGAACGGGACGACGACCATGCAGCAGGACGACATCCTGGAACTCCAGGACCTTCCCGAGTACGGCGGCTCCGCTCATCCGGAGCTGTTCGGGCTGACCAGCTGGATCAGCGTCGAGGGCGACTGCGAGACCAACCTCACGCTGCCCATGCCGTACTGATCCCCGCTCACCCGCACCACCGGAGGCGGCCCCTGCGCTCAGCAGAGGCCGCCTTCGGCGCGAGCTGCTCCCGGCCCGCTCAGCCCTGGATGCGTGCGGCGAGCACCGCGATGTCGTCGTCGGGCGCGCCGGGGGTGACCGCGGCCAGCACGTGGTCGAGCAGCTCGTCCAGCGGTCCGGCGGGCTGGGGCCGTCCGAGGCGGGTGAGCCTGGCCAGGGAGGCGTCGATGTCCTCGGTGCGGCGCTCGACCAGCCCGTCGGTGTAGAGCAGCAGCACCTGGCCGGGGTGCATGGCGTGGACCACGGCCTGGTAGTCGCCCAGGCCGGTGCCCAGCGGCGGCCCGGTCGGCACGTCCAGCAGCCGCGCCGGGTGTCCGGGGCCGAGCAGCGCGGGCGGGAGGTGTCCCGCGCTGGCGAAGGTGCAGCGGTGGCGTGCGGGCTCGACCAGGGCGAGCAGGCAGGTGGCCGGGCGGGTGGCGTCGTTCTGCGAGGTGAGGTGGTCCAGCTGGCGCAGGATGCGGTGCGGCGGCAGGTCGGTCGCGGCGATGTAGCGGAGCAGGGTGCGGTAGGAGCTCATGTCCACCGCCGCCTCCACGCCGTGCCCCATGACGTCGCCGATGACCAGGAGCGTTCGGCCGAAGGAGAGCCGCACGGCTTCGAACCAGTCCCCGCCCACCATCGCGGACGTGCCGCTGGGCAGGTAGCGGGATGCCAGCTCCAGGTTCGCGTGCGGGTTGCCCGGCTCGGCCAGCAGCGCCCGCTGCAGATCGATGGTCAGATCCTGGGCCAGGGCGTGCCGCCGGGCGTCGTCGATGCTCCGGGCCGCCCGGTCGGCCACGGCCTGGACCGCCGCGGCCTCGTCCTCGGCCGACACGCTGCTCGCGGTGGCGGTCGCGGTCCGCAGCAGTGACAGCACCCCGATGAGCTGGCCCCTGGCGCGCAGCGGCACGATCAGCACGCTGCCGGTCGCGCTGCCGCCCCCGGCGCCGATCTCGCAGCTCCAGTCCTGCCCCGCGTCGACGCCGGGGTGGGCGTCCCCGCCCTGCCGGAGGCAGCGGGAGGTGGGGCAGTCGGGCCGGTGCCGCACCCACTGCCCGGCGGGGGTGAGCCCGCTGAGCCGGGCCCGCTGGGCCGAGGCGGCCTCCAGGGCGATCCGCCGCGCCCGCAGCGGACCCGACCCGAGGGTCAGCCCGGTCGGAAGTGCCTCGGGCGGCATGATCTCCACACTCGCCAGGTCCGCGAACCGCGGCAGCACGAAACGCGCCAGCTCGGTGCAGGTCGCCTGCAGGTCCAGGGTGGTGCCGATCCGGCGCGAGGCCTCGTCCAGCAGCGTCAGCCGGGCGTGGTCCGCCAGCAGGCCGCGCAGCGCACGTGCGCTCCGGGGGTCCGCCGCCGCGATGGGCTCACCCGCGCCGAGGCCGGCGCTCACGTCGTGGGAACGCACCTGGCCTCCCTGCTCTGGTCCACTCCGGGGAAGCAATCATCAGGCCCCCGGATGTGCGACGCACCCCGGCAGCCCGTGAGATAGGCGACACGAGGAAATGCTACGCCCCCACACCGACCCCACGTCCCCCACCCACCCCAACCGTCCGTGCATCCTCACCATCCTCACGCGAATGTTCGACTGGATGTCCGCCCGGAAGGTCGCCGGTGCCGCGAACATCCTGTTCGGGACGAGTACGTACGGTTTTCGGTCATGTTCGCCGATGGTTGATCTGCGCACTACAACCACGCGTCGGCGAGGGTTACGTTGGTCGAGCAAGTAGTTGCCTCTACCATCTATCTCCCCGGAGGAGCCCGCCGTGCGAGTGAGTGTGGACCGGGACAGATGCTGCAGCTCCGGGCAGTGCGTGGCCGCCGTGCCCGAGGTGTTCGACCAGAGCGAGGACGACGGGATGGTCCTGCTGCTGGAGCCGCTGCCCGAGCCGCGACTGCGGGCCGGTGTCCGGATGGCGGCGGGCATCTGCCCCGGCCGGGCCATCTCGGTCCAGGAGTCCTGAAGCGAATCCCACGTCATACCCGTGCGATACCCGTGCGCTGACGCGTGCGTGCCAGGCAGGCGCGCATGCCCGCCCGGGTGCCGAAGCCTGCAAGGAGGACGATCCATGACCACCGTGGAGCCGACCGACACCCTGACCTTCCCCGCCGCCCGCGGCGGCTGCCCGTTCGCCCCGCCGCCCGCCTACCAGCAGGCCATGGAGCAGCGGCCGGTCACCCCCGTCTCGCTCTGGGACGGCTCCCGCGCCTGGCTGGTGACCCGGCACGAGGACGTCCGCGCCGTCCTCGGGGACAGCCGGTTCAGCTCCGACGCCCGGCACTCCGGCTTCCCGTTCCTCAGCGCCGGACGCCGCGAACTGGCGGTGCAGAAGCCGTCCTTCATCCGGATGGACGACCCCGAGCACGCCCGGCTCAGGCGCATGCTGACCGGCGACTTCATCATCAAGCGGGTGGAGGCGCTGCGCCCGGAGATCCAGAGCATCGTCGACGGCTTCCTGGACGGGATGACCGCGCACCGGCCCCCGGCCGACCTGGTCCAGGAGTTCGCGCTGCCGGTGCCCTCCCTGGTGATCTGCCTGCTGCTCGGCGTCCCCTACCAGGACCACGACTTCTTCCAGCAGCACAGCCGGATCCTGCTCGACAACCGCACCTCGGCCGAACAGGTCCGCCAGGCGCGGGACGAACTGACCCGCTATCTGGAGGAGTTGGCGGAGCGCAAGGAACGGGAGCCGGACCAGCAGATCATCAGCCGACTGGTCGGGCGCGGCGACCTCAGCCGTAGCGAGGTGGCGAGCATGAGCCTGCTGCTCCTGGTCGCCGGCCACGAGACGACCGCCAACATGACCGCGCTGGGGACGCTGGCGCTGCTCCGCGAACCGGCCCAACTGGCGCGTCTCCGCGAGGACCCGACGCTGATCAAGGGCGCGGTGGAGGAGCTGCTCCGCTACCTCAGCATCGTCCAGAGCGGCGTCACCCGGGTCGCCCTGGAGCCGGTCCGGATCGGCGCGGTGACCGTCGCGGCGGGGGAGGGAGTGGTGTGCATGCTGTCCACGGCCAACCGGGACGAGGCGGCGTTCCCGGGGGCCGAACAGCTCGACGTGGGGCGCGAGGCCAGGCGTCACGTCGCCTTCGGCTTCGGCGTGCACCAGTGCCTGGGCCAGCCGCTGGCCCGGCTGGAACTGCAGATCGCCCTGGACACCCTGTTCCGGCGGCTGCCGACGCTGCGGCTGGCGGTGCCGGTCGAGGAGATCCGGTTCCGCGACGACACGGTCGTCTACGGGGTGGAGGCCCTGCCGGTCGCCTGGTAGGAGCGGGCCCCGGGAGCGCCCCGGAACGCCTTGATCCGTCGTCCGACACACGTTTCTGATGTGTCGTCGGATCGACCCATCCGAAGCCGCCGCGGTTTCGAATGCCTCCATGGCACGGGGTCGGCGGTGTGGGCGGGGCGTAGTAGGGGGTGCTGATGGACGGGTCGCAGGCCGGCGAGGTGATGGTGCAGATCGGTGCCATGGGCTACGGGAGCCACTGCTGCGTCGTGTCCGACGACGACGAGATCACCCGGCTCGCTGTGACCGGCTACGTCCGGGACGGGCTCGCCGCCGGGGACCGGGTCCTGTGCGTGCTGGGGATGCGGGAGCGGTCCTGGCTCGAAGAGGCGCTGACCGCGGCGCGGATCGAGCTGCCGCGGCACGAGGGTGACGGGTCGTTGGTCATCGCCGACATGGGCGCCGTTCCGATGTGGCAGGGGCCGTTCTCCGCGCCCGCCGCCGCCCAGGTCATGTTCGACGCCATCGACGCGGCCGTGGGGGACGGCTTCCGCGGGCTGCGGGTGTGCTCGGACATGAGCTGGGCGGCGATCCACCCGGTGCCGGGGGAGGGCCTGGCGGAGATGGAGCAGCTGATCCAGACCGGGTTGGAGTGCCGGGCCGGGATGGGGCTGTGCCTCTACGATCCGGGCCAGTTCACCGCGGAACAGCTGCGCCGGTGCGCGGAGCGGCACGCCCTGGTCGCCGGTCCCGGCCGGGCCGGGGTGCCCTGCCTGCAGATCCTGCAGACCGTCAGGGGGCTGCGGCTGATCGGCGAGGCCGACCTGACCACTCAGGAGCAACTGAGGACGGCACTGCGGCAGGCCGCCGACCGGATCCCGGGCGACGTCGACGTGCTGGTCGACCTGTCGTCGCTCGCCTTCGCCGACGCCAGCGCGGTGGACGTGCTGCTGGACGCGGGCTCCCGGCTCGGCTACGGGCGGCGGCTGGTGCTGCGCTCGGCCTCGCCGACCGTGCGCCGGGTCCTGGCCGTCCTGGACCGCGGCCGGATCAGCGGCATCCGGGTGGAAGCGGCTCCGGGCGCGGTGAATCCCGACTCGGCGGACCCGGACGCGGGAGGAGCGCGATGAGCCACTCCGAACCGGGCCGCGACGACGAACCCCTGGACGTCCTGCTGATCGACGCGAGTGATCTGGCGATGGTCCGCGCCCGGGTCCGGATGCGCTCGCTGGTGCTGGGCCTGACCTGCGACCGTGCCGCGGACCTGGTCCTGGCCGTGCACGAGATCGCGGTCGCCGCCTTCGCCGCCGACCCCCGGCCCACCCTGCTCTCGGTGATCGCCGCGCCGGAGGGCGTGTGCTGCGAGTTCCGCGACCCGGAACCGGACGGCTCCCCACCCCGGGTGCCCGCGCCCAGGCTGACCGATCCGGCGATGACCCGGGGCCGCGGCTGGCGGCTGGCCGCCGCGCTGTGCGACGAAGTCGTGCGCGCCGTGGACGGGACGACGATCCGGGTCACCATGCGGACCTTCCTGACACCGTCCCAGAGCGACGCCGGGAGCCACCGCTCACAGCCCGGCGACTGACCGGCGCCGACCCCTGCCGACCACTGGCGATCAGCGCTGGTCGAAGCGTCCGGCTCTGGTGAACAATGCGGGCATGACCGAACTCCTGCCCGGTGCCCATGTCCCGGTTCCCCCTGGCCCGTTGACCCTGGTGGTGCGCTGGTCCTGCGGCTCGGTGCTGGACGCCTCGGCCGTGCTGGTGGGCCCGAACGGCAAGGTCAGGACGGACGCTGACCTGGTGTTCTACAACCAGCCCGAGGCCGAGGGCGGCGCGGTACGGCACCAGGGCGGCGGCCCGGGACGGCAGTCCCTGCTGGTGCGGCCCGAGCAACTGCCCGCGAGCGTGGAGCGGGTGGTGCTCGCGGCCACCCTGGACGGCGGCAGCTTCGGCGACGTGCGCGAGCTGGCGATGGAGCTGCACGACGCCGGCGGCGCGGTCGCCGCCGTCTTCCCGGTGCGGACGGCGGGCAAGGAGACGCTGATGCTGCTCGGCGAGGTCTACCGGCGCCAGGGGGCCTGGCGGTTGCGGGCCCTCGGCCAGGGCTACGACACCGGGCTGGCCGGGCTGGCCGCGGACTTCGGCGTCGCGGTGGACGAGGAGCTGCCGGCGGGAGCCGTGGCCCCCGCCGCTGACCCGGTCTCGCTGCGCAAGGAGATCGTGCGGGTGAACCTGGCCAAGCGGGGCGCGGCCGGGGTGCGCGCCCGGGTCGCGCTGGTGCTCGACCGGTCGGGCTCGATGCGCCCGCTCTACAACGGCGGCACGGTGGGCCGCCTGGTGGAGCGGATGGCCCCGGTCGCCGCCGTGGTGGACGACGACAGCTCCCTGGACGCCTGGATCTTCGCGGACCGCTGCGCCCGGCTGCCCACGCTGACCATTCCCGGACTGGCCGACTGGATCGAGCGCAACGTCTACATCCGCTCGGGGCAGCGCCAGCTCCCGGAGCTCCCCGGCGGGCGGTCCCGGGTCCCCGACCACCTGGTGGACGTCTTCGGCGGCAACAACGAGCCCGAGGTGATCCGCGACATCCTGGCCTACTACGCCGAGCGGCCCGGTGATCCGGTGCTGGTGCTGTTCTTCTCCGACGGCGGTGTCAACCGCAGCCGGCAGATCCAGGACCTCCTCACCGAGGCTGCCACGCAACCGCTGTTCTGGCAGTTCATCGGCCTGGGCAGGTCCGAGTACGGCATCCTGGAGCGCTTCGACACCCTGCCCGGACGGGTGGTCGACAACGCCGGGTTCTTCCAGGTGGACGACTTCGACCAGGTCACCGACGCGGAGCTGTACGACCGCCTGCTGAGCGAGTTCCCGCAGTGGCTGACCGAGGCCCGCCGACTCGGCATCGTCCGAAGGCCCTGAGCGGACCGCACCGGCCTATGCTCGACGGCATGACTGTTCTGCGGATGGACAATGTCGCCATCGTCGTCGCCGACCTGGACGCGGCTGTCGCGTTCTTCACCGAACTGGGCATGGAACTGGAGAACAAGGCACAGATCGAAGGCGTCTGGGCGGACCGCACGGTCGGCCTCGACGGCATCCGGAGCGAGATCGCGATGATGCGGACCCCGGACGGCCACAGCAAGCTGGAGCTGACCACGTACCACGCCCCCGCGCTGTCCGGGGCCGGGGCGGAGAACCCGCCGCCCAACACGCTGGGCCTGCACCGGGTGATGTTCGCCGTGGACGACCTCGACGACACGGTTGCCCGCCTGCGCGGCCACGGTGCGGAGCTGCTCGGCGAGGTGGTCCGGTACCAGGACACGTTCCTGCTCTGCTACCTGCGGGGCCCCGCGGGCGTCATCGTCGCCCTGGCCGAGCAGATCGGGTAGTAAGCATTCACTCACCCGCCAGCGGGCGAGACCAGGGTGGCCAGGACGGCGCCCCCGGCGTCGTAGACCCGGATCGTCAGTCCCGGGAACACCCCGGGGCTGGGCGGCGGCGGCCCGACGACATAACCGGCGGCATAGCCGGGAGGTCCAGCCAGGACCACCAGCTGGACCGGGTAGTCGCGGCCCTGCACGGTGAGGGTCATCCGCGCGGCCGGTACCGGGCCGGTGTAGAGCGGGGCGTAGACGGTGCCGTGCTGGTCGGCGCGGTTCTCGGAACTGACGCTGCCCGCGGACCGGTTGTCGCCGGCGACGTTGTCGCACTGCCAGGCCGCGCCGCGCTGGAGCAGGCAGACGCGGGTGGGCTCCAGTCGCATCTGCTCGCCGTCGCCGACGGCGAAGGGCTGTCCGGGCGCGACGACCCGGACGGCGGGCGCCGACATCACTGGGGTCGCTGGGGGGTGGTCCGCGGTGAGCCGTCCGTCGGGCGCGGTGGGTCCGGTGGGCGCGGGGGGACGTGTCGGGCTGTCGGGCCCCCGGTCCTGGTTCGCCGCGGCCATCACCACGGCGCAGGCCGCGACCGCGGCGACCACCGGAAGCGTCGCGGCGAGCCTGCGCGCCCGGCGGTGTCCGGCGGCCCGCTCTCTGACCTCGGCGGGTTGCCACGGGGACGGTTCGACGCCGCGCACGGCCTCGCGCAGGGCGTGCCGGACCCGGTCCTCGGCAGCGGGCAGGTCGGGTTCCGCGGCACCGCCGTCGTACGGCGGCTGCTGCGGTGGCTGTGACGGCTGCTGTGACGGCGTGGTCAACGCCCGTCCTCCTCTCCTGCGGCCAGGGCGGCCAGGGCCGGGTGTCCCCGTAGTTTGCGCAGGCCGCGGCTGGCCTGGCTTTTCACATTGCCGGGGGAGCAGCCCAGGATCTCGGCGACCTGATGCTCACTCAGGTCCTCCCAGTAGCGCAGCACGACCACCGCGCGCTGTCGCGGCGGCAGCTCGGCGAGCGCCGACAGGAGCAGGGCGCGCTGTTCCACCTGGTCGTGCGGGGCCTCGCGGGGGCGGTCGGGGACGACGGAGGTGAGCAGGTGCACCACGCGGCGCTTGCGGAAGCGGCTGAGGTTGTTGTTGACCAGGGCGCGGTGGACGTAGGCGTCGGGTTCGTCGAGCCGACTGATCCGGCTCCAGGCCAGGTAGACCTTGGCCAGGGTGGCCTGCACCACGTCCTCCGCCTCGTGCAGGTCGCCGGTGAGCAGGTAGGCGGTGTGCACCAGCCGGGGCCAGCGCGCCGCCGCGTAGCTGTCGAAGTCCCAGCGGGCCCCGGCCTCCACCGAGACCGAGGGCGCGGCTACCGGCCCGGAGCGCTCAGCGCGCCGGGCCGGCAGTCGTAGTGAGGGGGCGTCAGAGTTGGGCAAGAACCCGGCCTGCCCGGTCGAACACCGTCACCTGGGGAATGTCGCCCGGGTTGCTCAGCGGGGCGCCCCAGGCCCAACCGGTGGAGTAGCCGGGGTGTCCGGCCAGGGTGACGACCTGGACCCGGTAGGTCACCCCGCCGACCGTCACGGTCATCCTGGCCGCCTTGCCGGAGCCGAGGTAGAGCGGGGAGTAGACGGTGCCGGTGCTGTCCCCCTGGGTCTGCAGGCTCACCGAGTCGGGGGCCTGGTTGCCGTCGACGACGCTCTTGCAGCTCCAGGCGTCGGGGGCGCCGAAACAGCGGTCGGTCCTGTTGAGCTGCAGGTCGACGCCGTGCCCGGTGTCCACCACCTGCCCGGGGCGGACGACCTCGACCCGCGGGCTCCGGGGGGCGGTGCCCGCGGTGGCGGTGCCCGCCGCGCTGGCCGTGCCCGCGGCGGTCAGGGTGACGGCGGCGGTCGCGGCCAGGACGGTGGCGATGACGTTCTTGCTCGGGTACATCGTGCTCCTCGGCGTTCTCAGTTGACGGTGGCGGTCGATGTCCGGCGGAGGGGCCCCTCTCCGACCTACTCACTCCCGCAGTGCCCGAAGTGGTTGCACGGACTGCCGAAGTGGGCCCCGACCCCGAGCAGGACTCAGCCCCGAGCAGGGCTCAGCGCCTGAGGGTGAAGGTGAAGTCGCTGGTGGCCTGCCGCCCAGCCGGACCGGTATCCGCGCCGCTCCACTGGTTTTTTGGGGCGGCGCGGTCAGTGCGCCCCCGGTCAGCCCAGCCGGAAGTGCTGTGCCGCCGTGCCGTTGCAGTCGTACAGCTGGAGCACGTCACCGGACTGCTCGGCATCGTCGCGGTCGTCGAGGCAGCGGCCGGAGGCGGGGTTGAACAGGGTCCCGTCGGCGCGGGTGACCCAGGTCTGCGCACCGGTCCCGTCGCAGTCCCACAGCTGGACCGGGGTCCCGTTCGCGGTCGCGCCGCCCGTGGCGTCCAGGCACTTGCCGAAGTCGCGCAGGGTCCGGTCGCCCGGCGCCGACCAGCGCTGGGCGTCGGTGCCGTTGCAGCCGGACAGTTGGACCGCGGTCGCCGAGGACGGGTCGGCATTGGCCACGTCCACGCACAGCCCGGCCGGCCCGGTGACCTGTCCCGGCGGCGGCTTCCAGAGCTGCGCCGCGGTGCCGTTGCAGTCGTAGAGCTGCAGTTGCACCGCGCCCGGCGTGGTGTTCCCGTTCGGGACGTCCAGGCAGCGGCCCGAGGCCGGGTTGACCAGGGTGCCGTCCGACCCGTGCGACCAGGCCTGGGCGGCCGTTCCGGCGCAGGCGGCGATCCCGACCGGGGTGTTGTTCGCGGTGCCGCCGCCGCTGACGGTCAGGCACTTCCCGAGCACCCGGACGGTGTTGTCGGCCTGGTAGGAGAGCGTCTGGGCGGCCGTGTGGTTGCAGCCCCACAGCTGGACCGCGGTGCCGTCGGCGGTGAGGCCGCCCCGCACGTCCAGGCACAGGCCGCCGTCGCCGAGGACCTCGCCCGCGGTCGGGTTGCCGGTGCCGCTGCCGGAGAGGGTGACCGTGTGCGCGGAGCCCAGCGGCAGCGCCGCGGTGGTCACCGTGACGGTCCGTCGGTTCCCGTTCCAGGACCACGCCGTCTCCGGCACCTGGACGCCGTCGACCAGCACCGCGCCGGGAGCCGTGGTGTTGGACAGCCGCAGCGTGTACGCCCGGGAGGTCGGCGCACCGGCGTAACCGCCGGTCTGCGCGCCCACGGTGAGCGTGCGCGCGGCGTCGTTCCAGGACAGCGGGGCGGAGCTGGACTGCCCGCTCTGGTAGCCGGTGCCCTCGCCCGCGTCCTGGTAGAGCGAGAAGCTCCCGTCGGCCCCGGCGGCGACGTTCACGGTCAGTTGGGTGAGCGGGCGCTGCGCCTGGTCGTTCACGTAGTCGGTCCTGGTCGGCAGGATGCCGCCGGCCTTGACCAGCACCGGCAGCTGCGACAGCGGGTCGGTGATGGTCACCGTCGCCGGGCCGGTGTAGCTGCGGCCGGTGAAGTAGTCGGTCCAGCTGCCCGGCGGCACCCAGACCTGGGCCGAGCCGTTGCCCGAGGCGTCGTCGGGCGTGGTGATCGGCGCGACCAGGACGTCGTCCCCGTACAGGTACTCGCCGGTGGCGCTGTAGGCCGCCGACTCGGCCGGGTAGTCCAGATAGAGCGGCTGGACGATCGGGACGCCGGTGCTGTGGGCCTGCTGCGCCAGCGTGTAGGTGTACGGCACCAGGGACTCGCGCAGCCGCAGTGAGGACTCGGCGCTGGCCGCCGCCGCGCCGGTGTAGTTCCAGGGCAGCCGGTCGCCGTGGTCCGAGTGCAGCCGGTCGACCGGCTGGAACACCCCGAGCTGCAGCCAGCGCGCGTAGAGGTCGTCGGGGAGGTGCCCGCCGTGGAAGCTGCCGATGTCGTCGCTGATGTTGGACAGCCCGGCCGCGGCCTCGTCCGGGGTGAAGCGGGCCTCGAAGGCCAGCATGTCCCAGGTGGCCGGGGTGTCCCCGGTGAACTGCATCGTGTTGCGGCGCTCGGACCAGGGGCCGATGGCGTAGTTGCTGTCGTCGCCGCCCTGCTCCGAGCCGCCGATCCGGGCGAAGGAGAACCCGCGCAGGCCCTTGGCTGCGCCGTCGTCGGCGTAGGCCTGGTTGATCAGGTTGTCCGGCGCCACCTGCGGGTCGGAGGCGGTGGAGCCGCCGCAGTTGGTGCAGTAGTCGAGCCACCACTCGCGGACGCCCTGCTGCTCGAACGGCTGGTGCAGGGCGAAGTAGGAGGCCAGTTGGGCGGGCTTGGACCAGTCGAAGGCGTAGGTGGTGCCGCCGTCCGGGAGCAGCCCTCCGGCCTGGCTGTCGGCGGCGGCGAACTTGGGGTCGGCGCTGTCGATGGTGGGGTGGATGTTGAGCGCGAGGGAGAGGCCCTGCTGCTTGGTCCAGTCGAGGAAGGCCTGCGGGTCGGGGAACAGCGCCGGGTTCCAGTTCCAGCCGTTCCACTGGCTGGGTGACTTCCAGTCGGTGTCGGTGACCAGCCAGTCGATCGGGGTCTCGGTGCTGCGGAAGGCCGGGAGCAGGGTGTTCTCGTAGTCGGCGGTGGTGTAGGCGTAGTAGCGCGAGTACCAGACGCCGTAGGCGGACTCGGGCAGCAGCGCGGTGCCGCCGGTCAGCGTGTTGAGGTCGGCCAGGCCCTGCTTGTAGTTCTGGCCGTACCCGAAGAAGTAGCCGTCCTGGTAGGGCTGTCCGCCGTGTCCGGGGCGGTCGGTGACGGTGTGTCCGCTGCTGAGCAGCGCGGTGCGGGTGTCGTCCAGCAGGTACCAGCCGTCGCGGTCCAGGATGCCCGGGTGCTCCGGCACCGGCAGGGTCTCCGGGTTGTCCAGGGTCCGGGACCAGCCGCCGAGGGTGTCGGTCGGGCCCGCCCCGTAGCCGGTGCTGGTGAGCGCGGTCGACGCGGCGGGGTAGGCGGTGGTGGAGACCGGGGTGACCGCGATGCTGTCGATGTTGACCTTGCCGGTGTCACCGGCCGCCTGGAGCAGGCCCACGGTGTCGGTGCCCGCCGTCAGGTTCACCGTCACCGAGGCGGTGGACCAGGCGTTCCAGGACGAGGTGACCGGGAGGCTGAGCGCGGGTCCCGACCCGCCGTTGATCCGGGTGGACAGGCTCCCGGTGCTGCCGTTGGCGTTGGAGTAGCGCACCGACAGCCGGTAGCTGCCGGTGGCCGGCACCAGCGAGACGTCCTGCGAGACCCCGCTGCCGGTGCCCTGGAATCCGGCGACGAAGCCCGAGCCGGTGTGCCCGGTGTGGTCGTAGGCCGCCGCCGCCATCCCGCTGAACTGGCCGTCCTCGGCCTCGCAGGCGGAGTCGACGGTGCAGAAGGAGGGGAACGACGGCGCGGCCTGGACGCCGGGGGCGCCCCCGCTGCCGGTGAGCGTGACCGAGACATTGGCCGGGGTGAACGGCCCGCTGCCCTCCCGGTAGCGCAGGGTGAGACCGCTGGTGCGGATCTCCCGGTAGCCGTCCGCGCTGACGTCGGTGCTGAAGGCGGGGACCGGGAACGCGCGGTTGACGGCGGTGAAGGTGGTCCCGTCCTGGAAGGCGCCGTCCCCGGCGTACTCCATCCGGACCAGGGTCGGGCTGAGCACCTCGAACCGGGCGTTGCCGTCGGTCACGACGTTGCTCGCGGCCTGGACCGGCGGCGCGGACGCCAACCCGGTCGCCGCCAGGGTGAGCAGGAGAGCGAGACAGCTCCCGGCCGAGAGGAACGCGGACCGCATCAGGGGGGCCTCCGATCGGACGGGAAGAACCAGTGTCTTGTCATGTCCCTTTAAGCGTCAACGCTCCCGACGAAGAAGCACGGATGCGGGGCCGCGATACGGCAGGATGATCGGCATGACTGGCATGAGCCCTTCCCTCGCCCCCAACGGCTCTGCCGGCTCCGGCAGTTCTCATGACGGCTCCGCCGTTCCCACCCGCCTCGGCCGGCTGAGCGGGACCGAGCAGCGGATCTGGGACGCCTTCCCGCTGGGGGAGCCGGTCGACCTGCGCACCGGCGACCCCGCCCGGGACGATCCGGCCGAGGCCGCCCACTGGTCCGCCGACCGCACCGTCCGCGGGGAGGTGCTGGCCGCGCTGCTGCTCGGCGCCCGCCCGGCCGCGCCGGGGGCAGTCGCGGCGGTCCGGCTGGTCGGCGCCCGGATCAGCGGGGACCTGCGGATCGACCACGGCCTCGTCTCCGCGCTGCTGCACCTGCGCGGATGCCGGGTCGACGGCCGGATCGACCTCGACGGCGCCACCACCGGGGCGATCGACCTGCGCGGCTCCCGGCTGACCCGGATCAGTGCCTACGGAGCCGTGGTCAAGGGCCAGTTGGACCTGAGCGACACGGTGATCACCGGCCTGGCCGACGGTCCCGGCCGCGGCCTGAGCGCCGTCCACGGGGACGGGGCCCGGATCGAGGGCGGCCTGTTCGCCTCGCGGGCCCAGGTCACCGGCTCGTTCTGCCTGATCAACGCACAGGTCGGCGGCCAGCTGACGCTGGTCGACGCGCGGCTGTTCAACACCTCCGCCGACGGCAAGTCCTTCAACGGCGGCGGCATCAGGATCGGCCGCAGCCTGCTGGCCCAGGGGCTCTGGGCCAAGGGCGAACTGCGGCTGCCGGGCGCGCACATCGGCAGCTCCCTGGTGCTGAACGGAGCCCGCCTGGACGGCCTCGGCGGGGTCGCGCTGCACGCCGACGACCTGCTGGTGGCCAGTGAGGCCACCTTCCGCACCCACAGCAGGGGCCGCAGCCGCCGCGCCTTCACCGCCGTCGGCACGGTGCGGCTGCCGTGGTCCCGCTTCGGCAACGACCTGGACCTGCGCGGCGCCCGGCTGACCCCGTCGGCGGACCAACCCGCGCTGGAGGCCGAACGCATCCTGGTCGAGGGCAGCCTGCGGCTCGGCGGCGGCTTCCGCACCGACGGCGAGATCCGGCTCACCGCCGCCCGGATCACCAGCCACCTCGACCTGACCGGGATGTCCAGCCCGGACGCCCTGCTGACGCTCTACACGGCCTGCGCCGAGGGCGGCATCCAGGAGGACGCCGCCTCCTGGCCGTCCCGGCTGAACCTGGACGGCTTCACCTACGGCGGCTTCACCGCCTACCGGGAGGCCTCGGCCCGGCTGGCGCTGATGCGACGTCAGGTGCGGCGGAACGACGAGACCCGGAGCGGCGCCTACCGGGCGCAGCCCTACGAGCAACTGGCCTCCTACTACCGCTCGCTCGGCGAGGACGGCGAGGCCAGGACGGTGCTGCTGGCCAAGCAGCGGGCGCTCCGGTCCAAACTGCCGTGGTGGCGCCGGGTGCCGGGCCGGGTGCTCGACGCCCTGGTCGGCTACGGCTACCGGCCGCTGCGGGCGATCGGCTGGGCCGCCGCGCTGCTGACCGCGAGCAGCGTCTACTTCAGCCGGGTCCGGCCGGACCACGTCGCCTCCGACGACCACTCGGTGTTCAACCCGGTGCTGTACTCCGCCGACCACCTGGTGCCGGTGATCCACTTCGGCCAGCCCGACGTCTGGCAGTACCACGGCGTTCCGGCCGTGGTCACCGTGCTGCTCACGGTCCTCGGCTGGACCCTGGGCATCGCCATCGCCGCGGCGGCGAGCCGCACCCTCACCCGCAACTGACGGTCCCTCGGACACGTCCGGCTCCAGCGCCGCGACAGGTCCCGCTCCAGCTCCGATCCCTACGGTTCTCGGTTGTGCGGATTTCCTCGCACAGCGATCTGCCTGGAACGCCGAGGGGGAGGTCTCATGCGCGGCGCGGGTTCGGCACGGGACTTCTGGCTCTACTGGACCGCGGGGACCTCCGACGAGCTGGGCAGCCAGGTCTCCGGTCTGGTCCTTCCGGTCTTCCTGCTGAGCGCGGGCTACTCGCCGGGTCTGGTCGGCCTGTTCGTGGCCGTCGCCGGACTGGGCGGCCTCGCCGCCGGTCCGGTGGCGGCGGTGCTGGCGGACCGGGCCTCGCGCAGGCCGACGATGGTCTGGTCGGCGGTCGCCGCGGGCTGCGCAATGGGATCGTTCTGCCTCGCGGTGGCCCTCGGCCACCCGACCGTCCCGCAGCTGGCCGCGGTGGTGCTGGTGGAACGGATCGCCACCTCCTGCTACGCGGCGGCCGCGGGCGGCACCGTCGCCGCGCTCACCGCCCCGGCCGAGTACCCGCGCGCGGTGGCCCGGCTCCAGGCGGGGGAGCAGGGCGCGACGGTGCTGGGACCCGCGTTGGCCGGGGTCCTGTTCCAACTCGCGCGCTGGCTGCCGTTCCTGGCCGACGCCGGGTCCTACCTGGTCACCGCGCTGTGTGTGCGCTCCATCCGCGCGGAACTGACGCTCCGTGAGCCGGCGGACGCCGAGGAGCCGGGGGAGCCCGGGGAGTCGGCGCAGGACGCGCCGTCCCTGGCCAGTGAGCTGGGCGCCGGGCTGCGGTTCGTCCGCGGCAACCCGTTCCTGCGGTTCCTGCTGTGGTGGACCGTCGGCGTCAACGCGATGCTCTCCGCCCTCTACTACCTCGCGGTGTTCACCCTCGCCGGTCAGCACCACGGCCACGGCAGCGGGGCGACCGGCACGGTCCTGGCGGTGTCCGGCGCCGCCGGACTGCTCGGGGCACTGGCCGCCCCGCGGCTGGCCCGCCGGATCCCGGCGGCCCACATCGTGGTGGCGGCCTCCTGGGCGATCGTGCCGGTGGCCGCCGCGCTCGCCTTCACCACCAGGGCCTGGGCGTTCGGACTGCTGCTCGGCGCGGTCTCGCTGATGGTCCCCTCGGTGGCGGTGATGCTGCAGGCCCGCGCGGTGCTGGTCACCGAGCCCGGTCTGCAGGCCCGGGTCGGCACGGTGCTCGGCACCGCCTCCGCGGTCGTCGCGGCCGTGGTCCCGGCGGGGGTCGGCCTGCTGGCCGACCGGACCGGCAGCACCGGGGTGGGGCTGACCTGCGCGGTGCTGCTGACCCTGCTGGCGCTGCGCACCACGACCGGCACCGCCCGCTGGAACACCACCCCGACCGGCCCCGGCCCCGCCATCGGACATGACTGTGCCACCGCCCCGGTCATGGCGGCGGCGGAGCCCGGGGAGCAGCGATGAGCAGTCCAGCGCCCGGCCTCGGCTACCAGGTCTACCGCCCGGTGCTGCCGCTGCCCTCGCCGTCGGCCCCGCACCTGATGGTCTTCACCGGCGACGCCGACGGCCGCTGCGAGGTCTTCACCTGGGACGGCAGGACGTCCACCGCACGCCAGGTGACGGACCGTCCGCACGGCACGCTGCACTGCGCCGTGGACGCCGACGGCGCGGTCTGGTGGTTCGACGAGGACCTCGGCGGGACCGGCCGCTGGCAGGTGCAGCCGTTCGGCGGCGGTCCCGACACCCCCGCGCTGACCGGGGTGGCCCCGGGACGGCACCGCGGCCTGGCGATGAGCGCCGTCGGCACCGTGGCGATGGGACTCAGCGACGGGCAGGCGCTCACCGTCACGCTCGGACGCCGCGGCGGACCCGGCGCCGCGCTGCTGCGCACCGACGACCGGGCGACGCTGATCGACCTCTCCCCGGACGGCGGCCTGCTGGTGCTCGGCCGCGGCGCGGCGAGCGAGCGGGCGGTCACCGTGCTGACCTCGACGGGCCGTCAGCTCGCCACCCTGTCCGGCCGGGAGGGACGGATCTGGGCCCTCGGCTTCGCCCCCGCCGCGCCGGAGACCCCGGAGACCTCGGAGACCCCGGACCGCGAACCCGAACTGCTCCTGGTGGCCGAATCCGACTCCGGGGAGACCTACCATCTCGCCTCCTGGACCCGGTCCCGCGGCCTGGAACCGCACCGCTGGTGCGCCTTCGACAGCGAGATCACCGCCCACTGGTACCCCGGGGGACGCCAGGTGCTGGTCCGTCAGGACCGCCACGGGCGCAGCCGGCTGCTCCGGGTCGACCTCGACCGGCGCAGCCGGACGCCCGTCGCCGTCCCCGCGGGCACGGTGCTGGACGCCGCCCCCCGCGCCGACGGGGACCTGCACTACCTCTGGACCGACGCGGTCACCCCGCCCCGGGCGGTCTCCCTGCTCGGCGCCCCGCTCCCCGGGTCGTTCCCGGCGGCGGACGACCCCGGCGTCCCCGGCCGCACCCTCGACCTGTGGACCCCGGGCCCCGACGGCCCGGTGCACACCCTGGTCACCCACCCCGACCCGGAAGGCCCGCCGCCGCCGCTGGTGTTCCTGGTCCACGGCGGCCCGGCCGACCACGACCGGGACGCCTACGACCCCGCCGTGCACTCCCTGGTCGCCTCCGGCTTCGCCGTCGCCCGGGTCAACTACCGCGGCTCCACCGGCTACGGGCCGCGCTGGTGCCGGGCCTTCGGGGAGGGGGTCGGCCTGACCCAGGTGGCCGACCTGGCCCGGGTCCGCGCGGACCTGCTGGACCGCGGGCTGGCCCGGCCCGACGCGGTCGGCCTGTGGGGGGTGTCCTGGGGCGCCTACCTGGTGCTGCTGGCCCTCGGCAGCCGGCCCGGACTGTGGCAGGCCGGGGTGGCGGTGAAGCCGATCGCGGACTGCGCGATGGCCTTCGCGGACGGCACGGCCGCGCTGCGGGCGCTGGACGCCGAACTCTTCGGCGGAACCCCGGCCGAGGTGCCCGAGCGCTACGCCCGCTCCTCGCCGTCCAGCTACGCCGCCGCGGTGCGCGCCCCGCTGCTGCTGGTGGCCGCCCGACGGGACGTCAAGTGCCCTCCGGCGCAGGTCGAGGCGTATCTCGCCGCCCTGCGCGCGCACGCCGTGCCGCACCTGGCCCACTGGTTGGACACCGGCCACGACGGCCACGACGGCGGCGAGCACGTGGAGGTGCTGCGCCGGGCGGTCACCTTCCTGGGGCGGACCCTGCTGTCCCGCCGCACCGGGACCCACCTGCTTCCCGC
The DNA here is from genome assembly GCF_042510955.1 of Streptacidiphilus cavernicola. Taxonomy (NCBI): domain Bacteria; kingdom Bacillati; phylum Actinomycetota; class Actinomycetes; order Kitasatosporales; family Streptomycetaceae; genus Streptacidiphilus; species Streptacidiphilus cavernicola. Next base: position 135,052 of record NZ_JBHFAB010000015.1, read on the forward strand.
TCCGCCTCCGGGCGGGGACGGGGGGAGCGTCCGGAGCACCGGCCGCTCCGGGCAACGAGACCGGGGGAGGAGGTGACCACCATGCAGAAGGACGTCATCAACAACGACCCGCTGGAAGGCGACGAGGAGAACCGCAAGCCGGGGATCGGGATCAAGATCACAATCCCCTTCCGCTCCGTCGAGGAGCCGGAGGAGGACTGACAGCGCCGGTCGGCCCGGTCCCCCACGACCGGGACGACCGCAAGCCGCCGCCGCGCTCCGGGGCTCCCGCACCCGAGACCCGTGCTCCGGGCCCCGCACCCGAGACCCGTGCTCCGGGCCCCGCACCCGAGAACCGCAACCCCAGCCCGGTAAACCCAGCCCGGTAACCCTGAGACCCGCAACCTGAGAGAAGAAGCCGTGCGCGTACTCCTGGTCAACATGCCCTGGTCGCCGATCGACCTGCCGTCCCTGGCCCTCGGCATCCTCAAGCGGTCCGTCGACGAGAAGACCCCGGGCGCGCGGGCCGAGGTGCTGCACGCCAATCTGGAGTACGTCGACTGGATCACCGGCCGGACCGGGTTCAGCCCCGGCGACTACGAGTACTTCGCGCTCTCCTCCTACTTCCTGGGCTGCGGCGACTGGGTCTTCTCCTCCGCCCTCTACGACGACCCGGCCTGGCGGGTGGACGAGTTCACCGAGGCGATGAAGGGCCAGCTCAGCGCCAAGCGCCTGGCGATGACCCTGGACCTGCACCGGAGCGCCCCGGAGTTCGTCCAGCGGATCGCCGAGCAGATCGTCGCCCTGGAACCCGACGTGGTCGGCTTCACCTCCACCTTCCAGCAGAACACCGCCGCGCTCGCCGCCGCCAAGTACGTCAAGCGGCTCGCCCCGCACATCGTCACCGCCATCGGCGGGGCCAACTGCGACGGGGCGCAGGGCGAGTCGATGCACCGCAACTTCCCCTTCCTCGACTTCGTGCTGCGCGGCGAGGGCGAAGCGGCCTTCCCGCAGCTGCTCACCGCGCTCCAGGACGGCTCCGACCTGTCCGCGGTGACCGGACTGTGCCGACGCGAGGAGGGCCGCTCGGTCGCCAACGCGATGAGCACCAGCCCGCTGCCGCCCGCCTCGATCCTCGCCCCCGACTACAGCGGCTACTTCGAGCGGCTCGCCGCCTCCGAGGCGCGCTCCTGGGTCGAGCCCAAACTGGTGGTGGAGGGGGCCAGGGGCTGCTGGTGGGGGGAGAAGCACCACTGCACCTTCTGCGGCCTCAACGGCTCGTTCATGCAGTTCCGGAGCAAGAGCCCGGAGGTGTTCCACGACGAGATCATGGCGCTGGCGCGGCGGCACCGGGTGCTGGACATGTACGTGGTCGACAACATCCTCGACATGGGCTACCTCACCACGCTGCTGCCCCGGATCGTGGACAGCGGCTACGACCTGCGGATGCACATCGAGATCAAGGCCAACATGCGGCTGAACCAGCTCCAGGTGCTGGCCGACGCCGGGCTGATCTACGTCCAGCCCGGGATCGAGAGCCTCAACAGCCGCGTCCTGGACCTGATGGACAAGGGCGTCAGCGGCTGCCAGAACGTCCGGATGCTGCGCGACGGCCAGGCCACCGGCCTCTCCGTGGCCTGGAACTACCTGCACGGCTTCCCCGGGGAGCAGGACAGCGACTACGAGCCGGTGATCGCCCAGTTCCCGGCCCTGGAACACCTGGAGCCGCCGGTCGACCTGTCGGCCCGGATCGCCATCGAGCGGTTCAGCCCGTACTTCAACCGGCCCGAGCTCGGGTTCTCCGAACTGCGTCCGGCCGAGTCCTACCGGCTCACCTACGACCTGCCCGAGGACGAGATGCTCGACCTCGCCTATGTGTTCGAGGTGCCGCCGCGCGGCATCGGCGAGGACACCGTCAAGCTGCTCAACGACGGCCTCCGCAGCTGGAAGAAGTCCTACGCCACCAGCCGGCTGACCCAGAACGACCTCGGCGACCGGATCGTCCTGGTGAACCGCCGCCGGGCGTTCTCCTGGGCCACCCTGGAGCTGTGCGATCCGGTCGAGCTGGCCGCCTTCCGCCTGCTGGAGCAGCCGCACGCGCCCGCCGCGCTGGCCCGCAAGGTCGCCCAACGGCTGCCCGGCGTCGCGGCGGTGGACGCGGCGGCCGTGGACGAGGCGGCCGTGCTGCGGATCCTGCGCCGCTGGCTGGACCAGGGCCTGGTCTTCACCGACGGCGGCCAGTACGTGCACGTGGTCCCGCAGGCCCTCAACGAGGACCTGCTGCGACTGGACTTCATGCGCCACGTCCACGCACCCGAAGCCCTCCCGGCAGCCCTGGTCTGACCCCGCCCGCGACCGAGGAGAACCCGACCGTGACCACCATGACCACCCCCGCGCCCACCACCGCGCCCGCGCCCGTACTGACCGTCACCGCCTGGCGCGACTACGACCCGGAGGCCCGTGAGCTGGACGGCATGTCCCTGGGCCGGATCGAGCTGACCGGCCCCACTGCCGAGGCCGCCCAGCGGCTCTGGGACCTCGGCGCGCGCCGGGTCGAACTCCCCGGCGTCCAGGATCTGACCGACACCGCGCGGGCGGCCCGCACCGTCCAGGCGCTGTGCCTGGTGCGGGACCTGACGGCGCTGGCGGTCTACGTCGACTGGCGGCTGCGGCTCGGACCGGACACCTCCTCCAGCCGGTCGCTCGGCCACCTCCAGCCCCCGTCGGTGCTGCTCGGCTCCGCCGACCCCGCCGGGGATCTGGCGGCCTGGCGGGCCGGGCACTACCTGGGCAAGTGCCTGTGGCGCCGGGGCCCCGGCTTCCTGCAGATCCGCGACCGCCGCTACGGCGAGCTGCGCCGCTTCACCGTGGAGGAGCCCGAGTACCACCAGGCCGTCGACCGGCTCAGCCTGGGCGCCCCGGCCTCGGCGGTGCCCGCCCCGATCCTCGCCGACCTGGCCGGGGAGGACCTGGTCGGCCAGGTCGGCGACCAGGTCTGGCTGCTGCCCTACCGGGTCCGCCGCTGGACCCAGGCGGCGATGGTGATCTGACCGCGCTTCAGCCGATCGTGCCTCAGACGATCGCCGTCACCGTCACGGTCACCGTCCACCCGTTGGCCGACACCCCGCGCAGGACGCCCCACACCTGCTCGTGGACCTGTTCGGCCACGGTCGCGGCGCGGTAGCCCGCGCGGACGGCGAGCAGGATCTCCACCCGCTGCTCGCCGGGCTCCAGCCGCACTCCGGCGACCTGGTCCGATGCCTGCGGGAGGGCCAGCCGTACCCGCTGGCGCAGATTCGGGCTCAGATAGGCGACCCCGGGGACGGCCTGCGCGGCCTCGGCGACGGCGGCCGGCGTCGGGCGCAGAGGTGCTCGGCTCATGTCTGCTCGCCCCCTTCCTCCACGGCCTCCGGCAGCTCGGTCTCTTCCAGCAGGTCGACCACCCGCACGTCGACCAGGGTGACCTGGATTCCCAACTCCGTTCCCGCCACCGCGAACAGACGCTCCCGCAGCGCGGCCGACACGCCGGGGACGGTCCAGCTCGCAGCGACCGCGACCTCCACGCTCACCCGCAGCGGCCCGCGCGGGAGCGGGTCCAGGGCGCGGCGCAGCGAGTCGTCGGCGTCCGGCGCGGCGGAGCGGATCCGGCAACTGCCGCAGACGACGCCGCGCAGCCGCCCGGCGGCGGCGCGCAGCACTCGGGCGGCGGCGGCCTCGGTGATCCAGTCGTTGCCGACCGGCTCGCCGAGCGGCACCAGCCGTCCGGGCCGGATCTCGGTGCGCACGATGTCCATCACCTTGGCCGTCAGCCGCTCGGCGTCCGGCGCGGGCTGAGCGGCGGCGGCGCGCACCAGGGCGTCGAACTGGTGCAGCCGCTCGCGTTCGGCGCGGCAGTCGGGGCACTGCTCGTGCCCCGGCTGCGGTCGCCCGCTCTCCCAGAGCTGGAACAGGTCGGCTCCGCAGTCGAGCCGGTCGGGGTGGTCCGGTGCGCCGCCGGGCGGCGGCTGTGGTCCTAGCGCCATGCGTCCATCGCCTCCATCAGGCTGCGGCGGGCTCGGAAGATTCTGCCGCGTACGGCCGGTTCGCCGATGCCGACCACCTCGGCGATCTCCTCGTAGGACAGGTGGTGCAGCTCCCGCAGGATCCAGCAGGCACGCTGATCGGGCGTCAGCGTGCCGAGCGCGGTCCCCAGCGCCTGGACGGTGGCCGACGCCTCGGCGACCCGGGCGGGGGAGGAGCGGTACTCCGCGGCCTGCGGCTCGGGGACGGAGTCCAGCGGCTGCGTCGGCCTGCGGGCGCGCAGGATGTTCAGGCAGCGGTTGGTGACGATGCGGTACATCCAGGTCCCGAAGGCCGCCTGGCCGCGGAAGTCCGGGAGCCGGCGCCAGGCGGTGAGGAAGCACTCCTGGACCGCGTCCTCGGCCTCCACCTGGTCCCCCAGCATCCGCTGGGCCAGGTGCAGCAGAGCACCGCTGTGGTTGCGGACCAGGGTCTCGAAGGCCGCGTCGTCGCCCTCGGCCGCGCGTGCGGCGAGCAGCGCGTCGCCCGTGCGACCGGCGGCGGTGGACGGAGGCCGTGGGGGCCCCGAGACTTGCTCTCCGGCTCGCACCATCCGCCTGCCCGTCCGTGTCGACTGGTCCACCCCTCACCGATCCGCTGGATACGTGCCCGCTGCGCTACTGGACACGCCCTTCCGACTCCTGCTGCTCGTCACCGTCGTCGCCGGGCAGATGGACGTCGACCACGCTGATGTTCACCTCGACCACCTGGAGGCCGGTCATCCGCTCGACCGCGGCCACCACGTCCGCGCGGACGTCGGCGGCGACCTCGGCGATGGCGAAGCCGTACTCGACCACCAGGTCGAGGTCGATGGCGCTCTGCCGCTCGCCCACCTCGACCTTCACGCCACGGGTCAGATTGGTGCGGCTGCCGGGGACCCGGTCGCGCACCGCACCCAGCGTACGGCTGAGGCTGCCGCCGAACGCGTAGACACCCGGGACCTCCCGTGCGGCCATTCCAGCGATCTTGCTGACCACCGGGTCCGCGATCGAGGTGCGGCCCCGCTCGGCGACCGGCGCCAGCTCTGCGGGCGGGGGAGTGGGCGCGGACTTGGCCGCGTCCGGGGCCGGAGCGGTTGCTGTACTGGAAACGCTGGACATCGGGAACCTCCAGTTGCTGCCGTGAGGCCGTGTGCTGCGGCCCGTACATGGACTTGGACCCGGTGCCGGGCGCATCCTCACGCGGATTCCGCGAAAAAAATTCCGCCGCACATTTCACGGCCGGGGAACGTGAGGGTCGCCGCCGACGCGTGTCCAAGGGGGTAGGGAACGCCGAGAGAGAGGAAGCCACGTGTACAACTCCACCATCGGCCTCATGGCCGGAATGGCTCTGGGCTTCGCCGGATACTTCGGTGGCTTCGGAGCATTTCTGCTGGTCGCGGCGCTCGGCGCGCTGGGATTCATCGTCGGTCGGCTGTGCGACGGCGACCTGGACCTGACCGAGTTCCTGCGCGGCCGGAACCCGCGGCGATGAAACCGCCCCGCGGCCCGCTGCCGCCCGCCCCGACACCGGCTCTGCCGGCCGCCCGCGAGCGCGGTGCGCTCTCCATCGCACCGCGCGTGCTCACCCGGCTGTCGGAGCACGCCTGCGTCGAGGCCCTGGACAGCGTCGGCCTGTCCCAGCCCGCGGACGCGCACCGGCCCCGGGCCCGGCTGACCACCCGCGGCCGTCGGCACGGCATCCAGCTGCGGCTGGCGCTGCCCTATCCCGTCCCGATCGGGAAGACCTCCACCCAGGTGGCACAGTACGTGCGCGCCCGGCTCCAGGCGCTGACCCCGGTCGCGGACCCCCGGGTGACCGTCGAAGTCGACCAACTGCTGCCGCAACTGACGCAGGAGCAGCCATGAACGAGCCCACCCCGGACGCGCCCGCGCCGGACGCGCCCCGCCCGGACGCGCGCACCCCCCGCCGCTGGTCGGCGCGGCGCATCCCGGCCACCCTGGTCGCGCTGGTCGGCCTGGCCGCCGCAGCGGCCCTCCTGGCCGAGTCGCTGACCAGGCACGACCGGACCACGGCACGCTGGCGCGGCACCCTCTACCGGGCGCTCACCGGCCATCCGGTCGACAACCCGTGGATCACCGCCGTCGCCGTCCTCGCCGTGGTCGTCGCCCTCGCGCTCGTGGTCACGGCGCTGACACCGGGTCAGCGCCGCCGACTGGCCATGGCGACCCCGGACCGGGCGGTCCGGGCCCGGGTCGACCGCGCCCTGGTGGCGGCCTTGCTGCAGGACCGGATCCAGCGGGTCCCCGGGACCGGACGGGTGTCCGTCACGGTGGGCCGCCGCCGGGTCCGGGTCCGCTCCCGGGCACGCTACGGCGAACCCGAGCTCCTGCACGACGAGATCGAGCGGGTCGCTTCGGCCGCCCTGGCCGGGCTCACCCTGACCCGGCCCCCGCGCCTGGTCTGCCGCCCCACCCTGCCCGCCGCCACGCTGCCCGTCGCCGAGAGGAGCTGACCGCAGGTGCGCACGTTCCTCAACCGGCTGTTGCTCCTGCTGGCCGCCCTGCTGCTGCTCGCGGTGGGCCTCGGCGTGCTCAGCGGTCGACTGGACCTGGCCCACCGCTGGGGCGTCCCCGCCCTCCTGGGCATCCGCCACCCCGGAGACCCGCTGCTGGGGACCACGGCCCTGGACCGCTGGCACTCCTTCGCCCGGAACACCGCGCTGCTGCGCGGCGTGTGCGCGGGCGCCGCGGCGCTCGCCCTGCTCTGGCTGGCGGCCCAGTTCAGCCGCTACCGCACCCGTCGGCTCCGGGTCGCGACCACCCGGCTGCACGGCTCCGCCCTGTCGCGCGCCGCACAGCTCGAAGCAGAGCGGATCGACGGCGTCACGGCGGCCCGCGCGGCGCTGCGCGCCAAGCGCTCCGGCACGACCCTGCGACTGGATCTCGCCCTGGAGCGGACCGCCGAGCCGGAGAAGGTGCTGACCGCCCTGCACGGCACCGTCCTCGCCCACGCCCGCACCGCGGCCGAGGCGCCCGGCCTGCGCCTGGACGTGACCCTGCACAGCAGCCGGGCCGACAGCCGCGGTCGCGCGGGGCGGCCCCCGGTGGACTGACCCGCCGTTACCGGCGGCCCCCGGACCGGCCCCGGTCAGCCGGCCGGGGCGTCTGCCGGGGCGGTCAGCTGGCCGGCGGTCCACGGCAGGGCGGTGGGGGTCTCCCGGTTCCAAGTGTCGAAGTTGTGGCCGCCGCTGGCCAGGATCAGCGAGGCGACGTCCATCGGCGGCTTGGCGGCGGCGATGAACGCCATGGTGGCCTTGTAGTCGGCCTCGCCCTCGCGGCTGCTGGCGAGCAGGACCGAGATCCGCGGCGGCGGCAGGTTCTTCAGCCGCCACATCAGGTTGTTCTCGTTGCGCAGCCGCTCGCTGCCGCCGAACAGGTCGCCGGTGGTGCTGTCGGAGGCCGCGGCGTAGTAGCCGGACAGCGAGGCCGCCGCGCTGAACGCCCCCGGGTTGCGCATGGCGAGCTTCAGCGCGCAGTAGCCGCCGGTGGAGTCCCCGATCACCCCCCAGCCGCGGCCGGTGTCGGCGACCCGGTAGTGCGCGGCCATCGCCCGGTGCAGGTCCACGTTGAAGAAGGTCTCCGCCTGCGGGCCGTCGGGCACGTCCTGGCACTCGGTGTCCCGGGGCATCGCCACCGAGGGGCGCATCAGTACCAGCACCGTGGGCTGCATCGCGCCCTTGACGATGGCCTGGGCGGCGACCGTGGGGTACTTCATCCGGGTGATCAGGTTCTGCGCGGTGCCGGGGTAGCCGGTGAACACCAGCACCACCGGGAACCTCTTCCGGGCATGGGCGGCCTGGAAGTACTGCGGCGGCAGGTAGACGTAGGCCGACTCGGTCAGCCCGGTGCCGCCGCCGTGGACGCGCACCTGCTGCACCGTCCCGCCCGGTGAGCGCCCGGCCGCGCCGGGCAGCATCAGCGGCACCGGCTTGCTGCCCAGCACCTGCACCGAGCTGCCGGCGTCCGCCGAGGGCTGCGGCGTCCCGCCGGTGTTGGCGTGCGGGGTGAACACCGCCGCGCCGCCCTGGTCGGTGCCCAGCAGGTCGCCCCAGGAGCTGTAGAAGCCGCCCCAGTTGTTCGCCGCCAGGCCGATCGCGCCCAGCGCCAGCGCCTGGCCCGCGAGCAGGGCGACGGCCCGCCCGGACAGGGCCCGCCAGCCGCGCCCGCTCAGCCGCGGCCACAGCCACATCGTCCCGGCGAAGGCCGCCACCGCACACAGCGCGACCAGCAGTTCCAGCTTTCGGCTGGTCAGACCCATCGGGCTTCCTTCCCACGGCTGGAGAGACCCTGGAGCGGCGTCAGGGCGAGGGGGTGGGGCCGGCCAGGTGGGAGCTGATCCACTGGATCGGTCCGGTGCCCATCGCCGGGACGTAGGTGTAGGCGTTGTGCTGACCGCCCTGGATCAGGTTCAGCTGGGTGTGGACCGGGCCCTTGCCGTAGGTCGCGATGAACTTCTGGATGTCCGCGATGGTCGACCGGTTCTCCCGGGTCCCGACCTGGAAGCCGAGGTAGACGTCCGGGCCCTTGCGGGTGATCAGCTGCTGGGCCAGGACCTGCGGGTTGTTCTCCCGCTCCTGCGCGGCGTGGCCCGCCCAGAGTGGCGAGTCGGGGACGATGTCCGGGCCGGAGATCAGTGCGGCCTTGAACCGGTCCGGGTACTTCAGCACGGCCTTCAGACCGGCGAAGCCGCCGCTGGAGGAGCCCATGTAGGCCCAGCCGTCACGGGACCTGAGGGTGCGGAAGTTCGCCCGCATCAGGGCCGGGACGTCCTGGGTCAGCCAGGTGCCCATCTTCGGCTGGCCGGGGATGTCGCTGCCGTCCCAGTAGATGCCCTTGTCGTCGGGGCCCGGGTTGAGCACCGGCATGGCCAGCAGGAAGGGCTTGCTCTTGCCCTGCTGGTACCACTTGGTGATGGACTCCTCCAGCTTCAGGCTCGGGTCCATCCAGTAGTTGTCCTGGTAGCCGGGACCGCCGGGCAGCGCGATCATCACCGGGAAGCCGCTGTTGGCGTACTTGGGGTCGTCGTACGCCTTCGGCGCCCAGACCCAGACCTTGCCGGTGTAGCCGGACTGCTTCCCGTGCAGGGTCACCACGCCGATGTGGGTGCCGTCGTCCAGCGTGTGCGCGACCTTGAACGGCGCCCGCGGGCCGGTCGGCAGCAGGGTCCCGGCAGGCACCGTCGCGATCCGCCCGTCGCCGCTGTGGTCCGGGCCGAGCCCCGTCGGGGCGGTGGCCGCCACCAGCGGCACCGTGCCGTAGCTGACCGGATCGCCCTTCTGGGAGAACGGCGGGATCTCGTAGTGCCGCATCACCGGCACCGCCGCCGCGACCAGCCCGGCCGTGCACACGGCCGCCGAAACCCACGCCGTCACCCGCCAGCCCCCGCTCAGCCGGCGACCACGGCGGCCCTCGGACGGAACGGACGGCATCACTTCATCGGACATTCCACAACTCCGACCCACCTGTCGACGTACGGCATCCCCGGCGCGGGAACGCCAGACCTGATCGTCACTCAGTTCCCGGACCGCTGCCACCGCAGACACCCGAACAGGGGTCTCACCGGTCTCAGCGGGCGGTGACCCGTCGGCGGTGGTCCGGGCCGGGCGGTCGGTCGCGGGGGCGGCGAGCCAGTCGCCGAGGGTGGCTGCGTCGTAGCTGTTCAGGCCCAGCGGCAGTGGCATGCCGCCGGGTGGCCGGTAGCGCAGCGTCACCCGCTCGACGCCGTTGTCGACGGCGCCCCGCGCTGCCAGGGTGGCTTCCAGCGCCCGGCCGCCGCGCGGTATCTCCACCACCTTCCGCTGCCGCTGTCCAGGAAGACCGGGACGCCGTCCAGCCGCGGGTCGCACAGCAGCCGGCCGCGCCGACCGGCCAGCCTGGCCCGGAAGTGCACCGGCCTGCCCGAACCCGCACATCAGGGCGGTCGAGGAAGTGTGGGGGCTGGTTCCCGTTCCGCGCGTCGCGATGAGTTCCGCGCTGTCCGGCGGTCGTACTGTCGACCCCAGTCACCGAGGAGGAGTTCCGATGCACAGCGTGACCTATTCGATGGGTGTCTCACTCGACGGCTACATCATCGGACCGGACGGGCGCTTCGACTGGGCGGCGCCCGACGACGAGGTCTTCCGCTTCGTCACCGACGAGATCCGGGAGGTCGGCGTCCACCTGATGGGGCGTCGGCTGTACGAGACGATGCTGCCCTGGGAGACCGCCGACCAGGATCCCTCGCTCGACGACGCGATGCTCACCTGGACCGCGCTGTGGAAGCCGCTGCCCAAGGTCGTCTTCTCCCGCACGCTGTCGGCGGTGCGGGGCAACGCCCGCCTGTCCACCGCCGGGCTGGCGGAGGAGATCGCGCGGCTGCGGGCCGAGCCGGGGGAGGGGGCCATCGCGATCGGCGGCGCGACCCTCGCCGCCGAGGCGGCTGCGCTGGGCCTGATCGACGAGTACCGGGCCCTGGTCCACCCGGTGCTGGTCGGCGGCGGAGTCCCCTTCTTCCCCCGGCGCGAACAGCAGGTCGGTCTCGAACTCGTCGAGACCCGCACCTTCGGTTCGAACGTCGTCTCCCTCCACTACCGGGTGGCGCGCTGAGGCGTCCGGTGCGGCCGGTGGTCAGTCGGTCGGGGTGTCGGCGGTGATCCACTCCCGCAGCTGCTCGGGGGTGGTCGCCGGGTCCGCGACCAGGGTGGTCAGTTCGTCGTCGGGGGAGTTCAGGGTGGTGACGGCGGGGCAGCGGTGGCAGGCCTCCACACCCGCCTGGTGCCACCAGGTGCAGTGCGGCCGGAGGTGGCACCGCGGCACGGAGGCGGTGGCAGAGGCGGTGGGCCCGGAGGGCACCGTCCGGATGCGCTCGATCAGGCCGCAGTCCGTGCCGACCCGGTTGGCGCACTCCGGTACGCAGTGCGAGGCGAAGCGCAGCACCCGGGTGGGCGCGATGCCCTCGGGTACGGCGCCGAGCACCTCGGCGGCCGGTACCGGCGTCTCCAGGTAGACGACCTGCCCTTCCGGGCCGGACCTGACCCCGAGCACGACGGACTCCGGGCGGTCCGGCGTGCCGCTCGGACACCAGGTGACCGGGGCCGGGTGCGCTGACCGGTCCTCGGTGCTGTTCTGCGGGTTCTCCACGGTGCTCGCCTCCGGCCCCTGGTTCTGCGGTCGGTTCAGTCGGTGGACGTGGCGGCGTTGACGAATCCGGTGATCGGGCCAGTGCCGACGGCGGCGACGCTCTCGGCGGCGACGGCCGTGGCCAGGTGGGCGTGGAGCTGCGACAGCGAGGTGATCCGACTGCTGCTGCTGCTGGTGGCGGCCTGGGCCGGTGCGGCGGCGGCGAGCCCGGCGACCAGTACGGCGGCTGCCGCGGCGGCGCGCATGGTGTTCCTGTCCATGGTTCTCCCTCTCGACCGGTGCGGATCCATGGGCGCATGGATCCGATGCATGACATATAGAAGCGCATGACGGCGCCAACCGGCAGTAGGCGTAGGCACTTTGCGCCCGGCTCAGCGCGGTGAGGCGCCGCGCGACAGTCGTCCGTCCCGGGCCGCCTCCGCCAGGTACGCCAGGAGCACCCGCCGCAGCTCGCGCGCGGCCCGGGGCGGCTCGACGTCCTTGCGGTGGGCGAGGCCGATGGTGCGGCGCAGGCCGGGCGGGGCGAACGGGGTGACCCGCAGCAGACGCCGCTCGGCGACCATGCTGGGCACCACGGCGATGCCGAGCCCCGCCTCGACCATGGCCAGGACGGCGTCCATCTCGCCGCCCTCCACGGCGAAGTCCGGTTCGAAGCCCTCGGCGCGGCAGGCCGCGATGGTGGACTCGCGCAGGTCGTAGCCGTGCCGGAACATCACCAGCGGCTGGTCGCGCAGGTCCTGCACCTCGATCCACGGTTCGGCGGTCGGCGGGGCGGCGTGCGCCGCGGAGACCACCACCAGCTCCTCGCTCAGCAGCTCGGTGGTGGCCAGGGCCGGGTCGTGGTTCTGCAGCGGCAGGATGAGCAGCGCCAGGTCGAGGCTCCCGGTGGCGAGCTCGCGCACCAGGTCGCGGGAGCCGCCCTCCTCGATCCGCAGGCTGATGCCCGGGTGCTCGCGGTGGTAGGCCCGCAGGACCTGCGGGAGCAGACCGGTGCACAGGCTCGGGGTCGCGCCGAGGCGGACCCGCCCGCGGCGCAGGCCCGCCACCTCCCGCACCTCGATCCGCGCGGACTCGGCGTCGGCGAGGATCCGCCGGGCCAGCGGGAGCAGCGCCTGGCCGGCGTCGGTGAGGGTGATGTTGCCGCGGGCGCGGTGGAACAGGTCGGCGCCCAACTCGCGCTCCAGCGCCCGGATCTGCTGGGAGAGCGAGGGCTGGGCGACGTGCACCCGCTCGGCGGCCCGGGTGAAGTGGCAGGTCTCCGCGACCGCCAGGAAGTAGCTGAGCTGCTGGAGCTGCATAGGCCGACGATACCAGTTGATAGGCATTGGCTATCGAAACGAGCAACTTCATGTCTTTGACCTATCGATTCGGCGAACCTAACGTCGTCCGCGTGGCAGTAGCGACTCGGACGGCCCGGCCGTCCACGACCCGGACGCTCTGGTCCTCCACCATCGGCAAGAAGGCCGTGATGGCGGTGACCGGCGTGATCATGCTCCTTTTCCTCATCGTCCACATGCTCGGCAATCTGAAGATCTTCTTCGGCGCCCCGGACTTCAACGCCTACGCGGCCTGGCTGCGCACCATCGGCGAGCCGGTGCTGCACCGGACCTGGTACCTGTGGGCCCAGCGCACGGTGCTCGCCGGGTGCGCGGTGCTGCACGCGGTCTGCGCGTACCAGCTCAGCCGCCGCGACCTCAGGGCGCGCGACCGCGGCTACGCCCGGCCGACCGGCGGGTCCTTCGCGACCCGCACCATGCGCTGGGGCGGCGTGATCCTGCTGCTGTTCCTGGTCTGGCACATCCTCGACCTGACCACCGGGACGCTGAACCCGCGGGGCGAGGCCGGGCACCCGTACCAGAACATCGTTGCCGACTTCCAGAACTGGTGGGCCGACGTGATCTACATCGTGGCGATGGCGGCGCTCGGCCTGCACATCCGGCACGGGATGTGGAGCGCGGCCCAGACCCTCGGCGCCAACGGCCCCCGCAGCGGCCCGGTCCTCCGGACCGTCAGCTGGCTGCTGGGGCTCGTCCTCTTCGCGGGCTTCACCGCCGTACCCGTCGCCGTCATGACCGGAGCCGTGCACTGATGACCGATCACACCGCCCCCGCCGATCACACTGCCCCCGCCGCCTACGCCGACTACACCGTCGGCGCCCCCGTCAGCGACACCGCGGCCCCCGGCGGCCCGATCGCGGACCGCTGGAGCACCCGCCGGTTCGAGGCCAAGCTGGTCAACCCGGCCAACCGCCGCAAGCACACCGTGATCGTGGTCGGCACCGGCCTGGCCGGCGGCTCGGCCGGCGCCACGCTGGCCGAACAGGGCTACCGCGTGGTCCAGTTCTGCTACCAGGACTCCCCACGGCGCGCTCACTCCATCGCCGCCCAGGGCGGCATCAACGCGGCGAAGAACTACCGCAACGACGGCGACAGCGTCCACCGGCTGTTCTACGACACGGTCAAGGGCGGCGACTTCCGCGCCCGCGAGTCCAATGTGCACCGGCTGGCCGAGATCTCGGTGCAGATCATCGACCAGTGCGTGGCCCAGGGCGTGCCCTTCGCCCGGGAGTACGGCGGACTGCTCGACACCCGCTCCTTCGGCGGCGTCCAGGTCCAGCGCACCTTCTACGCGCGCGGCCAGACCGGGCAGCAACTGCTGCTCGGCGCCTACCAGGCGCTCTCCCGGCAGATCGCCGCGGGCAACGTCGAGATGCACGCCCGCACCGAGATGCTCGACCTGATCGTGGTCGACGGCCGCGCCCGCGGCATCGTCGCCCGCGACCTGGTCACCGGCGCGGTGTCCAGCTACTTCGGCGACGCCGTGGTCCTCGCCACCGGCGGCTACGGCAACGTCTTCTACCTCTCCACCAACGCGAAGAACTCCAACGCGACGGCCGTCTGGCGGGCGCACCGGCGCGGCGCGTACTTCGCCAACCCCTGCTTCACCCAGATCCACCCGACCTGCGTCCCGCGTTCCGGCGAGCACCAGTCGAAGCTCACCCTGATGAGCGAGTCGCTGCGGAACGACGGCCGGATCTGGGTGCCGAAGACCAAGGGCGACACCCGCGCCCCGGACCTGATCCCGGAGCACGAGCGGGACTACTACCTGGAACGCGGCTACCCGTCCTTCGGCAACCTGGTGCCCCGCGACGTCGCCTCCCGGGCCGCCAAGAACGTCTGCGACGAGGGCCGCGGCGTCGGCCCCGGCGGGCTCGGCGTCTACCTCGACTTCGCCGATGCCATCGCGCGGTTGGGCCGGGAGGCGGTCTCGGAGAAGTACGGCAACCTGTTCGAGATGTACCGGCGGATCAGCGGCGAGGACCCGTACCGGGTCCCGATGCGGATCTACCCGGCGATCCACTACACCATGGGCGGCCTGTGGGTCGACTACGACCTGCAGACCACGGTCCCCGGCCTGTTCGCGATCGGTGAGGCGAACTTCTCCGACCACGGCGCCAACCGGCTGGGCGCCTCCGCGCTGATGCAGGGCCTCGCCGACGGCTACTTCGTGCTGCCCGCCTCCCTCAACGACTACCTCGCCCGCCACCCGGACCTGGCCCCGGTGGCCGAGGACCACCCGGAGGCGGTGTCCGCCGTCGCGGAGACCGCCGAGCGGCTGCGGCGGCTGCTGGCGAACGACGGCGACCGCAGCCCCGACTCCTTCCACCGGGAGGTCGGCGAACTGCTCTGGGAGCACTGCGGGATGGCCCGCAGCGAGGAGGGCCTGCGCAAGGCGCTGGCCCGGATCCCGGAGATCCGCGCGGAGTTCTGGCGCCGGGTCAGGGTGCCCGGCAGCGGCGAGCAGCTCAACCAGACGCTGGAGCAGGCCAACCCGGGTGGCCGACTACCTGGAACTCGCCGAACTGCTCTGCCTGGACGCACTGCACCGCACCGAGTCCTGCGGCGGCCACTTCCGGGTCGAGTCGCAGACCCCCGACGGCGAGGCCGCCCGCAAGGACGAGGCGTTCTGCTACGCCGCCGCCTGGGAGTTCACCGGCAGCGGCGCGGCCCCCGTCCTGCACCGGGAAGAACTCGTCTTCGCGTACGTCCACCCCACCCAGCGGAGCTACACATGAACCTCACCCTGCGGATCTGGCGCCAGCGCGACGCCGACGCCCCGGGCGGCCTGGTCGGCTACCGGGTCGAGGGCGTCTCGCCGGAGATGTCCTTCCTGGAGATGCTCGACGTCCTCAACGAGGACCTGATCCGGCGCGGCGAGGAGCCGGTCGCCTTCGACCACGACTGCCGCGAGGGCATCTGCGGGATGTGCTCCCTGGTCATCAACGGCCGCCCGCACGGGCCGGAGCGCGCCACCACCGCCTGCCAGCTCCACATGCGGCACTTCGCCGACGGGCAGACCATCGAGATCGAGCCCTGGCGGGCCTCGGCCTTCCCGGTGGTGAAGGACCTGGTGGTGGACCGTTCCGCGTTCGACCGGGTGATCCAGGCCGGCGGCTACATCACCGCGCCGACCGGCTCCGCCCCGGAGGCGCACGCGACGCCCGTCCCCAAGCCGGACGCCGAGCTGGCGTTCGAGAACGCCGAGTGCATCGGCTGCGGTGCGTGCGTGGCCGCCTGCCCCAACGGCTCGGCGATGCTGTTCACCAGCGCCAAGGTCACCCACCTGAACACCCTTCCGCAGGGCGCGCCGGAGCGGGAGAGCCGGGTGCTGGACATGGTCGCCGCGATGGACGCCGAGGGCTTCGGCGGCTGCACCAACACCGGCGCCTGCGCCACGGCCTGCCCCAAGGGCATCCCGCTGACCAGCATCGCCACCATGAACCGCGAGTTCCTGCGGGCCGCCCTGAGGAAGCTGTCGCCGCCGCGCCGCGGCTGACCCGCCGATCGTCGGCGACTAGTCTGATCACGTAGGGTCGCAGGGCCGGGGTGTGGAGGGGTGCAGGTGGACGGTTCCGGGGTGCGCTGGCTGGTCCTGGTCTACAAGGTCCCGGCCGAGCCGACCCGGTTGCGGGCCGGGGTGTGGCGCAGGATCAAGGGCCTGGGCGCGATCTACCTGCAGAACTCGGCGGCGGCCCTGCCGCGGAGTCCGGGCGCGGAGCGCGCGTTCCGACTCCTGCGCAACGAGATCCTGGAGATGGGCGGCAGCGCGCTGCTGTTGGGCTCCGAGGTGCTGGCGGGCGGCGCGGAGGCCGAACAGGCCTTCAACACCGCCCGCGACGACGAGTACCAGGAGATCGTCGAGCGCTGCCAGGAGTTCCTCGGGCAGATCGAGCAGCAAGACCGGGCCGGGCACTTCGGCTACGCCGAGCTGGAGCAGCACGACGAGGACCTGGTGAAGCTGCGGAGCTGGTTCGCCAAGGTGGAGCAGCGGGACGTGCTGGCGGCGCCGGGCAGGGCCGCGGCGACGGCCGCGCTGGCCGGCTGCGAACAGGCCCTGGACGGGTACGCCGCCCGGGTCTACGCCGAGGAGGCGGAGGGTCGCTGACCCGCGGGACCCGGTGCGGGGCCCGCGGCACCGGCATGCCGTCAGCAGGCCTCTGTTACCTCGGTGTTAGGTCCTCTGCGGCACGGTGGGCGGTCCGTGCCCGGCCCGAGGACACACCCAGCAGCCCCTAGACGGAGTTCACTCAGCCGTTAGGAAGTGTTTGTGTCAACTGTTAGATCTGCGGAATAGCGTGCGTTGACCGCTCGCTCCGCAGAAGGGCAATGGGCATGAAACGCGCCACCAAGATCTCCGCCGCAGCCGTCGGCCTGGCCGTCCTCGCCGTCACCGGCACCGCAGCCGCCGATGTGCACCACAGCAGCAACGACTGGCCCTACGCCCAGCACAGCGCGAAGTCGTACACCCTGGCCGCCGTCGGCGACATCGCCTGCGAACCGGACGACGACGACAACGCCGCCAACCCGGCGGCGCTCAAGTGCGGCGGCCCCACCCTGGGCGGCATGGGCGCCGAGTTCGCCACCGCGAAGCAGGCCACGGACATGCACCCGGACGCCGTGGCGCTGCTGGGCGACGAGCAGTACCAGGTCGGCAAGCTGACCGACTTCGAGCAGTCCTTCGAGCAGGCCTGGGGCGGCCTGAAGATGCTGGAACGCCCCGCGCCGGGCAACCACGAGTACTACCCCTACGCCAAGAAGGGCGACAACGAGGCCGGGCAGAACGGCGTCGGCTACTTCGGCTACTTCAACGGCCACGACCAGGCCGGCACACCGAACGCCCAGGGCCAGGCCGGTGATGACACGGCAGGGAACCAGGGCTGGTACTCCTACGACCTCGGCAACTGGCACATCGTCTCGCTCAACGCCGAGTGCGACTCCGACGCGTTCGGCCACGACTGCTCCACCACGGACGGCGGCCTGCTCAGCCAGGAGACCCAGTGGCTCGCCCAGGACCTGGCCGAGAACAAGCGTCCGTGCACCATCGCCTACTGGCACCAGCCGACCTTCAGCGCCACCACCGCCTCCACCGCGACGGTGGCCGCCTCCGCGCCGGGCGCCGGCGGCATCGAGGGCGCGGCGGCCGACGCCTGGTGGACGCTCCTCTACAAGCACCGCGCCACGCTGGTCCTCAACGGGCACGAGCACGCCTACGCCCGGCTGCGCCCGATGAACCCGGCCGGCCAGTACGACCGGGCCCACGGCATCCCGGAGTTCATCATCGGCTCCGGCGGCGAGGCCCTCGACACCCTCGCCGGGACCGAGGGGGCCTACGCCAACCCCAACGTGGTCACCGCCCAGGCCAGCGCCTTCGGCGTGATGGACCTGACCCTCAAGTCCAACGGCTACAGCTGGAACTACAAGCCGGTCCAGCCCGGCCCCGGCTTCGACGCCACGGCGCTGCAGTACAGCGACTCCGGCAGCGGCAGCTGCAAGTGACGCCGCGTCACTCTTCCGGCACACCGGTCCCGTCCCCGACCCCGTCTTCTCGCAGGAGTGTCCCGATGCCCTCTCGCCTCACCCTCGCCGTCGCCACCGGCGGCGTCCTGGCCGGTCTGCTGCTGGTCCCCGGCACCACCGCGACGGCCGCGCCCGCCGGACCGCACCAGGACCACGGCAACCACGGCGGCCACGGCGGCCGTCACGGCGTCCTCGTCCCGGGCAGCCTCGTCCTCTCGCGCACGGTCTACACCGCGGGCAAGGGCTCGATCACCCCCGGCGTCACCCAGCTGCCGGCCGGCTGCACCACCGCGTGCGTCAGCGCGGTCGCGGACGGCGGCTACCCCGAGGTCTTCAACAACGAGTCGGTCGACCCGAGCTTCGGCATCTCCTCGCCGATCCTGCTGGACACCCTCACCCGGTCCGGCCGCACCACGGGCACCCTGAACGTCCCGACCGGCCTCCGCGGCGACCACCTGGTCACCAGCTTCCCCTCGAAGTCCGAACTCGGCCTCAACCTCTCCACCGACGGCCGCGCGCTCACCTTCATGGGCTACGTCGCCCCGGTGAACGCGCCCGACGTGTCGAACTCCAACACCCCCGGCGCCGTCGACCCGACCGACCCGGTCGGCACCGCGTATTACCGCGCGGTCGCCGAGCTGCGCCCCAACGGCACCCTCGGCTTCACCGAGACCAACGCCTACAGCGGCAACAACGGCCGCTCCGCGATCCTCGACAGCGCCGACAACCGGTTCTTCATGGCGGGCAACGCCGGCAACGGCGGCAACCCGCAGCCGGTCGGCGTGATCGCCGGGGCCGGGGCCCAGCTGGCGACGCCGTCGACGCTGCCGGAGAGCAGGCAGCAGGTCGGCCCGCCGATGCCGGTCGGCGGCTTCAGCGTCACCGAGCTGGGCGACAAGGCCGACAAGGTCGGCAAGGACACCAACTTCCGCGGCCTGACCGTCCACGACAACGTGGTCTACCTGACCAAGGGCAGCGGCGGAAACGGCGTCAACACCGTCTACTTCATCGACACCACCGGCAGGGCCTGCCCGAGCGGCGTCGGCCTCCCGGTGCCGGGCGCGCCGCTGCCGACCGAGGCGCTGCCGTACGACCCGGCGACGCTGCAGTCCACCGGCCTGCCGGACGACATGTGCGTGCTGAAGGGCTTCCCGACCGCGCTGAAGTCGACCACGTCCTTCCCGTTCGGCATGTGGTTCGCCAACCGCACCACGCTGTACGTCGCCGACGAGG
The DNA here is from genome assembly GCF_042510955.1 of Streptacidiphilus cavernicola. Taxonomy (NCBI): domain Bacteria; kingdom Bacillati; phylum Actinomycetota; class Actinomycetes; order Kitasatosporales; family Streptomycetaceae; genus Streptacidiphilus; species Streptacidiphilus cavernicola. The sequence goes on from NZ_JBHFAB010000015.1 coordinate 154,301, forward strand.
GCGACGGCGGCAACGCCTACGACCCGGCCACCGGCAGCTACTCCGACGCCGCCGCCCAGACCGGCGCCGGGCTGCAGAAGTGGGTGCTCCGCGACGGCAGTTGGAGCCTGGCCTACACGATCCAGCAGGGGCTCGACCTCGGCCGTCCGTACCGGGTCTCCGACTACCCGACCGGTGACAACTCCGCCACCGGCCTGCCGTGGGCCCCGGCCACCGACGGTCTGCGCACCCTCACCGGCACGGTCGGCGCCGACGGCCGCGTCACCGTCTGGGCCGTCACCTCCACCGTCTCCGGCGCGACCGACGAGGGCGCCGACCCCAACCGCCTGGTCAGCGTGACCGACCGGCTCGGCGCGACCAGCCCGGCCGGCGACGCCTTCCGGACCCTGCGGACCGCGCGGGCCGGCGAGGCGCTGCGCGGCATCGTCTACGTCCCGGGCCACTGACGGACCAGCACAGGACGGCGGAGAGCCGGGCCCCGGCCCGGCTCTCTGACGGGGCCCGGACAAGAACACCGTTCCCCCAATGTTCAACTCACAGCCTGTGACGCGGCTGTACGCGGCTCCTAGAGTCCGGGGAGGTGCTTGAGAGAGAAGGGTCCTATGGATACCCACCTTGCTGTCCGCGCCCGTGGGATCACCCGGTGCTTCGGCGACGTCGTCGCCCTCGACGCGGTCGACCTCGATCTGGCGCGGGGTCAGGTGCACGGCCTGGTCGGGCCGAACGGCGCGGGCAAGACGACGCTGCTCGGACTGCTGCTGGGCCTGGCCGCGGCCGACAGCGGCGAACTCGACATCCTCGGCGTGCGGGTCGGCCGGGCGCTCGCCGCCCCCGACGGCGTCACCGGATTCGTGGACGGCCCCGGTCTGTATCCCTCGCTCACCGCCCGGCAGAACCTCGCCGCACTGGCCGCCCTGCGCGGCCGCGGCCCGGCGGCCACCGGGATCGACGCGGCGCTCGCCGAGGTCGGCCTCACCGAGGTCGCCGACGACCGGGTCCGCGGCTTCTCCCTCGGCATGCGCCAGCGGCTCGGACTCGCCGCCGCGCTGCTCACCGGGCCGCGGCTGCTGGTGCTCGACGAGCCCGCCAACGGCCTCGACCCGGCCGGGAAGCGGCACGTCCACGGCGTGCTGACCCGGCTCGCGGCCGAGGGCACCGGCGTGGTCCTCTCCAGCCACCGGATGGACGACCTGGAGGAGCTCTGCTCCGAGGTCACCATCCTGGCCACCGGGCGGGTCGTCTTCTCCGGGCCGCTGGGCGAACTCGCGGCCGGGAACCGCGAACTCGACTACCGGCTGCTCACCTCCGACCCCCGGGCCGCCCTCGGCCTGGCCGACGGCACGGCCGGGATCCAGGTGGTGGAGCGGGCGGTGGCCTGGCGCGGCGCCGAGGCACTCGTCGTCCGCGCCCTGGTGCCCGCCCTCGACGCGCTGGTGGCGAACCTGGTCCGCGACGGCGTCGCGGTGCGCGAACTCGCCCCGGTGGTTTCCCCGTTGGAGGCCGCGCTGCTCGCCCTGACCGAACCGCAGGAGGCCGCCCGATGACCGACACCGCCCTCGCGACACCGGTCGACGCCGCTGCCGCCGACCACGTCGCCGGCAGCGCTCACCCCGTCTCGGTGGCCCGCGGCTACCGCTTCGAACTGGTCAAGCTGGTCTCCCAGTGGCGGATCCGGCTGCTGGTCCTGGTCTGCTGGCTCGCGCCCGCGCTGTTCGTCGCCGCGGTGAGCCGGCAGAGCACGCTGCCCTCGGACACCCTCTTCGGCCGCTGGATGCACGCCACCGGATGGGCCGGACCGCTGGTGGTGCTCGGCTTCTCGGGCAGCTGGGCGCTCCCGCTGCTGACCTCGGTGGTCACCGGTGACGTCTTCGCCGTCGAGGACCGGTTCGGCACCTGGCGCCACCTGCTGGTGGCGGTCAGATCCCCGCGGCGGATCTTCGCGGCGAAGGCCCTGTCCGGCCTCACCCTGATCGTGCTGCTCGTGGTCGGGCTGGCCTGCTCCAGCGTGGTCGGCGGGCTGCTCGCGGTCGGCAACCGGCCGCTGGTCGGCTTCGACGGCCACCTGCTGGCCCCGTCGGACGCGGCCGGACAGGTGCTGCTCGCCTGGGCCTGTGTGCTGGCCCCGACCCTGGCCCTGGCCGCGATCGCGCTGCTCGGCTCGATCGCGCTGGGGCGGTCCCCGATGGGCCTGCTGCTGCCCGCGTTCGTCGCGCTGGCGATGCAGCTCGCGCAGCTGCTGCCGCTGCCGGTGGCGGTCCGGCTGGCACTGCCCGGCTACGCCTTCATCTCCTGGAACGGGCTGTTCACCAGCCCGAGCCAGCTCGACCCGCTGCTGATCAGCATCGGGGTCAGCCTGCTGTGGGCGGTGGTCGCGACCGCGCTGGCCTACGCGCTGTTCGTCCGCCGCGACTTCACCAACGCCTCCTACGACGGCGCCGGGCGCCGGGCGGTCGCCTTCGGCGTGCTGCCGCTGGCCGGGCTGCTCGCGGTCACCGTGGGCGGTGTCGCCGTCGCGACGCCGTCGACCGGTTCCGGCATCGACCGGGACAAGGTCCAGCGCTCGGCCGCCACCGCCTTCGCCCACCTCTACCGGATGCAGACCGACGAGCTCAACCGCCCCGCCGTCACCGAGGCGCAGCTCCGGGTGTCGGCGGCGTGCGACAAGGGCGACGGCCAGACCGACGACACCGGCCCCGGCAACGACTGGCGCTGCGTCATCAGCTGGCACCTGCCCGGAGTCCAGGTCGCCGGGCAGGCGATCTACCAGCTCGACATCTCCGCGAACGGCCGGTACGTCGCCGACGGCGACGGACCCAAGGAAGTGAACGGCTACTTCCTGGTGCACACCTCCCACGGAGACGCACCGAACCCGTTGTGGCAGTTCGACGGCGGCGTCGAACTCCTCTCCAGCTCCCCGAAGGGATGACAGCATGCAGGTGACCCGGCAGCGTCGGATCAAGGAGAAGGCCCAGATCAGCATTCTCGGCCGACGGATGGGCCGGCGCGGCGCGCTGGTGACCGCCGGTATCGCGGTCGCCCTCAGCGTCACCGGCACCGCCGTCGCCTCGACCCAGCAGTTCGGCACCCAGCAGGTCGGCCAGGTCACCGCCAAGGGGCAGGTGGTCTCCGACGACCAGTACCTCGACCCGTACGGCAGCCGCACCGTCATCGACGACGGCAAGATCATGTCGTCCACGGTCAGCCCGGACGGCAGCACGCTCGCGGCCTCGGTCACCGACGGCGACGCGGCGCTGGTGCTGATGGACCTCAGGACCGGCCAGGTCAAGCAGAGGATCGGCACCAACGCCGCGGACACCCTGCGCATCGCGAGCTCCGCGATCGGCCAGGAGGGCCCCTCGTACTCGCCGGACGGCAAGCAGCTGTGGCTGGGCCAGAGCGACGGCTACACCCGGTTCACGGTGAACCCGGACGGCACCCTCACCGCCCCGGTGGCCGTCCCGATCCCGGCCGAGGGCGCCGCGCACGCGCTGGTCGGCGCGGCGGTGTTCTCGGCCGACGGCTCCACCGTGTACTCCGCGGTGAACGGCCAGAACCGGGTGGTCGCCATCGACGCGGCGACCGGGGCGATCGAGCGGAGCTGGGCGGTGGGCATCGCCCCGCGCGGCCTGGCCCTGGTCGGCAGCAAGCTCTACGTCAGCAACGAGGGCGGGCGCCAGGCCAGGCCCGGCGAGACCACGATCAACTCCTACGGCACCGCCGTGCCGGCCAACCCCAGGACCGGCGCCTCCACCACCGGCACGGTCAGCGTCATCAAGGTGGCGGACCCGTCCGCCGCGGTCGGCACCATCGAGGTCGGCCTGCACCCGACCGCGGTGTACGCGGCCAAGGGCGCGGTGTTCGTCACCAACACCGCCGACAACAACGTGTCGGTCATCAGCACCGCCCGCGACCGGGTCGTGCAGACCGTCTCCACCCAGCCCTGGCCGGAGGCCTCGGTCGGCTACGAGCCGGACGCGGTGACGCTCACCGCCGACGGCCACCTGCTGGTGACGCTCGGCCGCGCCAACGCGGTCGCCGTCTACCGCTACTCCGGCGCCCAGGAGCCGGTCTCCTATGTCGGCCTGCTGCCGACGGACTACTTCCCGGCCGAGATCAGCACGGTCGGCAAGCAGGTCGTGGTCTCCAACACCCGTGGCATCGACGCCCTCCGCCCCACCACCAACGCCGGGCACGGCACCCATGACACCACGTCGAGCCTGACCACCTTCACGCTGCCCAGCGACCGGGTGATCAGGGACCAGACCGTCAAGGTCTTCCAGCAGAACGGCTGGACCCGCGACTCGGTCAGCACCGCCCACGGCCGCCAGGCCAAGCCGGTGCCGGTGCCGACCCGGATCGGCGACCCGTCGACGATCAAGCACGTCTTCCTGCTGGTCAAGGAGAACCGGACCTACGACCAGGTGCTCGGCGACATGCCGCAGGGCAACGGCGACCCGGCGCTGACCCAGTTCGGCGAGAACGTGACGCCGAACCAGCACGCGCTGGCCGCGCAGTTCGGCCTCTACGACAACTTCTACGACGTCGGCACCAACTCCGCCGAGGGCCACAACTGGCTGATGCAGGCCGACAACCCGGAGTACACCGAGTCGTCGGCCGGTGAGTACACCCGCAGCTACGACACCGAGAACGACGTGCTGGGCCACCAGAAGAGCGGTTTCCTCTGGACCGGCGCGCAGGCGGCGGGGGACACCGTCAAGGACTTCGGCGAGTTCCAGTCGCTGGAGAGCAAGCCGGCCGGCGCGACCTGGCAGAACCTCTACTGCGACGCCAAGACCATGGACGCGACCGGGGCGCCGAGCGCCTACCCGATCCAGACCGGTTCGGCCATCCCGTCGCTCAACAAGGTCTCGGTGCCCGGCTTCCCGCTGTTCGACCTCGACGTCCCCGACACCTACAAGTACGAGATCTGGAAGCAGGACTTCGAGAAGAACGGTCCGGCGAACCTGAACATGTTCTGGTTCTCCAACGACCACACCGGCGGCCCGGCCAGCCCGGCCGCCGAGGTCGCCGACAACGACCTCGCGGTGGGCAAGATGGTGGACGAGATCTCGCACAGCACGTACTGGAAGGACTCCGCGATCTTCGTGGTCGAGGACGACTCCCAGGCCGGCCTCGACCACGTCGACGGCCACCGCGCGCCGGTCCAGGTGATCAGCCCGTACGCCCAGCACGGCACCGTGGACGACCACTACTACTCGCAGATCACCATGATCCGCACCATCGAGCAGATCCTCGGGATCCAGCCGATGAACCAGAAGGACAGCGCGGCCACGCCGATGTCCGGGGCCTTCACCCAGCACCCCGACGACACGCCGTTCACGGCGCTGCCCAACCGCACCTCGCTGACTCTCGGCCTGAGCACCCAGCCCCCCTGCGGCTCCGACGTCCCCGCCCCGCAGGACCCCGCCGCGGCGCCGGTGCCGACCACGGTGTCGGTGCCGGCGGCGGAGCAGGCCGTCGCGGCGCAGTGGAAGACCTGGCAGTCGCAGCAGCGGCTGACCGGGACCAAGGCCGTGCCCGACTTCGCCAACCCGGAGCAGATGAACCGCTTCACCTGGTACCAGACCCACAACTGGACCACGCCGTACCCCGGCGACAGCAGGATCTACGCCCCGAACGACGTCCCGGGCGGCTACATCCCGTCGGCGGAGAACGACGGCTGACCCGGAGCCGGCCGGCCGGTGCGACCGACGGCCCCGGGCAGCGCGGCGAACTGCCGCGCTGCCCGGGGGACGGGTCAGGCGAACGCGCGCTGCGAGGCCTCGTTGTTCTTCAGGGTGGAGTCCAGGTTCGCGGGCGCGCCGCCGTTGTCGAGGGCGCCGAAGTACTGGGAGTGCCCGGCGTAGCCGCTGTTGTAGTAGACCATGTAGTAGCCCGGGATGTTGCCGGAGAACGCGCCCCACTGCGCCTCCGCCGACGCGGCGTTGTTCTTCAGGGCGACCCCGTTGCCGGCCGAGCCCGCGTACTTCGACGAGAAGACGTAGGTCACGTGGTCCGCGACGGCGCCGTTCGGGCTGTAGACGTACCCGGCGTAGTCGTAGACGTCGCTGCACATGAACGCGGCGGCGCCGCCCTCGTTGGAGTTGTAGTACAGCTCCAGGCCCGCGCTGCCGTCGGTCCAACTGCAGTTGGTGGACTTGGTCTCGTAGGAGTCGGCGGACGCGGATCCGGCCGTGGCGACCAGTCCGGTGACCGCGAGGCCGAGGGCGACCGCCCCGACCACGGTGCGGGACAGAATGCGGGATGCTCCCATGGGATTCTCCTCCGTCTGATGACGACTTCATCCGACTCCGGGGCGGAGCCGGGGGATCCGGGGTGCCCGGGACCGCGGCCGGTTTTCCGGCGGACGGTCAACCGACCACGTCTGCGGCCTTTTTGACGGCCTGTTCCAACTGCGTGCGGGCCTGCGAGAGACCGAGCCGGTTCTGCTCGATCTGCTGCCGCTGCACGGCTGACTCCACCTCGAACCAGGTCTTCACCAGGCCGGTCTGCTGCTTGCAGGCCACATCCGCGGTGGCGATCGCGATCTCCTTGGCGTCGGCCTTGGGGCTGTTGAGGGAAGGGGCCAGGTCGGCGGCCTTGAACGGGTCGGCCACCCGGTACCCGTGCCCGGCCATGCAGCCGGACCACTGCCGGACCACCGCGACGACCCGGGGATCGCTCTGCGACGCGTCCAGGCTCGCCGTATCGAGCCGGCTCACCAGGGAGAGCGCGACGGTGCTGCCGACCGCCCGGGTGGCCACGCCGAGGCAGCCGCCCTGCGGGATCTGCTTGCCCCGGTAGCTGCCGGGAGCCGCCGACGCCGCGCCACCGTGCGCCGGACCGAAGGCCACCAGCTGCTCAGCGGCGCTCAGCGGCGGTCCGGCGGCGCCGGGGGGCATCGAGTGGTCGGCCGGGAGGTGGTAGCCGTACTGGGCCGCCGCCTGCGGGTCCGCCAGGCCGTAGCGCCTCGGCATGTTCGACAGGTCGTTGCTCGGCGGCGGGTACTTCCCGGCGTTCGACGGGAGCGGGGCGAAGCCGAACTGCTGCAGGCAACTGCCCATCAGCTTCCCGTTCGCCTGCTCCAGTTGCACGGACTGGGGGTAGGTCTCCTCGTAGCCCTCGAGCGGGAGCACCATGCCGGCGGTCAGGCCCGAGGTCGGCACCACGGGCGGCCAGTCGGACCGGTCGCCCGGATCCGGAGCCCCGGTGTTCGCGTTCGCGGACGCGGACGGGCTCGGCGGCGTCGGCTGCGCACGGTCCGCTGAATTCGCGGCGCAGCCGCCGAGGAGTGCGGCAATTCCGGCGCAGACGAGCAGTGCCGGTACCGGCCGTATACGAGGAGTGCTCCCCATTCGTCCCCCTCCTCGCTCCGGAACGTCAAAAAGCGGACGAATTCCGGCAGTGCACACTTCGATCGCGGAGCGGTGTTCCGCCCGCGGCACCCGGATTCTTTCCGGTACGCGCCTGCACAGGCAAGCCGGTTGGGGGTTCCACCGCGCTCTGCCTGCGCCTTCGACTCCGTGATCGTTACCGTCTGACCGTTTTCTCCCCACCCTGCAAAGGGGGCAAAGGGTGGATTCGACGCAAGCCAAAGTGAGCGGGATCACAGCTGCCTGACAGGTGGTCGGACCGGTGGCGGATCCCGCACGGCCGGTAGCCTGGGCCGCATGGCAGCAGACGGCGTTCAGTGGATCGAGACGGAGAATCAGTTCGACCTCGGGTACTGGGTGATGTTCGCCCGGGGCCTGGAGCCCGGCGAGCTGCTCCGGCGCCTCGCCCCGGTGACCCCGGTGGACGAGCCGGTCACCCGGTTCGACGTGGATGCCGTGGAGGAGCGGCTCGGCGGGATCGCGGTCCGGGTGGGCAGCAGCGGGGGATGGGCCTTCGGGGTGGTGGAGAACGGCCCGGTGCGGCTCGGCGTCGACGTGACCGCGCGTCTGCTGTCGTCCGGCACGGTGGCGCTGGAGTGGTGGCGCACCGTGAACGCCGACACCGGCTTCGCCTTCGCCGAGGACGGGCAGACCGTGTGCGCGTTCGAACCGGGCCTGGAGCACGAGCGGTCGGGGACCGACCCCGACCGGCTGCTCCCCGCGCTGCGCCGGGCCGGACTGGTGCTGCCCGACGGCAGCACCCCCTTCGAACACGGCCTCGACCTCGACGGCCCGCTGCTGCGGGTGCTCGCCCTGGCCGAGCAGGAGTTCGGCGTGGACCTACCACGCCAGGCGGTACTGGAGGGCGGCCTGACCGCCGGGGTGCTCGGCGAGTAGCGGCTGCCGCCACAACGCGGCGGGGTGCCGGAACGGTGTTGAGCCGTTCCGGCACCCCTGGTCGTCGAGGGACTGTCTACCGCGCTACGGGGTCGCCGCGCACACGGTGTCGGGGTTGCAGCCTTCGAAGCCGGGCTCGTTGACGTAGTAGGCGTCACCGTCCATGACGCGCATGGTGGGGGACCACCTCCCCAGCGAGCCGCCTTCCGTGGTGTTCTGGGTCAGCGGGATGCTGCCCCGGCCGCAGTTGATGGTCCAGTCCGGCAGCGGGTAGTTGGGGTCGATGTACAGCTGCCACGCCGATCCGACCGGAGCGGAGTAGATCTGTACGCAGTCCTTGCCCGTCAGCATTCCGGGCGTCAGCCCGAACCCGGGCAGTGACCCGCCGCTCTCCTGAGACGCCGCGAACGGGTACTCGTCGCAGCTGGAGGTGGGCGTGTTGGGGTTCTTCACCCACTTCGCCGCGGCGCTCTTGCACATGATGTTGCGGTTCTGCGTCTGCAGGGTCGTGTCCGCCAACCGGTGCAGCGGTGAGTTGAACGCCTTGCTGCCGGGGTGGTTGCTCAGCTTCTGCTGCAGGACCCAGTACAGCGCCGCCGCGGCCGGGTTGGCCTTGCTGTTCACATTGAACGTCGGGGTGTACTTCGGGAAGACGCAGCCCGCCAGCTTTCCGTTGAAGGTGTTGTCGCAGCGGATGGTGAGTTCCGGCTCGTACCAGCCCGCGGTGTCGGTCGCACCGCCGTTGATGGTCCCGGAGAGCACCCAGCTCAGGTCCAGCAGGCTGGAACCCGTGGTCTGGGTCCAGCTGCTGGTCGCCGTCGCCGTGGCCGTGTGCTGGTCGGCGAAGGTGGCCCACAGCGGCGGAGAGCTCCAGCTCGGCACCGGCGCCGTGCAGTCCGTCCGGCACTCGAAGTCGACGTTCAGGCTCACCTCGCCGATGTCGGGGGTCGCCTGATAGGGCGTCAGCGACATGGTCTGCTGGATCTGCGTGTTGTTGACCGTCAGGGTGGTGGTCTGCTCCATCACGAAGGTCTCGCTGGCGACCAGCGACTCGTCGACGTACTGGTTGACGCCGAGAAGGCCTCCGGTGCACGAAGCGAACCGGGTGAAGTTACGGCCGCCGGCCAGGTCCGTGCACAGGCTGTCGTCCGCGGACGCTGTCGCGCTCTGCTTCACGGCGCCGGTCCCGGCCTGCGCCTGCCGAGTCGGTGACGTGCTCTTCTGTCGTGCCTTGGCCGCGAACGCGAGGGCCGCGGGCGTGGCCTTGGCCAGGGTCACACAGGTGGTGACGCCGCTCGCGGACGCCGCGCTGCAGTGCCCGGGGGCGACGCTGGGCACCGCCGTGCTCTTGCCGGACACCGCCGCGTTGCTCTTCAGCGCCGCCGGTGTGGAGCCGGACGCCTGGGTGATCGCCACCGGGTCGTCGGGGGAGTCCGGGTCGGGTGCGTCCGGGACGGCCGCCGGGAAGGTGACGTCGGGCATCTTGTCGTAGTTGCCGGGGACGAACGCCACGGCGTCCCAGGCGATGTCGTTGTCGCCGGTGCCGATGTAGTTGGAGTTGGACAGCCGCACCTCGGGCGCCTGGCCGTTGAAGCGGTAGGCGCCGAGGGAGACCCACTTGTTGGACTCGTTGGCGCTCTGCGAGATCGTCTTGTCCACGGTGCCGAACGGTGTGACGACCTGGTAGATCGCCTGCGTGGTCTGGCCCCCGGTGTCGGGGATGTGGACGTAGACCTGGGCCTCGGACGCCGACGAGGGCAGGGCCGAGCCCAGCGTCCAGTCACCGAGGACGGTCATCGGGCCGCCGTCACCGCCGAGGTGGTCGGCGCTGCGGTCGTGGGCGTACCAGAAGTGGCCCTGGTAGCCGCCGCCGATCTGGTGCAGGTCGCCCTTGGCCTCGTAGTTGCCGTCGCTGTCGGGATAGAAGGTGAACTGGAAGTTGCCGGAGGAGGTGGCGTCCCCGCAGTCGCTCCAGGTCGGGGTGCCGTCCGGGATCGAGTCCACGACCAGCGCGCCGGCCGGGGGAGCGGAGCAGTCGGGCTGCCCGTACTGCAGCCGGGTGCCGCGTCCTGGTTCTGCGCGCAGCGTGGCGTACTTGATGCTCTCGTGGCCGCAGTAGTCGGCGCAGTCGGTCTTCCAGGTGGTGTTCGCCGCGTTCCACCAGTGGAGTTGGTCGCAGCCGTCGATGTGCTGAGTCTCGCAGGGCGGCGGGTTGGAGACGTCGCAGGCGTTGCTGGCGTCGCAGAAGGTGCTCAGCGGCGGCTTGATCGCGCTGCGGTCCCCGGCGGTGAGCCACCAGGCCGGCTCGAAGCCGGCCGAGGAGAAGCCGCTCTCACCGGGCCAGTCCTGGCGTCCGGAGGTGGCGTAGGAGTGGCCGGTGTCGATGGACCAGGCGGCCCAGCCCATCACCTTCTCCTCGTAGGGCCAGTCCTGGGGGTGGGCGGCGTCGTGGTTGGCCAGGGCGTCCAGGCTGGTGTCCATGAATGCCAGCCGGGTGGGCGGGTAGATGGGGTTGGCCGGGTTGTTGTACCAGCCCAGACCCCAGGCGCCGCCCGAGGAGCCGGGCGGGTTGAAGCCGGAGTTGTAGTTCCAGATCGCGGCGAACCAGTTCTCCGGCTTGGAGGCGTCGTCGTTGTTGATCGTCATGGTCTGGCCCGCGGTGTGGATCTCGTTCCACTTGTCGGCCAGGATCTGCAGCGACGCGGCGACGTTGACGGTGTAGTCCAGGGCCACCGCCTTCTGCACGGTCGGCGACAGGCTGGTCTCACCGGGCTTCTCGTGCCCGGCCAGGCGCATGCCGTCGGTGACCTGTCCGACCCCGTAGCCGCAGTCGGACTTGGTCCAGTCGATCTTCCAGTACTGGGCCGGGTCGGTGCCGGTGTGTCCATAGAATCCGGCCACCGAGGCGAGCGGGTTGCCCATCTGGCCGGGGACCGCGCCGGACTCGGCCTGCCACAGGTTGGACTCCTGGGCCAGGACGCCCAGTTCGACCTGCGCGGGAATCCGGCCGCCGCCGGCCAGGGTCGGCGAGGGGAACAGCGCCTGCGGGTCGACGGTGCCCAGGCCGATCTGGGTGCGCCAGCCGCCCTGGCTGACCCAACTGGCGTTCAGGTCACCGCGCACCGCCATGTCGACGGCCCACTCCACCTGGTTCGGGGTGGGTTGCAGCGCCTGCTCGCTGATGTCGTTGCGCGGCACCGAGCACCAGCGGCCGGTGTCCACGGGGTTGTGGTCGTCGGTGACCGCGTCCGTGGTCAGCGCCTTCTGCTTGGCGGCGCCGGTGCCCGTGCTGGAACCGGCGCTGGAACCCGCGTCGGCGGCGGTGCCGCCGAGGGCCGGGGACAGGGCCAGGCCCGAGGCGGCGTGCGCGGCGTCGGCCTTGGCGCCGGTGGTCGGCACGACCGTCTCGGTGACCTTCTTGCCGGTGGCCGTCGCCGTGGCGGTCAGCGTCAGCGGGCCGTTGGCGGTGACCGGAGCCACCGCGGCGGGCTGCGGCGTGGGCGCCGTCTTGGCGGCCGACGCGGCGAAGTCGCGGCCCGCGTCGGCGATGTTGGCGAGACCCGCCTCGACCCCCGGCGTCAGTACCGGGTCGACGGCCAGCCGTCCCTGGCTGGAGACGTCGGCGTCCGGTCCGGCGGCCACGGCGGTGATGCCGGTCCCGGCAGTCTTCGGCGTGCCCTTGGGGTGCCCGGCCAGGAACACCGTGCCGGTTCCCGCCTGCTGCAGCGACAGGGCGTCCAGCGCGCCGGTGGCGACGGTGGCGACCTTGCCGTTCTTCCACACCTTGGCGTGCGCGGTGCTCTGGCCCTTGTGGTCCAGGAAGCCGAAGCTGTCTTTGCCGCGGGTGTCCTTGCCGGTCGGACGGATGTCGTAGGGCACGCTGTCGGTGGCCGTGAGCGTGGTGGCCTTGCCCGCCCGGCTGATGTGCACCAGCCGGTTGCCCAGGGCGGCGACCGCCCCGTCCGCGACCGGCACCGCCGACGTCACCTGCCCGGCCGCGCTGGTGTCCGCGACCTGCGCGCCCGCGCTGTTCACGGTGACCAGGCGGGTCTTGTCGTCCCGGTACGCGGTGAAGACCGCCGTGTGCGTGCTGGGGTTGCAGGTCGGGTCGAAGTACGCCAGCGAGGCGGTGAACGGGAGCTTGGTCACCGCGCCGGTGTCCAGGTTCACCACCGCGGCGAACGCCCCGCCCAGCATCAGGTCCTGCTGGTTGGTGAAGCTGCGCGGCGCGTACACGACGGCCGCGTGCGAGGCGTCGATGACGCACTGGTTGCCGATCCAGCTGTCGGCCGGCATCCCCGGCTCCGCCAGCACCGCCGCGGTCCGCCAGGCGTAGGCGTCCTTGCTGTCGGCGACCAGCAGGTGCAGACCGTCGCTGTCGGCCGCGGAGGTCACCGCGCGGTCGGACGACGCCTTCCAGCCCTTGCCCAGCACGCTGTCGGGATTCTTCACCCCCGGGCCCGACGACGGCTTCGCGGCAGGGGCCGCCTTGACCGCCGACGCGGGACTGGCGACTGCCGTCGGCCCCTGTATCAGCCCCCCGACGACTGCGGCGGCGGCGAGCGCCGCCACCCCGGTCATCCTTCTGATGGATTGCAACTTCCACCCCTCAATATATACGTACACGAATTGAATGCCAAGAAAGCGCCGCCCCGCGCCATTCATGGGTTGCATCGGGCCACGATGACGAAGCGTCATGCGCCTTCCTGTGAACCCTAGACCCTTCCCGGGCCCGGGAAAAACCCCATATAAAGCCAAGGCTCCCGGGCCGTGACCTGGGTCACATTCATTGCATCCCTTAGAGTCGGCTGTGTCCTTTTTCGGCCCTGCTGAAAAAGGACATATGCGAACGAGATTCACTGGCGCACGAATGAGCTGGGTGCAGGCCGGCCGTGTCGAGCGGGGGTGCGGGTCGCGTGTGCCGCTTGACACGATCTAAGTTCGTTGGGTAGAACTTTGATCGTCAGGACGAACTAAGTTCGTCAGCGGTGGCCTGGAGGTGTTGATGCGCGTGTCCGTCGTCGGAGCCGGTCTGGGAGGCCTGGCCCTCGCGCAGGGTCTGCGCGGTGCCGGGATCGAGGCCGAGGTGTTCGAGCGCGACCCGGGGATCGTCGCCCGGTTCCAGGGCTACCGGCTGGTGCTGAACCCGGACGGGTTCCAGGCGGTGCGCGCCTGCCTGCCCACGCGCTGGCACCCGCTGCTGGACGAGATCGTGACGGAGGCCTCCGCCGAGCAGCTGGTCCTGGACCCGCTGCTGAACGAGACCGGCAGGCTCGGCGGGGGCCGGACCGGCATCGTGGTCGACCGGCAGGTGCTGCGACACCTGCTGCTGACCGGCCTGACCGTGCGCACCGACGCCGCGCTGACCGGCTACGAGGTACTGGCCGACGGCACCGTCCGGGCCCGCTTCGCCCGCCGCGGCCCGGCCGCCGCCGACCTGCTGGTCGGCGCGGACGGCGTCACCTCCGCGGTCCGCGGAGTGCTCTCGCCGCACACCGTCCCGACCGACACCGGCGTCCGGTTCGTCATCGGCCGCACCCCGCTGACCGACGAGTTCGCCGGCCTGTCCAAGGCCTACGGCTCGAAGATCGCGGGCGACGGCGTCAGCCTGCTGCTCGGCGCGATGCGCTTCCGCACCCCGCCGAAGCAGGCGGCCGAACAGCTGGCCCCCGAGGTCACGCTGCCCGACATCGGCGACTACGTGCGCTGGGCCATGATCCTGCCGCCGAACGGCTCACTGGAGAACCTGACCGCGCAGGACGCGGTGCTCTCCCGGATGGAGGGCTGGCACCCGGAGTTGCGCGCGCTGATCGAGCAGGCCGACCCGGACAACAGCACGCTGCTGTCCATCCGGGCGGTCAAGCCCGGTGAGCGCTGGGCCTCCGGCCCGGTCACCCTGCTCGGCGACGCGATCCACGCCACCTCCCCGACCGGCGGCAACGGTGCGAACACCGCGCTGCGCGACGCCGACCTGCTGCGCCGCTGCCTGATCGAGGCCGACCAGGGCCGTCAGCAACTGCTCAGCGCGGTCGACGACTACGAGCGGCAGATGTTCGCCTACGGCGCCGAGGCCGTGCGCAGCAGCCTGGAGAAGCTGCCCGCCTTCGCCCCGGAGGCGAAGCTGTCCTGAGGCCGCCGGAGGCCGTCTCCTTCCCGATCGCTCAGGTGGCGCTGGTGCCGACGGCGGTCCGGCCGGCCGGGTCGGCCGCGCCGGGTGCGGCCGGCGCGGGGAGGAGGCGTTGGCGGTGGTGCTCCTCGGTGAGGTCGTGCAGCCGGGCCTGGAGCAGGTCCGGCAGGGCGATCAGCCCGACCACCTGCCCGTCGTCGCCGAGGACCGGGGCGCTGGTCAGCCCGTGCTCGGCGAACAGGTAGGCGACGTGGCGCAGGGTGTCGTGCGGGCGGACGGCCGCCTGGACGGGCTGCGCGGCCTGCGCGGCCAGGACGGGACCGGTGGCGGCATGCCGGCGCAGCCGGTGCAGGGTGGTCAGGCCGACCGGGCCGTGGTCGCCGATCACCGGGTAGTGCGGCTGCCTGCGCGCGGCCCGGTCGTGGGTGAGCTGGCGCACCAGCGTGTCGTCGACCGCGCGGTGGGCGGCGACCGTGACCGGGTGACGGTCCATCACCTCGTGGACGAAGAAGGTCTCCAACGGGTCGGTGGAGTACTCGCGGGTCAGGTGCAGCCCGCGGCGGGCGATCTTCTCGGTGAGCACGGAGCGCTTGAGCAGCAGCGCGGACAGCGCGTAGGCGGCGGTGGAGGCGACCAGTAGCGGCAGCAGGGCGCCCCAGGCGTGGGTCAGTTCCAGGGTGAACACCACACCGGTCAGCGGTGAGCGCATCACCCCGCCGACGACCGCGGCCAGCCCGCACATGCCCCAGAAGCCGGGGATGACCTGGGGGAACAGCATCCCCTCCCAGGCTCCGAGCGCGCCGCCGATCATGAACACCGGCGCCAGCACCCCGCCGGAGGTGCCCGAGCCCAGCGAGAGGGACCAGATCAGGGTCTTGACCACCAGGATGCCGATGATCAGCGAGAGCGTCGCCCGGCCGGTGAGCAGCTGGTCGATGACGTCGTAGCCCACGCCCAGGGCGCGCGGCTCGACCAGGCCCCCGGCGCCGATGACCGCGCCGCCGATGGCGGGCCACCACATCCAGTGGAACGGCAGCTTCGCGAAGCCGTCCTCGGCCCGGTAGACCAGCCAGGTCGCGCCGACCGCCAGCGCGCCGCCGGTCAGTCCCACGACCGCGGCCAGGACCTCGTCCGGGGCGGTCAGGTGCAGCCCGGCGGTGGGCACCGGGAAGACGGGGGCGGTGCCGAGCAGGAACCCGCGGCAGACCGTGGCCACCGCGACACAGGCGGCGACCGGGACGAAGCTGCGCGGTCGCCACTCGAACAGCAGCAGCTCCACCGCCAGCAGCACGGCGGCCAGCGGGGAGTTGAAGGTGGCGGCCATCCCGGCCGCGGCACCGGCCACCAACAGCGTCTTGCGCTCGTCGGCCGAGAGGCGGAGGAACTGGGCGAGCATCGATCCGATCGCGCCGCCGGTCATGATGATCGGCCCCTCGGCGCCGAACGGGCCGCCGGTGCCGATGGAGACCGCCGCGGAGATGGGCTTGAGCAGCGCCACCTTCGGGGCGACCTTGCTGCCGCCGGTCAGGATCGCCTCGATGGCCTCCGGCATGCCGTGGCCGCGGATCTTCTCCGAGCCGTAGCGCGCCATCAGCCCGACCACCAGACCGCCCGCGACAGGGGCCCCGAGCACCAGCCACCACGGGTGGTGCACCTGGCCCGGGGCCACCAGCGCGGTGTCCCAGCGCTGGTAGAAGACCAGGTTGGTGACCAGGCCGATCAGCCGCAGCAGCCCCAGCGCGGCCAGGGCGCCGGCACCGCCGACCGGCAGAGCCCAGAGCGTGATCTTCAGCGTTCGCGGGCCGACGGTGAAGTCGCCCAGGTGCGCGACGCTGTGCGCCGCCTTGCCGCTCACAGCGGCACCGGGCCGGGCAGCTCGTCGGCATAGGCGTCGCCGAGCGTCGCGTGGAGCTGCGCCAGCGCCTGCGCGGCGTGCTGCCGCAGCACCGGGTCGATCAGCGCCAGCAGCCGTTCCAGCTCGTCATGGCGCCAGGCCAGCACCCGGTCGACCAGGGCCCGCCCCTTGGGGCTCAGTTCGAGGGTCACCACGCTGCGACTGTGCGGGTCGCTGCCGCGCAGCAGGTGCCCGGAGGCGGCCAGGCGGTCCGCGAGCCGGGTGATCGAGGAGGCGCTCAGACCCAACGCCTTCGCGGCCCGGGAGGACGGGCAGCGCCCCAGGTCGCCGAGCGCCAGCAGCATCCGCAGCTGCGGCAGCGACACTTCGCCGCCCGCCGCGTCCAGGCTGTGCAACGCAACGCCGATCAGGTCCCGCGTCCCGCGCTGGAACGCCTGTATCTCCTCGTCGGTGGGGTCGGGGCCGCCACCTGCTGTGTTCACCATGGGGAAAGTATTGCATTCGACAACACTTGCCTGGAGGTAGGCATGGGGGGAGCACCGGAGCACGCCACCGCGCAGGGCGGCTTCAGGTGGTGGCGAGGACCCCCAGATAGGACAGGCCCGCGATCAGCAGCCAGGAACCCAGCCCCACCAGCAGCGCGCGGCGACCGGTGCGCAGCAGCGACCGGACGTCGACGGCGCTGCCCAGGGCGAACAGGGCCGCGGCCATCAGCAGTTCGTCGACGGTCGCGCAGAGGTTCAGGACGGATGCGGGCAGCACCGAGCCGCTGCGCAGGGCGACGCACCCGAGGAAGCCCAGCACGAACAGCGGGACCAGCGGGGGACGGCGGCCCTCCCCGCCTTCCCCACCCTCCCTGGCCACCCGGCTCCGGCGGGCGACGGCCACGCCGGTGACGATCGGGGCGAGCAGCGCGATCCGCATGAGTTTGATCACCACGGCCTGCGACAGCGCCAGCGGCCCCGCGGTCTGGGCGACCGCGACGACCTGGGCGATGTCGTGGACGCTGGCCCCGGTCCAGCGCCCGAACTGCTCCGGGTCCAGCCCCAGCGGATGGCGCAGCAGCGGGAGTACCGCGATCGCCAGGCTGCCGCACAGCGTCACCAGCGCGACGGCGGTGACGGCGTCCTGCTCGTCGCTCTCGGTCACGCCGTTCATGGCGGCCACGGCGGAGGCCCCGCAGATGGAGAAGCCGGTGGCGATCAGCAGCGGCTGATCGCCCGGAAGCCCGGCCAGCCGCCCCAGCCACCGGGTGCCCCAGAACGTCACGCCGACCACCACGACGACCAGCAGCAGGGCCCGCCAGCCGAGCCCGAGCACGTCGCCGACCGCCAGCTTGAGCCCGAGCAGCACCACGGCGAGGCGCATCACCCGCTTGGCGATCAGCGCCAGCCCCGGCCGGGTCCGCGCGGGGAGCAGCCCCAGGTTTCCGGCCAGCACACCGAGCGCGACGGCCGCGGTGAGCACGGACACCGAGCCCAGCCAGTGGTGGACCGCCGCTCCCGCCGCGACGGCGAGCCCCGCCGCGAGCGTCCCCGGCCCGGCCTCCCGGCCCTTCGCGCGCGCGGACGCGAACCCGGACGCGAACCTGGACGCGAACGTGGACGCGAACCCGGTCCCGGCACGGGCGGCAGCGGGGAACCGGAGGAGCGGCAGGCGCATGATCGTCACGCGTTCCACTGTGGTCAGGCCGGCGCGACCGCGGTAGACACCGAATTCCAGGCACGTCATAGGGTTCGGCTATGACACCAGCCGAGCCCCCCGTGCTGCCCGCCTCCCGGCGGCTCCCCGACCTGCAGACACTGGAGCTGCTGGTCGCCGTCGCCGACACGGGCAGCATCGGCCGCGCCGCGGCCCAGCAGCGGATCACCCAGCCGGCCGCCAGCGCCCGGCTGGACACCCTGGAGCGTCGGCTGGCGCTGAAGCTGTTGGAGCGCTCCCGGCGCGGCTCGCGGCTGACCACGGCCGGGCTGGTGGTCACCGAGTGGGCCCGCACCGTCCTGGCCCAGGCGCACCAGCTGGCCGAGACCCTGGCCGCACTCCAGTCGCAGCAGCGCGGCGAACTGCGGGTCGCGGCAAGCCTGACCCTGGCCGAGGAGCTGCTCCCCGGCTGGCTGCTCGGCATGCGGCAGGCCTGCCCGGACGCACATGTCGCGCTGCAGGTGACCAACAGCCACCGGGTGGTCGAGGCGCTGCGGCGCGGCGAGGCCGACCTCGGCTTCATCGAGGGCCCCTTCGTCCCCGAGGACCTGCAGGCGCTGCCGGTCGCCCGGGACCGGCTGGTGGTGGTCACCGCACCCGACCACCCCTGGACCCGGCGCCCGGAACCGGTCTCCGGCGCGGAACTCGCCGAGACCGCCCTGCTCCTGCGCGAGCCGGGATCGGGCACCCGCGAAACGCTGGAACGCGCGCTCCGGCCCTGGGTCGGCCCCTCGGTCCCGGCGCTGGAGCTGGGCGCGACCGGCCCGCTGCGCAGCGCCGCGGCGCAGGGCGCGGCCCCCGCCGTCCTCTCGCTGCTCTCGGTGGCGGGGGAACTGACCTCCGGCCGCCTGGTCGAGATCCCGGTCGCCCCGGAGGTCCGACTGGACCGCACCCTGCACGCGGTCTGGCCCGCGGAGGCCGAGGTGTCGGCCCCGGCGCGGGTCCTGCTGGACGTGGCCCGCCGGAACCCGCCCGCTGCGGCCTCGGCCGCCGCACCCGCCGGCCCGGGAAGCGCCGGGTAGGCGCGGGGCGGGCGGGTGCGGTCCGATTGGCCGTCAGGCCGCGGTGGCGGTGACGTCGGCGGCGTTCACGTACACATAGCGGTGGTTGAACTGGACCGTGTAGTAGGACTTCGCGCCGTTGACGACGCCCTGGCGGCTCGGGAAGAAGTCCTGGCCGTGGACCGGCGGCTGGTCCGCGACATAGGCCTGACCGGCCGGGATGCCGTAGTTCGGCGCGGTCAGCGGGTTCTGCGGATCCGGGCCCCAGCCGGTCGGGACCTCGGCCGGGTCGGGGAAGGCCGTCCCGTAGACGGGCGCGGTGGCGGCGCCGGCCGCGCGGATGATCTGCACGCCGGTGGTGGGGATCGTATTCTTGCCCTGGGGGTTGTCGATCCAGCCCTCCTGGCCGTCGAACCAGATCGCGGTCCAGTCGCCCTGCTGGTCGGCGACCACGAACTGCTGCCCGGCCTGGACCGTGGTGCTCCAGTCGCTGACGTCGTCGGTGCCGCTGGTGCCGGTCGGGTGCAGATTGGCGTCGAGGATCAGCGGGGAGTCCGCGCTCGGGCCCTGGTGCACGAACAGCGAGCTGGCCGGGACGGTCTCCGGGGTGCAGACGGTGGTGCCGCCGGTGGGGTCGTCGCTCGGGCAGACGGTGAAGGTCTGCAGGTTCTTCTTGAAGGTGGGGGCGATGGTCACCACGCTGCCGACCGGCCCGACCCCGGACGTCCCGTCGTCGAACGGGGCGCCGATCAGCTTCATGAAGCGGGTCCAGTCCCACTGGTTGCCCATGTCCCAGTGCTGGCCCGCCAGGTCGGCGGTCTTGCCGCCGGGGACGTTGTCGTGGGCCAGGATGTGCTGCCGGTCCAGGGGGATGTCATAGCGCTTGACCAGGTACTTCACCAGCTTGGCGGTCTGCTGGTAGGTGACGTCGGTGTACCAGTCCGCGCCGAAGGCGGAGAAGCCCTCGTGCTCGATCTGGATCGCGTGCAGGTTGCTGTCGTAGTTGTTGTCGCCGAAGGCGACGTCCTTGTCCGAGACCATCTGGGTGACCGCGCCGTCCGCCGAGCGCATCACATAGTGCGCGGCGGCGGCGTTGGGGCCCTGGAAGGTGGTGATGGCCGAGTCGTAGGAGCCCTCGGTGGTGTGCAGCACGATCTGGTCGATCCTGATGCCGTTGGCGGGCCGGTTGGACACCTGCACACCGGTCGAGGACGCCTGGACGAACTGGCAGTCCAGCGACTTGGGGCACTCGGCCGGGGTGGAGGGGCCGGCCGCGGCCCGGGTCAGCTTGAGCTGGTCCAGCTGGGCCGGGACCAGTTCCGCGGCCCGGCCGGCCGGCACGGTGACCAGTTGGCCGTCGGACGTCCGCTGCCGGAGGCCCGAGCCGACCGAGGCGAGGACGCCGGACGCGAAGGAGGCCGCGGCCTTACGGTCCGTCAGATGGCTGTACTCGGCGATCGCGCCGGTCCAGTCGGACGGGTCGGCCGAAGTGCCGCCGGTCAACTGCTTCTGGTAGGAGGCCAGCAGGGCGGCGCCGCCGCGGAGGTTGTCGGCGCGGTCGTGCCGCAGCCGGTCGGCTGGGATGCCGGTCAGCGCCGCGGCGGTGAGCAGGGTGTGCAGCTCCGGGTGCTTGGCCGCGGAGGTGAGGCCGGAGCGGTCGGCGCTGAGCCCCGAGGGACCGGCCTGCAGCATCTGCGGTGTGGCGTCGGTGAGGTTCATGAACCCCCATCCGGCGTTGTCGCTGTAGCCGGTGTGGGACTGCAGGTTGGACTCCTGCCGGGCCACGCCGACCAGCACCGCCAGCGGCACGCGGTAGGCGGCTGCCGCCGCGGCGAAGTCCGCCTGGGTGGCCGAGGGCCGGGTCGACGCGACCGCCGGGGCGGCCTGCGCGGTGACGGGCAGGAGGGTGAACGCACCGGCCGCCAGGGCCGTGCTGACGACCGTGGCCGTCAACCGCCGCTGTCCTTTTCGCTTGAACAAGACGTTCCTTCCCAGGGAGTGGATGTCCACAGTGACAGCGGGAAGCGATCATCCGGTTCCCGCAACACGCCGCCGCAGGAGAGGCCGGTCGCATTGTGCGCATCAATGGCCTGAGAGCAGCGGCAGTACCGGCATTGGCGGTCCTCACCACCTCGTGCGGCCACGGACCGGCGACGCCGCAGAGCGGTCCGCCGCCGCTGGGTCGTATCGCCGTGATCACCTCGGTCGACCAGATCACCCGGCCCATCGACTCGTCGGCGAGCGCGAAACCGGGCAGGACCTTCCGCGCCGGTGCGTCGCGTCGAGGTGGCTGGTGATCGCTCGTCGGTCTCGAGCGATCAGAGAGAGCCCCTGTGTCATGGGGACGCCTACAGGCGCGGTGACCTGAGTACGGGTACTCAGGCGCAGTGAGCATCACGTCCGGCATGGTGGGTGACCATGACCATGTCGCTACCCGAACCTCCGCCCCGGCGGCGTAGTTGGCTTCCGCGAGACAGGGCGCCACTCGGGGCGGACATCCTCACGGGCTTCTTCTTGTTCCTGACGGAGGGGGTGGTGTTCCTCTGGATGGCATTCGCGGCGGGCATGGAAGCCTGGGCAGATCACGGGATCAGTACCGCGGAGTCCCATGCTGAGGTCCGTCGGATGTACGACCTCCTGTGGGCGGTCCTGGTGGCCGCGGCGCTGGCGGCCCTGCGCCGCGCCCGGTGGACCGCCGCCTCGCAACTGCTGATCGCTGGTGCAGTGGCTGTCATGGCGGCGTCGACTCAGCACGGCTACGACCAGGAGCAGCAGCAGGTCGCGAGTGAGTCTCCCGGAGTGACGGCATCCCAGGCCATTGCCGACGATCTGAACGGGGACCTCAACGCCGGCTTCCTGTCCCCGGGGCGTACCTACGGGGGTCCCTTCACCGAGGGCACCGTGGTCGACCAGGTCGAGGTGCACGGTGGCGTTGTGCTGTCGATGAAGTCGGATGGGACGACGGGCGGTGGTCTGGTGCAGACCACGGTTTCCGTCATGCTCGGTGCGGGGTCGCCCGGTGTCCCGTCCTGCTACCGGTACTCGTTCACCATCACCCACGGCTCGGCACAGTCACAGCCTATGTCCTGTCCGAGTGGGAGTGGTGCTGTGGCGACCCTTGAGCTCGGCCGGACTCTGCTCGAACAGTCCCAGGGGGTCGGATCCGAAGCGGTTGCCCCCAACGCCTACCCGGCCACCCGCTCCGGCGTGCAGGGCCTGCTGCGGGACCGGCTCGGTCCGCAGGCGGCATCGGTGTCGTTCGACACTGCCACGTCCTCGTCCGGAGCCGGCACCGTCCTGGTCGCAGCTGCCCGGATCCACGGGGTCTGCGACTTCGTCCGGCTGGGGACGTCGACCACCATCACGACGTGGGTCCCCCTGTGGCAGGCGCCGTTGGACGACCAGTCGTCATGCAGCACGACGCAGGCCCTTGCCGCCGACGCCCTCTACGGAACAGACCCCGCCCAAGAGGGGTAACAAGTCAGCCGCGACACTGCTGAGGGCACGCCGGAGTGCAAGGCCACCGTGGTTGCCCCCCATGGGTACGGCGACGGGCCGGAGGACCCGTTGGCCAGGAACTGGATCACTCGGCGGACGCGTCCTCTTCTGCGGCACCGTCTCCCGGTGTCGCTGCTGTCGCTGCCGTCGAGAGGAATTCCCCGCCATGGCTGAACTCGGCCCAGTCGCCTGGCCACCCGCGCCGATCAGGACCGAGCGGCTCGTGCTCCGTGAGCCCGAGGCCCGGGACCGTGCGGCGTTCGTCGAGCTGCTGGCGTCGCCAGAGGTGCACACCTACCTCGGCGGCCCCCGGCCGCGTGACGAGCTTGAGCGCGAGCTGCCCGAGGTGCCCGAGCGGTGGCCGGGGAGTTTCGTGGTTGATCTCGATGGGGTGATGATCGGTCAGATTCTGCTTAGGAGGGCCTCGGAGTATCATCGCCCGGCTGCTGTGGGGATGGCTGACCTTGGCTACTTGTTCTTGCCGCGGGCGTGGGGATTTGGGTATGCCGCGGAGGCGTGTGCGGCGGCGCTTGGCTGGTTGGCTGGTGTGCTTCCCGGTGAGTCGGTGGTGCTGGCTACCCAGACTGCCAATGTCGGCTCGATGCGGCTTGCGGAAAAGCTGGGGTTCACCGAGGTGGAGCGGTTCCATGCCTGGGGCGCTGAACAGTGGCTCGGCCTACGGTCTCCGGTCGCATCGTCTGGTTGATTCCGTGCTCGACAGCACGGATCCGCGAGACCACCGATCGGCCGTCGGCCTCGGCCGCCGACGAATTTAAACACCGCCCGCGGTATCGGTGCCGGGCTATTACGCTGATGGCGGCCAGCTGTCTCAGGTCAACGAATTGATGAGTGGAATCGTCGTTGAAGCTGCTCAGGGGGTGGCCCAGAAGTGTCCGCCCAGTCATGGCCGTGGTTTGACTTCGTTCCATGGTGCCTGTGGTTCGGGGGCGCCTCGGTCCCGCTGACGTGTCTTCGTGGATGCTCCTTTTTGGGTGGAGTAACGGCATGGCCAGGGGTTTGGGTTCGCTGTTCGATGTGCTCGTTGTTCCTTGAGCCTCCGGTCTTATGGGTTTTGTCTGTGTCGAGGTGTGGGGCCTTTTGCCGGGGGAGTGGTCGGGCTCAGTCGGCTGCCGCGGGTTCTTCCGCGGATGCTTCCTTTTTTTAGATGGCTGGGCGCCAGAAGAAGGTTTTGCGGTGGGTGATTTTGTTGTTGGTGGTGATGTAGGTGTCGGCGAAGGGTTCGTGGAGGGGTTGTCCGGTGTGGGTGGTGCCGTGGAAG
>NZ_JBHFAB010000016.1:0-172741 GCF_042510955.1 Streptacidiphilus cavernicola
GGCGGGGGTCCCCCGCCGACGCCGGTGCCGGTGGGAACAGGATCCGGCGGACCCTTGAGGGGGTCCGCCGGCTCCTACGACTACCCGGCTAGACGTGCGGGCGGTGGCCCGGCTCCTGGCGGGGGAAGTGCTGGTCGGCGCCGGGGAGGGTGGGCTTGGGCAGGGTGGCCACCTCCTGCTCGGCCTTGGCGAGCTGCGCGGCGGTCTCCGGCAGCCGCGGTGCCTTGCGCGGGTGCCGGTCGAACTGGAACGCCGAGGTCAGATTGCCGAAGGTGCGGCGGCGCCAGTCGGTGACGTTGGCGGCCCGCACCCCGGTGAAGCGCTCCAGGAACTGCAGCACCGAGGTGTGGTCGAAGGACTCGGAAGCCACCCAACCGCCCACCGTCCAGGGCGAAATGACGATGCAGGGGACCCGGAAGCCGCCGCCGACCGGCAGCCCGCCGACGAACTCACCCGCCGTGCCCGCCTTGGGGAAGGGCGGCGGGACGTGGTCGAACAGACCGTCGTTCTCGTCGTAGTTGAGGATGAACACGGTCTTGGCCCAGACCTCGGGGTTGGCCGCGATGGCCTCGATCTTGGAGGCGACGTAGTCCGCGCCCGCGGCGGGCAGGTAGTCGGGGTGCTCGGACTGGTAGCTGGTCGGCAGGATCCAGGAGACGGCCGGGAGCCGGTCGTTGCGGGCGTCGTCCTCGAAGGTGCCGTGCGGCTGCGCGGTCAGGCCCTTGTCGTAGAGCGGGTCGCCGGGCTTGGACTGCTGAAAGGTCTCGAACAGCGACAGCATGTCGGTGCCGTAGTTGTCGGTCTCCTGGTAGACCTTCCAACTCACGCCCGCCGCTTCCAACTGCTCGGCGTAGGTGGTGTAGGTCAGCGGGGTGGGCGCGGAGTTCTGGATGATCGGGCCGCCGTGGGTGCCGTCCGCGTCGATCGAACCGGTCATCCAGTACAGCCGGTTGGGCCAGGTCGGGCCCTGGACCGAGCAGAAGTAGTTGTCGCAGATGGTGAAGTTCTCAGCCAGCGCGAACTGGAACGGTATGTCCTCGCGGGTGTAGTAGCCCATCACATAGGGGCCGTTGACGCCGTCGGCCTTGCGGTGAGCGGGCAGCCATTGGTCCATCTTCCCGCCGTTCCAGGCCTGGTGCTGGACCGCCCAGGCGTGGCTGGTGGACGGGATGGCCTGGGCGCTGGTCTCGGTGGTGTCCAGGTGGAACGGCAGCAGGTAGCCGTCCGGGTTGACGCTGTCGGGCTGGTGGAACACGTCACGGCCGGTGCTGAGCCGCAGTGCGTGCGGGTCGCCGAAGCCGCGCACCCCGGACAGGGTGCCGAAGTAGTGGTCGAAGGAGCGGTTCTCCTGCATCAGCAGGACCACGTGCTTGACGTCACGGAGCGAGCCGCGGGCCGGGACCCCGGCCGCCACCGCCTGCTGCACAGTCGGCGGCAGCAGCGTCATCGCCGCGGCACCGCCCGCCACTCCCGCCGCTGAACCCAGCAGCCTGCGTCGAGTCATTCCTGACATGAGCGATTCCCTTTCGCCGTTCGCGATCGGACCGTGACGACTCTGGCCCACCCCACCGCCGGGGCGGGGGAGGCCGGGGATGAACAGCTGACAAATGTCAGGTACACGATCTATCAGGTACGGAAACGGAGCGGAAACTGCCCGGCCGGGGCACAGGGGCCCAGGTCCCGAAGCTGAGCCGACCGATCGTGTCCCGACCCTTCCCGGCAGGCCGGGGCCTTGTAAGACTGGCGCGGTGACGCACCCTCAGCAGAGAGGTTGATCCACGTGACGCTGCTTCCGCCGGGAATGCCCGCCCACCTGGACTATCCCGACTGCGCGGTGGGCGACATCCTCGCCGGGACCGCGCGCCGCTACCCGGACCGGACCGCCGTCCGCGACGGCGAGGAGTCACTGACCTACGCGGAACTGCACTGGCTGGCGCTGCGCCTGGCCGAGGGCCTGCGTCGGCGCGGCGTCCGTCCCGGCCAGGCGGTGGCGCTGCACCAGCCCAACTCACTGCGCTACACCCTCTGCTACTACGGGGTGCTGCTGGCCGGGGCGGCGGTCGCACCGCTCAGCCCGATGCTGCCCGCGGCGCTGCTGGCGGAGCACCTCGCCGAGGTGGACGCGGTCGCCGTGATCACCCACCCCGCCGTCGGCCCCCTGCTCGCGGCGGCGAGGGCGGCGGCCCCGCTCCCGGCCCTGCGCCTGGTCGCCGAGATCCCGGCCACCCACGCCGCTCCCGGCCCCACCAGCGGCGCCGACGGCACCGGGGTCTCAACTCCCGAATCTGGGATCAATCCTGACGTATCGTCAGCCCACCCTGTCACCGTCCCCTTCGCCGAGCTGGTCGACGTCCCCGCCGCGCCCGCGACCCCGGTGCCGAACACCGCGCCGGCTCACCTCTCCTTCACCGGCGGGACCACCGGGCGCTCCAAGGCGGTCCTGATCACCCACCGCAGCGTGGTCGCCAACGCGCTGCAGATGGGCTGCTGGCGTGCCGCCGCCCTGCCGCGGGTGGACCCGCAGGGCGGCCTCTACCTGGAACAGGTCCCGGACGCGATGGACCCGTCCACCGTCCCGCTCGGGCAGTCGGTGCTGCTGGCGGTCGCGCCGATGTTCCACGCGATGGGCCTGGGCACCCAGAACATCTGCACCCAGTCCGCGACCACGGTGGTGATCGCCGGACGGTTCGAGCCCGCCCGCTACCTCGCCGACCTGCAACGCTGGCGGGTGACCAGCCTCGGCGGTTCGCCCGCGCTCTACCACGCGCTGCTCGCCGTCCCGGAGATCGGCAAGGCCGACCTGTCCTCGGTCCGGCTGGTCAGCTCCGGCGCCGCCCCGCTGGACTCCGCCACCATGTCCCGGCTGCGCGAGCTGTTCCCGCAGGCCGCGATCACCGAGGGCTACGGGCTCACCGAGGCGACCATGGGCCTGACCGGCCACCCGCCGACCCCGGACGCACCGGCCCCGATCGGCAGCGTGGGCGTCCCGGTCTACGACACCGAGATCGAGATCCGCGACCCGGTCACCCGCGAGCCGCTGCCGTTCGGTGCGATCGGCGAGGTCTGGGCCCGCGGACCGCAGCTCGCCGAGGGCTACCACAACCACCCCGAGCTGACCGCCGAGCAGTTCGCCGACGGCTGGCTGCGCACCGGTGACCTGGGCCGGACCGACGCCGACGGCTGGCTGTTCCTGGTCGGCCGAGCGAAGGACATGCTGATCCACAACGGCTACAACGTCTACCCGGGGCCCCTGGAGGAGCTGTTGCACCGTCACCCCGCGGTCGCCGTGGCCGCGGTGGTCGGCGCGCCCGACCCGGTGGCCGGGGAGAACCCGGTCGCCTACGTGGTGCCCAGGGCCGGGTACGCCCCGTCGCCGGAACTCGCCGACGACCTGATCGCCCACGTCGCCGCCCAGGTCGCCCCCTACCAGCGGGTCCGTGCGGTGCACTTCCGCGCGGCGCTGCCGCTCTCGGCGGCGGGCAAGGTCCTGAAGACCGAGCTGCGCCGGAACGCTCCGGACCTGACCTGACCTGAGCTGGCCTGACCCGCGGCTGCTCCGCTGTCGGGCCGGGCTCGGGTCCGAAGCAGGACCCGGAGCGGCGCCCGGCCCGACGACTGCTCAGCCGCCCAGCGGCGGAAGGGAGTTGCGCCGCAGCACGTCGGCGTACCAGTGGGCGCTGGACTTGGGGATGCGGCGCTGGGTCGGGAAGTCGACGTACACCGCGCCGAAGCGCTTGCCGTAGCCGTAGGCCCATTCGAAGTTGTCCATCAGCGACCACAGGAAGTAGCCGCGGACGTCGGCGCCGTCGGCGATGGCCCGGCGGACCGCGTCCAGGTGGCCGTGCAGGTAGGCGATCCGCTCCGGGTCGCGGATCTCGCCCTCGGGGCTGACGTAGTCGTCGAAGGCCGCGCCGTTCTCGGTGATCATCAGCGGCAGCCGCGGGTAGCGCCGGCTGACGTCGGTGACCAGGTCGTAGAGCCCGGACGGGTCGACCGCCCAGCCCATCGCGGTGGTCGGGCCTGGGGCCTGGTGGTGCACCACGTCCTCCGAGCCCGGCCAGGGTGAATACTCACTCACCCCATGTGCGTCACTGCGCACCGCGCTCGCGCCGGCCCGGTCCGGGGCGGAGACCAGGGTCGGCGTGTAGTAGTTGATGCCGAGCCGGTCGATCGGGGCCGAGATCGCGGCCAGGTCGCCGGGGCGGACCAGGGCGTTCCAGTCGACCAACGCGGCGGTGTCCTGGCACAGGTCGGCGGGGTAACTGCCGTCCAGGATCGGGCCGGTGAAGATCCGGTTGCCGACCGCGTCGATCCGCCGGGCGGCGTCCAGGTCGGCCGGGCTCTGGCTGAACGGCCGCACCTGGTGCAGGTTGAGGGTGATCGAGGTCTGTGCCGAGGAGCCGAGCCGGGCCCGGATCGCCGCGATCGCGCGACCGTGCGCCAGGTTGAGGTGGTGCGCCGAACGCAGCGCGTCCGGGCCATGGGTGCGTCCGGGGGCGTGCACGCCGGAGCCGTAGCCCAGATAGGCGCTGCACCAGGGCTCGTTGAGGGTGGTCCACAGGGCGACCCGGTCGCCGAGCGCGTCGGCCATGATGGCGGCGTACTCGCCGAAGCGCTCGGCGGTGTCGCGCACCGGCCAGCCGCCGGCGTCCTCCAACTCCTGCGGCAGGTCCCAGTGGTAGAGGGTGGCGACCGGGGCGACCCCGGCCTCCAGCAGCTCATCCACCAGACGGCGGTAGAAGTCGAGGCCGCGCTCGACGGCCGGGCCGCGGCCGGTCGGCTGCACCCGGGACCAGGAGATCGAGAAGCGGTACGCCTGCAACCCCAACTCCGCCATCAGCGCGACGTCGTCGCGGTAGCGGTGGTAGTGGTCGGCCGCGATGTCGCCGGTGTCGCCGTTGCGGACCCGGCCCGGGGTGTGGCTGAAGGTGTCCCAGATCGAGGGGGTCCGGTCGTCCTCCGCCGCGCCGCCCTCGATCTGGTAGGCGGCGGTGGCCGCGCCCCAGACGAAGCCGGTGGGGAAGGGAAGCCGCCGCTCCTGCTCGGCGGTGGCCGGGGTGGCCCGGCCGGCCGGACCGGTGGCCAGGTCGGTCCGGAGGTGAGGGGGTGTCATACGGGAGCGCTCCCAGTGGTCTGGTCGTGGATGGACAGTACGGCGGGAAGGAGTCCGGGGCGGAAGGGTCCGTGGAGGACGGGCGGGGGTCCGATCCGGGTCAGGGCCGGTCGGCCGACGCGGGCCGCGCTGGGCACGGACCGACCCAGGACGGCCCCCGCCGCGCCCCCGCCACCCCCCGCCCCCGGGGCGTCAGCCCTTCAGCGCTCCCTGCATCACGCCCCCGACGATCTGCTTGCCGAAGATCGCGAAGGCGACCAGCAGCGGCACGGTCGCGATCACCGCGCCCGCCATCACCACCGCCTCGTTGACCGTGTAGCCGCCGCCGATGCTGGCCAGCGCCACCTGCAGGGTCGGACTGCCGTTGGTGGACAGCGCGATGATCGGCCAGAGGAAGTCGTTCCAGGACTGCACGAAGGTCAGCATCGCCAGCACCGCCATGGCCGGCCGGGCCGCCGGGAAGACCACGTGCCAGACGATCCGCAGCGAGCTGGCGCCGTCCATCCGGGCCGCTTCCAACAGCTCGTCGGGCAGCGCCTCGACCAGGTACTGCCGCATGAAGAACACGCCGAAGGCGGTGACCAGGCTGGGCAGGATCACCGACTGCAGCTGGTTGGTCCAGTGCAGCTTGGCGATGATCTGGAACAGCGGGATGACGCTGATCTGCGGCGGCACCGCGATGGTGGCGATGACGAAGACCAGCAGCGCGTTCCGCCCGGTGAACTTCAGCTTGGCGAAGGCGAATCCGGCGAAGGTCGCGAACAGCACCGTGGACGCGGTGACCGCACTGGCCACGATCACCGAGTTGATCATCGCGGTGCCCAGCGTGGTCCCGCCCTGGAGGTCCCACACTGCACGCAGGTTGGTGAACAGGTTCCCGCCCGGCACCAGCGGCGGCGGGGTCTGCGCGATCCGGGTCTGCGAGGTGGAGGCCGCCACGATGGCGAAGTACAGCGGGAACAGCGACAGCAGCGCGACCACCGAGAGGATCAGATAGGTGAGCGGCCCGCCGTGCTGCTGCCGTCCGGCGCCCTGCTTGAACACGTTCCGGCGCGACCCGCGGGTCCGGCCGGCGGCGCCGGCCCGGTCGGCCCGTCCCGCGTTCGAGGCGGGCGAGGCGGGCGAGGCAGTCGAGGTAGTAGTCATGGTGTCCCGTCTCCCCGTCAGGCGGACTTGCGGAGGCGCCGGGCGATCAGGGCGTTGAGTCCGCCCAGGACCACGGCGATGAAGAAGATGACCCAGCCGATGGCGGCGGCGCGGCCCAGGTGCTCGGCGTTGAACGCGATCCGGTACATGTAGAGCGCGAGCGTCGAGTACTGGTTGTCCGAGCCGCCGTTGATGCCGACCCCGCCGTTGCCGAACAGCAGCGGCTCGCCGAAGAGCTGCAGCGAGCCGATGGCCGAGACCACCGCCGTGAACAGGATCGTCGGCCGCAGCGCCGGGACGGTGACGTTGCGGAACTGCGCCCAGCGGCCCGCCCCGTCCAGCGCGGCGGCCTCGTACAGCTCGCCGGGGACGGCCTGCATCGCGGCCAGGTAGATCAGCGTGTTGTAGCCGGTCCAGCGCCACATCACGATCGAGGCCACCGCGAACTGCGAGGTCCAGGTGCCCGGTTCCCAGGCGATCGGGTGGATGCCGACGAAGTGCAGCAGGTAGTTGACGAAGCCGGCGTCGTTCTGGCCGAAGATGAACTGGAAGATCAGCGCCGCCGCGGCGACCGAGGTGGCGTAGGGGGCGAGCAGCGCGACCCGGAAGAAGGCCCGGCCGCGCAGCTTGTAGTTGAGCAGGTGGGCCAGGCCCATCGCGATCAGCAGCTGCGGCACCGCCGAGAGCAGGCCGATGGTCAGCGTGTTCCGCAGCGACTTCAGGAACACCGGGTCGTGGAACAGCATCGTGTAGTTGTCGGTGCCGCTCCAGGTCATCTGGTTCGGCGTCAGCGTGCTGACCGCGTGCAGCGACACCCAGCCGG
Organism: Streptacidiphilus cavernicola; assembly: GCF_042510955.1. NCBI lineage: Bacteria > Bacillati > Actinomycetota > Actinomycetes > Kitasatosporales > Streptomycetaceae > Streptacidiphilus > Streptacidiphilus cavernicola. The sequence continues at coordinate 7,083 of NZ_JBHFAB010000016.1, forward strand.
TGTAGACCAGCGGAAACAGCCCGAACACCAGGAACAGCAGGAAGAACGGCGAGATGAAGGCGTACGGCGCGAGCTTCACGTCGAGCCGGTAGCGGCGGCTGCGCCGGGCCTGCCGCCGCGCCTCCCTGCCGTCCTGGTCGGCGAGCGGCGGGGACGGTGGTGCGGGAGCGCTGCTGCCCGCTGTGCTGATGGAGCTGGCCACGATCGGCGTCCTTCCCGGGTGAGGTCGGTTGAGGGGTCTGGTCGGTCGGGGCCGGATCGGGCATCCGACACGGGTCGGGGCCGCCCCGGCTGGGGGCGGCCCCGGAAGGCGTCAGCCCGTGGTGTCGGTCTTGATCTGGGTCATGGTCGCGTTCCAGGCGTCGGACGGGCTCTTGCCCTTCTGCTCCATCAGCAGGATGCCGTTGCCCATGTCATTGCGGATCACACCGTCGTACTGGCCGATCGGCGACTGCGGGATGGCCTTGGCGGCATCGGCGAAGATCTTGCCGATCGGCGCGTTCGACAGGAACGCGTTGGTCGCGCTGGCCACCGCCGGGTCGCTGTACGCGGTGACGTTGGACGGGAAGGCGCCGACGCTCGGGGTGGTGAAGATCTTCGCCTCCTGCGGGCCGTCGGTCAGCCACTGCACCAGCGCCTCGGCCTCGGCCTTGTGCTTGCCCTGCGACGGGACGGTCAGGTACGAGCCGCCCCAGTCCGAGGGCATCGGGGCGGTGGCGATGTTCCACACCCCGCTGTTCTTCGGGCCGGAGTTGTTGACGATGTTGGCCATCTGCCAGGCCGGGCAGATGGTGGTGGCGAAGGTGTTGTTGGCGAAGCCCGCGTTCCACTGCGGGGAGAACTGGGCGATGCCCCCGGTCTCCTTCAGCGCCACGGCGCTGCCGGCCAGGTTCCAGGCGGACTTGACCGCCGGGTTGCTGTCGTAGACCGGCTTGCCCGAGGCGTCGTAGTACTGCTGCGCGCCGCTGCCGACGATGCTGTTGAACAGGCCCTCGCCGCTGTCCAGGAAGTGGGTGCCCTTGGGCGCGTTCTGCTGGTACTTCTTGCCGACCACGTTGACGAAGTTGTCCCAGCTGCCGGTCCACAGCGCCGCGACCGCGGTCGGGTCGGTGGGCAGGCCGGCCGCCTTGAACAGCTTGGTGTTGTAGCAGACCGCCTCCGGGCCGATGTCGGTGCCGAGGCCCACCGTCTTCTTGTCCGCGGTGGTGCCCTGGGCCCACTTGAACGGGGCCCAGTTGGCGGAGGAGACGCCGGAGACCTTGGACAGGTCCTCGAAGTCGCCGGCCAGCGTGGTGGTGACCTGGCCCATCCGGGAGACGTCGAACGCCTGGATGTCGTCGGCGCCGGAACCGGCGGCGATGTGCTGCTGGGTGGCGTTCCAGTAGTTCTGCTCGTTGCTGTTGTTGTCCTCGACGATCTTGATGTTCGGGTGCAGCTTCATGTAGGCGGCGTAGAGGTCGGCACCCTTCTCGTTGTAGCCGAAGGTTCCGAAGTCCCCGACCTTGAGAGTGATGGTGCCGCCCGCGGCGGAGGAACCACCGCCGGTGGCCGAGCCACTGCCGCTGCTGCCGCAGGCGGCCAGAAGCAGGGTGCTCGCCGCGAGCGCCGTGGTGGCGACGGCCGCGCGGCGGATTCTGGCGCCGGAACGGCCAGTGTGGGAAGTGCGCATTCCACTCTCCTCGGAAGGGGTCAACGTCGTTGTCGGGTCGTACGCGCTTGCTGTATGGGAGCGCTCCCACTTTGCTGCTAGACCAGTGGGAGCGCTCCCACTCGGTGCGTGCAGCCTGCTGCTTCCAGGGACCGGGTGTCAAGACTGGACTGCCGTTCTGTTGCCGGAGTGTGTCCTAAGGGCCATGAATGTTTCACGAACCCGGCCGCCATCTCCGGAGAATCCCCAGCTCAGCGGGTTGCCCCCAGCCTGGTCGGACGCAAACGGCCGGGGTACGGCCACAATGGGTCCCCACAGCACGCCAGCACGGCAGGGCCGGCCCAGCAGACGCCGGCACGGAACCCCGCACCCGGAAGGTGAGCCATGAGCCGAGCCGCAGACGGACCCGCGCCGAGGGGGCCCGCCCGCCTCCCGACCCTGGAGGCCGTGGCCGAACGCGCCGGTGTCGGCCGCGGCACCGTCTCCCGGGTCATCAACGACTCCCCCCGGGTCAGCGAGCGGGCCAAGGCCGCGGTGCAGCAGGCCATCTCCGAGCTCGGCTACGTGCCCAACCGGGCCGCCCGCACCCTGGTCACCCGGCGCACCGACTCGGTCGCGCTGGTGGTCCCCGAGGCCGAGACCCGGCTGTTCTCCGAGCCGTACTTCTCCGAGATCATCCGGGGCGTGGCGGCCGAGCTGTCCGACACCAACATGCAGCTGCTGCTGATCCTGGTGCGCACCGACCAGGAGCGGGACCGGCTCGCCGACTACCTCGGCGCGCACCGGGTGGACGGGGTGCTCATGGTCTCGGTGCACTCCGACGACCCGCTGCCCGACCTGCTGGAACGCCTGGGCATCCCGGCGGTGCTCGGCGGTCGGCGCTCCGACCTGGAGCCGCTCAGCTATGTGCACTCGGACAACCTGGGCGGCGCCAGGACCGCGGTGCGGCACCTGCTCAGCCGGGGCTGCGCCAAGGTGGCCACCATCACCGGCCCGCTGGACATGGAGGTCGCCCGAGCCCGGCTCGACGGCTACCGGCGGGCCCTGGAGGAGGCCGGACTCCCCTACCGGGAGGAGCTGGTCGGCCTCGGCGACTTCACCGAGACCGCGGGCCACCGGGTGATGGGCGAGCTGCTGGAGCGCTGCCCGGACCTGGACGCGGTCTTCGCCGCCTCCGACCTGATGGCCGCCGCCGCGATGCGGGTGCTGCGGCAGGCCGGCCGCCGGGTCCCGGAGGACGTCGCGGTGGTCGGCTTCGACGACTCGGCCATCGCCCGGCACACCGACCCGCCGATGACCAGCGTGCGCCAGCCGACCGAGGAGATGGGACGGGTGATGGCCCGGCTGCTGCTGGACCAGATCGCCGCACCGGAGCGCACCCACCAGCAGATCGCCCTGGCCACCGACCTGGTGGTGCGCACCTCGGCCTGACGTTGCGTCAATCCTACTGCCAGGAAAGGATCACGGCTCGAACCGGTAGCCCAGGCCGGGTTCGGTCAGCAGGTGCCGCGGGTGGGCCGGGTCGCGTTCCAGCTTGCGGCGCAGGCCGGAGAGGTAGACCCGGAGGTAGTTCGTCCTGGACTCGTAGCCGGGGCCCCAGACCTGGAGCAGCAGGTGGGGGCCGGTCACCAGCCGTCCCGGGTGCTGCAGCAGCACGGTCAGGATGCGCCACTCGGTCGGGGTGAGCCGCAGTGCCTCCCCGCGCCGCCCGTCCCCGGCGCCTCCCGCGCCGCCCGGATGCCCTGCGCTGCCCGCGTCCCCGGCACCGCCCGCGGCACGGGGCGTCGGCCGGACCGTGCAGCCGGCCAGGTCGACGGTCCAGTCGCCGATCACCACGCCCGCGCCGGCGCGCTCCCCCGCCGCGGGGCGGCGCAGTACCACGCGCAGCCGGGCCAGCAGCTCGTTCATCGAGAACGGCTTGGTGACGTAGTCGTCGGCCCCGGCGTCCAGCGCGGCTATCTTGTCGGCCGCGCCGCTCCGCCCGGAGAGCACGATGACCGGCACCGCACTCCACACCCGCAGCGCGCTGATCACCTCGATGCCGTCCAGGTCGGGCAGGCCCAGGTCGAGGATGATCGCGTCCGGGGGCGTCCGGACCGCCGCGTCCAGGGCGCGCGGGCCGTCCGGGGCGGTGGCCACGGTGTACTGGCGGGCCTGCAGGTTGATCTGCAACGCGCGCAGCAGCTGCGGTTCGTCGTCGACGATCAGCACCCGGGTCACGACGGGTCGGCCGGCAGGGTGAGCACCATGGTCAGGCCGCCGCCGGGGGTGTCCTCCGGGGCCAGCGTGCCGCCCATGGCCTCGGCGAGCCCGCGGGAGAGAGCAAGGCCTAGGCCGACGCCGGAGCCGTTGTCGGTGTCGCCGAGCCGCTGGAACGGCAGGAACACCCGCTCCCGGTCGTCCGCGGGGAGCCCGGGGCCGTGGTCCACCACCCGCACCTCGACCTGGCCGGCCAGTGCGCTCGCGATGACCAGCACCGGGACCCCGCCGCTGTGCCGCAGCGCGTTGGCGACCAGGTTGGCGACCACCCGTTCCAGCAGCGGGCCGTCCGCGAGCACCGCGGGGGCCCGGTCCAGGCCGTGCGACCGAACGTCCGGGCGCGGCCCCTCGGCGTCCGGGCGCGGCCCCTCGGCCAGCGAGTGGACGGCGGCGGACAGCACGTCCTCGAGTGCGGTGGCCCGCAGGTCCAGCGGCAGCGCCCCGGCCTGCAGGCGGCTCATGTCGAGCAGGTTGTCGACCAGGCGGTTCAGCCGGCCCAGCGACTCCTCCGCCCCGGCCAGCAGCTCCTGCTGGTCCTCGGCCGAGAACTCGACGTCCTTGCTGCGCAGCGAGCTGACCGAGGCCATCGCCACCGCCAGCGGGGTGCGCAGGTCGTGGCTGACCGCGGCGAGCAGCGCGGTGCGCATCCGGTCGGCGGCCTTCACCGGCTCGATCTCGGCGGCGATCTCCGCGGCGACCTCGGCCAGGTGGGCCCGGTCCAGGGCGACCGCGACATGCGCGGCGAAGGCGGCGAGCACCCGCCGGTCGGCGGCCGGCAGCGGGCGTCCGCAGAGCAGCAGCACCGCGTCGTCGCCGACCGGCACCTCCTCCACGGCCTGGGCCGACACCGGGTCGGCGGGCCGTTCGCCGACGGCTGTCCGGCGCGGCCCCACCTGGGCGATCTCCTCGCGCCGGGCCGGCTCGTCCAGGTAGGTGCCGTCGTCCTCCGGGGTGCGGCGCAGCAGGGCGACCGAGTCCATGCCGAAGGTCTCGCGGAGCCGGGTGAGCAGCGCCTCGATCGCGCTCTGCCCGCCCAGCACGCTTCCGGCCAGCGCGGACAGGGTCTCCGCCTCGGCGGTGGCCCGCGCCGCACGCCGGGCCAGCCGGGCGGCCCGGTCGACCACCACGGCGACGACGACCGCGACCGCGGCGAAGACCAGCAGCGCCAGCACGTTGTTGCCGTCGTAGATGGTGAACCGGTGGATCGGCGGGATGAAGTAGTAGTTGAGCAGCAGTGAGGCGGTCAGCGAGGCCAGCAGCGCCGAGGTGACGCCGCCGAGCAGCGCCACGCCGACCACGGCTACCAGGAAGACGAGTATGTCGCTGGTGAGGTTGACCGCGCCCCGGGTCTGGCTGAGCAGCAGGGTCAGCAGCACCGGAGCCACCAGACCGGCCAGCGGTCCGGTGATCCGCCGGACCGGTGAGTGCAGCCGTCCGGGGACCGGCAGCCGCCGTCCGCGGCCGGACTGCTCATGGGTGACCATGTGCACGTCGATGTCACCGGACAGTGCGGTGATGGTCTCGCCGATGCCGCGGCCGGTCAGCGCGCGGACCAGGGTGCCGCGGCGGCTGGTGCCCAGTACCAGCTGGGTGGCGTTCTCGGCGCGGGCGAAGTCGATCAGCGCGGCCGGGACCGAGTCGCCGACCACCGAGTGGTAGCTGCCGCCGAGGCTCTCCACCAGCCGCCGCTGGGCCGCCAGCGCGGCCGGGTTGGCGTCGGCCAGGCCGTCGCTGCGGGCGACGTGCACGGCGAGCAGGTCGCCGCCGGGCCGGAGGGAGGTGCGGCGCAGATCGTCCCGGGCCGGGGCGGCGGCGGAGGACGGGCGGGCGATCCGGGAGGCGCGGCGGATCAGGGTCTCCCCCTCGGGGCCGCCGGTGAGCGCGACCACGACCCGCTCGCGGGTCTCCCAGACGCTCGCGATGCCGTGCTCGGCACGGTAGTTCTGCAGCCCCTCGTCCACCCGTCCGGCCAGCCAGAACAGCGCCAGTTCGCGCAGCGCGGTGAGGTTGCCGACCCGGAAGTAGTGCGAGAGCGCCGCGTCGACCTTCTCCGGGGCGTAGATGCTGCCGTGGGCCATCCGCCGGCGCAGGCCCTCGGGGGCGACGTCCACCAGCTCGATCTGGTCGGCACGGCGGACCACTTCGTCCGGGACGGTCTCCCGCTGCGGCACCCCGGTGATCTTCTGCACCACGTCGTTGAGCGACTCCAGGTGCTGGATGTTGACGGTGGTGAGCACGTCGATCCCGGCGTCCAGCAGCTCCTGGACGTCCTGCCAGCGCTTGGCGTGCCGCCCGCCGGGGGTGTTGGTGTGCGGCAGCTCGTCGACCAGGGCGACCTCGGGACGGCGGGCCAGCGCGGCGTCCAGGTCCAGCTCCGGGAACTCGGCGCCGCGGTAGCGGCGGGGCAGCCGGGGCAGCACCTCCAGCCCTTCCAGCATCTCCACGGTGCTGCGGCGGCCGTGGCACTCCACGAAGGCGACCACCACGTCGGTGCCGCGCTCCCGGCGGCGGCGGGCCTCGTCCAGCATCCGGTAGGTCTTGCCGACGCCGGGGGCGGCGCCGAGGAAGACCTTCAACCGCCCCTGCCTGCCGCTCCCGCGCGGGTAGGTCGAGGGCGGAGGTACGGGCGGCGCCGCGGACGGGGACGGAGGGAACGGGGGCGGCGGGGACGAGGGCTGCTCCTGCTGCGGTGCCACCGTGGGGTCCTTCCTTGGAGAACGGTCGCTCGGATCCACCGGACGTATTGCCGGTCCGACCGCACCGGGACGGCTTCCCGGTGCGGTCGGACCACCTCGGTACGGGCCGCGTCAGCCCAGCTCGGTGAGGGCGAGGTTGAGCCGCAGCACGTCGACCCGGGGCTCGCCGAGGAAGCCGAGGGTGCGGCTCTGCGTGTACTTCCGCACCAGCGACCGGACCTGATCGTCGGTCAGGCCGCGGGCCCGGGCGACCCGGTCGACCTGGATCGCGGCGTAGGCCGGGCTGATGTCCGGGTCGAGCCCGGAGCCCGACTCGGTGATCGCGTCGGCCGGTACCCGGCTCTCGCTCACCCCGTCGAACGTCGCGATGGCGGCTTTGAGCTGGGTGTAGGTGGTCGCCAGGTCGGCGTCATCGGTGCCCTTGTTGCTGCCGGCCGAGGCGGCCGGGTCGTACCCGTCCGCGCCCGCGGCCGAGGGCCGGGACTGGAACAGCTTGGGGTCGGGGCTGACGGTCTTGCCGTCCTTGCCGACGACCGTGAAGTTCTGGCCGATCAGCGAGGACCCGACCACCTTGCCGCTGCTGTCCTTCACCAGCGAGCCGTTGGCCTGCGTGGAGAACGCGACCTGGGAGACGCCGGTGATCACCAGCGGGTAGGCCAGACCGCAGAGCACGGTGAACAGCAGCAGCAGCCGCAGTCCGGTCAGATGGTTCCGCACCGGGGTGGGAAGGGGTTTAGCCATGATGTGTCACACCACTTCTCTCTCAGTGCTTCTCAGTGCAGACCGGGGATGAACTGGACGACCAGGTCGATCGCCTTGATCCCCACGAAGGGCAGGATCAGCCCGCCGACCCCGTACAGCCCGAGGTTGCGGCGCAGCAGCGACTGGGCCGAGGAGGGCTTGTAGCGGACGCCGCGCAGGGCCAGCGGGATAAGCCCGATGATGATCAGCGCGTTGAAGACGATCGCCGAGGTGATCGCGGACTTGGGGCTGTCCAGCGCCATGATGTTGAGGTGGCGCAGGCCGGGATAGACGCTGGCGAACATGGCCGGGATGATCGCGAAGTACTTGGCCACGTCGTTGGCGATGGAGAACGTGGTCAGCGCGCCGCGGGTGATCAGCAACTGCTTGCCGATCTCCACGATCTCGATCAGCTTGGTGGGGTTGGAGTCCAGGTCCACCATGTTCCCGGCCTCCTTGGCGGCCGAGGTCCCGGTGTTCATGGCCACGCCCACGTCGGCCTGGGCCAGCGCCGGGGCGTCGTTGGTGCCGTCCCCGGTCATCGCGACCAGCTTGCCGCCGGACTGCTCCTTCTTGATCAGGGCCATCTTGTCCTCGGGGGTGGCCTCGGCGAGGAAGTCGTCGACGCCGGCCTCCTCGGCGATGGCAGCGGCCGTCAGCGGGTTGTCGCCGGTGATCATGACCGTCTTGATGCCCATTGCCCGCAGGTCCTCGAAGCGCTGCTTGATGCCGGGCTTGACCACGTCCTTGAGGTAGATCACGCCGAGCACCCGGGCCGGTTCCGAACCCCGCTTCTCGGCCACCACCAGCGGGGTTCCGCCGCGGTGGGAGATCCGCTCGACCGCGACGTCCAGCTCGTTGCCGGTGCTGCCGCCGTTGTCGCGGACCCAGCCGGCCACCGATCCGGCCGCGCCCTTGCGGATCGCGTGGATTCCTGACGGCTCGTCAAGATCGACCCCGGACATCCGGGTCTGCGCGGTGAACTCGATCCAGGCGGCATGCCCCAGCTCGCCCTGCGCCCGCTCGCGCAGCCCGTACCCCTCCTTCGCCAGGACGACGATGGAGCGGCCCTCGGGGGTCTCGTCGGCGAGGGACGAGAGCTGGGCAGCATCCGCCAGTTGACGGTCCGTCACGGTGCCGACCGGCAGGAACTCGGCGGCCTGGCGGTTGCCGAAGGTGATGGTGCCGGTCTTGTCCAGCAGCAGGGTGGAGACGTCGCCCGCGGCCTCGACCGCGCGGCCGGACATCGCCAGCACATTGCGCTGCACCAGCCGGTCCATCCCGGCGATGCCGATCGCCGAGAGCAGCGCCCCGATGGTGGTCGGGATCAGCGCCACCAGCAGCGCGACCAGCACGATGATGGTCTGCTCGGCCCCGGCGTAGGTGGCCATCGGCTGCAGGGTGACCACCGCGAGCAGGAACACCACGGTCAGCGACGCGAGCAGGATGTTCAGCGCGATCTCGTTCGGCGTCTTCTGCCGGGAGGCGCCCTCGACCAGGGCGATCATGCGGTCGATGAAGGTCTTGCCGGGCTCGGAGGTGATCTTCACCACGATCCGGTCGGACAGCACCTTGGTGCCGCCGGTGACCGCCGAGCGGTCGCCGCCGGACTCCCGGATCACCGGCGCGGACTCGCCGGTGATGGCGGACTCGTCCACCGAGGCGACGCCTTCGACCACGTCGCCGTCGCCGGGGACGACCTGTCCGGCCTCGACGACCACGAGGTCGCCGAGCCGCAGGTCCGCCGCGGCCACCTCGGCCTCGGCGACGTTCACCGCGCCGGGGCTCCAGGGGCCCTGGACCCTGCGGGCCACGGTGTCGGTCTTGGTCTTGCGCAGGGTGTCGGCCTGCGCCTTGCCGCGGCCCTCGGCGACCGCCTCGGCCAGGTTGGCGAAGACCACGGTCAGCCAGAGCCAGACGGTGATCACCCAGGCGAAGACGCTGGGCTTCTCGATCGCGGAGACCGTGGTCAGCACCGAGCCGATCTCGACCACGAACATGACCGGGCTCTTGACCATGACCCGGGGGTCGAGCTTCCTGACCGCGTCGGGGAAGGAGGTGAGCAGCTGCTTCGGGTCCAGCAGGCCCGCGGACAAGCGGTGTCCGGCCTCGGGCTCGACGGACTCCGGTAGTGCTTCGGGAGTCTTGAGAGTGGGGGTGGACATCAGTGGAGGCCTTCCGCGAGCGGCCCGAGTGCCAGGGCCGGGAAGTAGGTGAGTCCGACGACGATCAGGATCACGCCGGAGAGCATGCCGACGAACAGCGGACTGGTCGTCCTGAGCGTGCCCGCGCTCTCGGGGACGGGCTGCTGCCTGGCCAGCGATCCGGCCAGGGCGAGGACGAACACCATCGGCAGGAAGCGGCCGAACAGCATGGCCAGGCCGAGCGCGGTCTGCCAGTGCGGGGAGGTGACGGTGATCCCGGCGAACGCCGAGCCGTTGTTGTTGGCCGCCGAGGTGAAGGCGTACAGCACCTCGGAGAAGCCGTGCGGCCCGGTGTTGTTCATCCCGCCGCCGTGGCCCGCCTTCAGCGACATCGCCAGGCCGGTGCCGCAGAGCACGATCGCCGGGGTGGTCAGGATGTAGAGGGAGGCGAACTTCATCTCCCGCGCGCCGAGCTTCTTGCCCAGGTACTCGGGGGTGCGGCCGACCATCAGACCGGCCACGAAGACGGTGACCACGGCCAGGATCAGGATCCCGTAGAGGCCGGATCCGGTGCCGCCGGGGGCGATCTCACCGAACATCATGTTCAGGATCGTCATACCGCCGCCGAGCGGGGTGAACGAGTCGTGCATCGAGTTCACCGCGCCGGTGGAGGTCAGCGTGGTCGAGGCGGCGAACAGGGACGATCCGGGGATGCCGAAGCGGACCTCCTTGCCCTCCATCGCGGCGCCCGCGATCTGCGAGGCGACACCGGAGTGCTGGTGCTCGAAGAAGGTGATCAGCGCGGCCGAGGCGACCCAGTACAGGCCCATCACCGAGAGGACGGTGTAGCCCTGCCTGTGGCTGCCGACCATCTTGCCGAAGGTCCGGCAGAGCGCGAACGAGATCACCAGGAGCAGGTAGATCTCCAGCAGGTTGGTGAAGGGGTTGGGGTTCTCGAACGGGTGCGCGGAGTTGGCGTTGTAGAAGCCGCCGCCGTTGGTCCCCAGTTCCTTGATGACCTCCTGCGAGGCCACCGGGCCGCCGGGGACGGACTGCGTCCCGCCGGAGAGGGTCGGGTAGAGGTGCGCGACGTGCAGGTTCTGCACCACGCCGCCGGCCACCAGCACCAGCGCGAAGACGATCGAGATCGGCAGCAGCACCCGGAGCACGATCCGGGTCAGGTCCACCCAGAAGTTGCCCAGGTGGTCGGTCCTGTTCCGGGTGAAGCCTCGGATCAGCGCGGCCAGCACCGCGATACCGACGGCGGCGGACAGGAAGTTCTGCACCGCCAGGCCGCCCATCTGCACCAGGTGGCCCATGGTCGACTCACCGGAGTACGACTGCCAGTTGGTGTTGGTGACGAAGGAGGCCGCGGTGTTCCAGGCCATCGCCGGGGAGACCGCGGGAAAGCCCAGGGACAGCCAGAGGTGCTCCTGCAGCCGTTGGAAGCCGTAGAGGAACAGCACCGAGACGAAGGAGAAGGCCAGGACGCTGCGCAGATAGGCGCCCCAGGTCTGATCGGCGTCGCCGTCGACGCCGATCAGCTTGAAGATGCCGCGCTCCACCCGGAAGTGCCTGCGCGAGGTGAGGGTGTGCGCGATGTAGTCGCCGAGCGGCCGGTAGGACAGCGCGAGCGCGCCGACCAGGGCCAGGGCCTGCAGAAAGCCCGCAAGAGTGGAGTTCATGGTCAGAACTTCTCCGGGAGGATCAGGGCCACGATCAGGTAGCCCACCAAGGCGACGGAGACGATCAGACCGACGATGTTGTCAGTGGTCACAGTTTCTCCACTCCCCTGACGATCAGGGCGAGGACGGCGAACACGAGGATCGTCACCCCGACGAAGAGAACGTCGAGCATGAGGTTGCACCCCAGGAGTCGAGTGGTTCCGAACCGCTCCGGGGGTTCCCGGGCGGTGCCGCAGATACCGGCACCGCAAGAAAACCGCACGTCAGCCGGTGGGAGCAGCGCTGTTAACGCCTCCCATGCGGCCGACAGGGGAATCTTGACACCCCTTTGACGCGAGCTGATAGCCTCCCCCAGCCTGCGGATGAACAGGCGTTCGCACCGAAGGGGGCTCCCCGCCGTGGAGTACGTGTACACCTACGACCTGTCGCGTGAAGAGGTCGAGGGGTTGCTGGCCGTCCCGGTCGAGTCCACCGGCTTCTTCGGGGGGCTGAAGCGGAAGATGTCGGCAGCCGGAGCGGCCAGGATCGCCGATCGGAGCACCGGACCGACGACGGTGGTCCTCTCCGGGACCGGGCTGCGACTGACCGATGCCCGCGGTGTGCGCGAACTCCGCTGGTCGGACGTGCACTACGTGGTCGAGCGTCCGGGGGTGTGGAGCACGCAGGACGTCGCGCACGGGGCCGCGATCATCCCCGGATCCGCCGTGCCCGAGAGCGAGCGGGCCGCCCTCGCACAGCAACTGCGCACCTGGGTCGGCAGGAAGTACAAGGTGCGCGAGGGCGGCATGGCCGGATCCGTCTGACGCAGGAGACACCCGCGGGCTCCCGGGGCCCGCACTCCGACGTGGCTCAGTACACCGGGACGGCCTCGCGCCAGCGGGCCCACAGGCCCGGGTCGCGGACGCCGAGGACCACACCGCTGACGATGATCTGCAGCATCGCGCAGTCCCTGGCCTCGGTGGTGCGGTCGTGCGCCTCCTGGTCGGACTCGACCACCGCCTCGGTGATCCGCCAGCCGCCCCCGGGGGCCCGGCCGAACTCCGCCTCGTAGACCCCGCGCCCGGCCCAGCTCCGCTGCGCGTACAGCCGGGTGCCCTCCACGAAGACGTCCCACTTGTCCGCCGCGGCGGCGGACCGGTGGCCCTGCCGGATCCGCTCCCACTCGGCGTCGGTCCACACCCGCTCGGGCAGTGCGGTCAGCGGCAGCGGGGCGGCGATCGGCTCGCAGCGGGAGAGGGAGGCTCTGGTCACGGCTTCGTCGGCGGTCACGTCGGTCCTTCTGCAATCCGGTGGCAGGGAGTGCGGTGCGGCTACATCCAACGACCTCGAGGATGGCTTGTACAGCCCTTCACCAGGCAAGATTTCCTCATGTCGGCCTGCCCGCCGACCACCGCCGACCACCGCCGACCACCCGTAGAACCGTTCCGGCACCGACGGTCAGTCACTTCTGCGCCGCTATCGGCAATTTCGCCCGACTCCAGGGATGCAGGGGCCGCGCGTCAGCGGTAGACCTGGATCCGGTCGATCGCCAGCGTGATCGGGTGGGTGGAGCTGGGCACCCGCCCCGGCTGGTCGGAGACGCTCAGGTTGGCGACCAGATAGGCGTGCCACCCCGCGCCGACACCCTTGTGGTCCTGGAAGGCGAGCCGCAGCGGATGGGTGCCGTCACCGAGGTACCAGCTGACGTCGGTGGCGCCGAAGCGCACCCCGACCTCGACCCACTTGCCGAAGCCGACCAGCGGGGAGCGCGCGTAGTCGTAGCCGGGGACCTTGCGGGTGTGGTTGGAGAACTCCAGGATGTCCGGGGTCTCGCTGTGCCACTCCAGGACGTCCACCTCGTTCCCGCCGCGCCAGGTCCACACCCCCGGCCAGGCCCCGTGCCCGCCGCCGCCGGCCCGGTCCGGCAGCCGCAGCCGGACCAGGGCGTAGTCGCCGGTCCTGACCTGGAAGCCGTCGCCGCCCGCGGCCCCCCACGGCTCGGTGGTCAGCAGGCCGGTCTGCCAGGCCCCGTGGGCGGACCGGGCACTGGCGGTGACGTGCAGCATCCCGCCGCTGACCGTCATCGCGGCCGGTTGCAGCCGGTCCAGCTTGGCGTCGCCGCGGTCGCTCACCCCGTCCGGGTAGGCCGACGTACGGTCCGCCCACACGGCGCCGCTCCGCCCCCAGTCCCGCGCCCGGAACTGCTCGCTGAACACCAGCCGCCCCTTCGACGGCGCACCGGCGGGAGCAGCGGCCACCGCGGGCCCGGCCGAGGCCGCCGACAGGGCGGGAACCAGCAGCAGCGCGACGGTGAGGCCGCGCAGCAGGAACGCACCGGGCAGGGCCATACCGCTCCTTCACTCACTGACAAGACGTCACAAGAGGTGACGAACCACCCCTCCGATCCTGACAGCGAATTCCCCCCGCCGCGGCCCCACCCGCCCACCGCCCGCCGATCGGCCTAGCGGACGCTCCACCCCTCATCATCCGTATGTATACGATCCTCTCGAAGTCAGGTCTGCCGCACCGGCCGGTAGGCATCCGCGCTCAGCCCGAAGGTCCAGGCGACGCCCTCGCGCGCGGTCCTGGTCCGCGGCGGGACCCGGAGCCAGTAGACGCGGTGCGTCCCGTCCGGCTCCGGTGTCGCGTTGACCACCTCGACGGTCACCACCGGCTCGTCCCCGTCCAGGTCGATCCGCCAGAGCACCCCAGTCTCGTCCCGGTGCACCGGCGTGGCGCCGGAGTCCGCGAGATAGCGGTCGTAGCCGTAGTGCTCCAGCATGACCCGGCGCAGCTCGGCGTTGTCCTCGACGCGGATCCGCTCCGGGGCCAGGTCGGCGAGACCGTCCAGGAAGTCCGCCGGCACCGGCATCCCGCGCCAGGCGTGCAGGGCGAAGCCGTCCGGGAAAGCCAGCGCCGGACCCTCGGCCCGGTGCAGTCTGCCGGGCTCGTCCTGGTGCAGCTCGACCGGACGCTCCGTCAGCAGCGCCACCTCCGCGTAGGGCCACCACCAGCCCGCCGCCGCGGCCGTCCCGGCGAGCCCGGCCAGCTCCGGCGCGTCCGCGAGCGCCGCCAGCCAGGCGGCGTCGTGCTGCCCGAGCAGCGCGTCCAGCATCGCCACCCGGACGGCGGAGCGCGCCGCGCCGACCGGGCGCGCCGGATCGTCCGGCCCGGCCAGGCGGTCCGCGACCGCGCCGCGTATCCGCAGCACCAGGTCGTTGATCCGGGGCCAGAGCTCCCCTCCGGTCCTGGCCCAGTACTCCGACCAGGCGCTGGGCCCCAGCTCGGCCAGCCGTCGGCTGCGAGCCGCCGCCCACGGCGCGGTCCGCAGCGCCTCGCGGACCGACCGGCCCGCACCGGACGGCTCAGCCGCGACTCCGTGCTCGGCCAGGACCAGCGCCGCCGCGTCGAGGCACTCCCCTGCACCCTCGGCGGCACTCCCGTCGGCCACGGCCGCCCGGACCGCCGCGGCCCGGCCGGTGAGCAGCAGCGCCGCCGCCGTGGCCCGCAGCGGCGAGTCGAACCACACCACCGTGCGCGGCCCGGCCAGCCCGGCCGCACGGTAGGCGGCGCGAACCCCCGCCTCCGCGGCGGCACGATCCGCGGCCCCGGTGCGCAGCGCCACCGTCCGCCACTCAGTGTCCTTCCGACCGTTCGCCATCATCAGGGAACCGCTCATTCGCCCCACCCCTCCACCTGCTTCTGAGACTGCTTCAGTCCGCCACGACGCGCACGCTGCCCGGGGTGTACTCGCGCTGCCGGACCACCCGGTACCAGCCCTTGGCCAGCGCTATCGCCGCGTGCTCCTCGTGCACCACCCGGCCGCCCTCGGCCAGCCGCAGCCAGGCCGGCCCGAACTCGTCGGACTCGCGCAGCAGCTCCCCCGGACCCACCACCGCGTGCGCGTGCCCGGTGACCTCACCGAGAGCGAGCACCAGCCGCCCCCGGCCGTCCCGCGGCTGCGCCGGCAGCGCGCGGATCGTCGGCGGCACCGCCTCCTCGCCCACCGGCACCAGCAGTACGTCACCCTGTCGGAACATGGGACTCCCCTTCCGCGGCGCGCTCTCGACAGCCCGCCGCTTCCCTGTCTCCGACCCTAGGAGCAGCCACTGACAATGACTCTCCGTCACCGCGGTGGCCCCGGCACCGCGATGTCGGCGCCACCTGATAGGAATCAGGGCCTGTTGTCCGAGCCACGCGAGGAGTCACCGCCATGACCGCGCAGCACCTGACCGAGTTCCACGGCCTCCCGGTGTTCGACCTGCCGTCGGCCGACGCGTCCGGTGAGCAGCCCGCGCCCGGCGCCGTCGCCTGGCGGGTCCGCTACGACTGGGACGGGACCGACGACTTCGAGCAGATCTGGCAGCGGTTCCTCGACCGGGTCGACTGCGCCGCGGTCACCGCCCTGGTCATCGGCGCCTGGAGCGAGGAGATGTACGAGGACGGCCTCGACCCTGTGCTGCAACGGGTGATCGACGCCAAGGACCGCTTCCCCGCGCTGAGGGCCTTCTTCCTGGCCGACGTCGAGTCGGAGGAGAACGAGATCTCCTGGATCGAGCAGGTCGACCTGGCGCCGCTGCTGCTGGCCTACCCTGCGCTGGAGGAGTTGGGCGCCCGAGGCGCGCACCGGGTGTTCACCCCGGTCCGGCACACCGCGCTGCGCAAGCTCCGGCTGGAGTCCGGCGGAATGGCGGCGGATGTGGTCCGGGGGATATCAGCGAGCGAACTGCCCGCCCTGGAGCACCTGGAGCTGTGGCTCGGCTCCGAGAACTACGGCGGCGACACCACCGTCGCCGACCTGGCCCCGATCCTCTCCGGGACCCGCTTCCCCGCGCTGCGCCACCTCGGCCTGCAGGACAGCGAGATCCAGGACGCCATCGCCGAGGCGGTCGCGCACGCTCCGGTGGTCCCGGTGCTGGAGACGCTCGCCCTGTCCCTGGGCGTGCTCACCGACGTCGGCGCCGAGGCCCTGCTCTCCGGCCAGCCGCTGACCCACCTGCACCGGCTCGACCTGCACCACCACTTCCTCACCGACGAGTTGGCCCAGCGGCTGCGCGACACCCTGGAACCGGCCGGGGTCGACCTGGACCTCAGCGAACAGGAGAAGCCGGACGAGTCCCACGGCCGACTGTGGCACTACGTCGCCGTCGCGGAATAGCGGCCGTGCGGTCAGCCGACCCGGCGACCGGCACCCGCTTCGCGGTGGTCGGCAATCCGGGGAGCCGACGGGTCGCCATGTTCGACGCGGCGGTGCGCGCCGCGGGCTGTCCCGCGCCCGCGGTGCTCCCCTGGCTGGACGTGCTGCGCGGGGAGTACACCCTGCCCGAGGGAGTGCTGCTGCGGATCGACTCACCGGGCGAGGACGACCGGGTCGACCGGCTGCTGCGCGGAGACGCACTCGGTCCTGGCTGGGATCCGGCCCGGGTGGAGGGCGGGGCGGCGTGGCACCGGCGGTTCACCGCCGCGCTGCGCTCGCTGGACGCCGCGGCGGCGGCCACCCCGGGCTGCACCCTGCTCGGGCACCCGGACGAGATCGCCGCCATGTTCGACAAACGCCGCACCCACGCCCTGCTCGGCGCGGCCGGCGTCCCGGTGCCGCCGGTACTGGACCAGGGCGCGGAAGCGGTGGCGGGCTGGGAGGACCTGCGGGCCCGGCTGGTCCGAGCGGCGATGCCGCGGGTCTTCGTCAAGCCCGCGCACGGCTCCTCCGGCTCCGGGGTGGTCGCGCTGGAACTCGGCCCGCGCGGGCGGGCGATGGCCACCACCTCCGCCGAACTCGTGCACCGGGACGGCGCGGTGCACCTCTACAACTCGCTACGGGTCCGCCGCTACACCGAGGAGGCAGACCTGCGGGCGCTGTTCGACGCGCTGGCGGGCGAGCCGCTGCAGATCGAGCGCTGGCTGCCGAAGGCTGCCCAGCACGGCCGTCCCGCCGACCTGCGGGTGGTGGTGACGGCGGGCCGGGCGACACACGCCCTGCTGCGCACCAGCCGGCACCCGATCACCAACCTCCACCTCGGCGGCGCCCGCGGCGACCTGGACCGGTCCCGCCGGGCCGCAGGGCCCGAGTGGCAGCGGATCCTGGACACCTGCGAGCAGGCGGCCCACTGCTTCCCGCACAGCCCGAACGTGGCCGTGGACGTGCTGCCCTCCGTCGTCTGGCGCCGGCACGCCGTCGGCGAGGTGAACGCCTTCGGCGATCTGCTGCCCCGGCTCACCGGCCTGCCCGGCGGCGGCGCCGAGGGTCAGGACACCTACGCCGCCTTCGTGGCCGCCGTGCTCGACGCCGGAACCGTCCGGGCGGCGTCCGTGGCCGCGGCCTCGGCCGAAGGAGGGAACTGATGGCCGCCTCCCCCGAGGTCGACATGCGGGCGATCGTCGGCAGCCATGACATCCTGCTGCTCACCCTCGACACACTGCGCTACGACGTGGCTGTCGAGCTCGCCGCCGCCGGACGCACGCCGAATCTCAACTCGGTTCTACCAAGCGGTGGTTGGGAACGGCGGCACGCCCCGGGCAGCTTCACCTACGCCTCGCACCAGGCCATCCTGGCCGGCTTCCTGCCGACCCCGGCCGACCCGGGCGGTCCGCATCCGCGGCTGTTCGCGGCGAGCTTCGCCGGCAGCGAGAGCACCGCGGGCACCACCTTCGTCTACGACACCCCCGACCTGGTCTCCGGGCTGGCCGCGGTCGGCTACCGCACCGTCTGCGTCGGCGGCGTCGGCTTCTTCAACAAGCAGGGCCCGCTCGGCTCGGTGCTGCCCGGCCTGTTCCAGGAGAGCCACTGGTCGCCGGAGCTGGGCGTGGCGTCGCCCACCTCGTTCGAGTCCCAGGTCGCGGTCGCCGAGCGGGTCTGCGCCGAGCAGCCGGCCGGGCAGCCGCTGCTGCTGTTCGTCAACGCCTCGGCGCTGCACCAGCCCAACTGGTTCCACCTGTCCGGGGCCACCCGCGAACACGGGGACGACCGCGACTCGCACGCCGCCGCGCTGGAGTACGTCGACCGGCACCTGCCGCGGCTGTTCACGGCGATGCGGCGCCGCCGCCCCTGCTTCGCGATCGTCTGCGCCGACCACGGCACCGCCTACGGCGAGGACGGCTACACCGGCCACCGCATCGGCCACGAGGTCGTCTGGACCGTCCCCTACGCCCACTTCACCATCCCCGCCGAGGAAAGCAGCCGATGAACAGCCCGTCGGACAGCCCCTACCAGAGCTATGTCTACGCCTACCCGCACAAGACCGCCTACCGGCCGCTCGAACCGCGTCCGCTGCTCACGGACCTCTGGGCGGTGGAGCCCAAGCACGCGCTGTCGCTCTACGCCCACATCCCGTTCTGCGAGGTCCGCTGCGGCTTCTGCAACCTGTTCACCAGGATCGGCGCCCCCGAAGGACTGACCACCGCCTACCTGGACGCGCTGGACCGGCAGGCCGCCCGGGTCTCCGCCGCGCTCGGCCCCGAGGCGCGGTTCGCCCAGGCCGCGTTCGGCGGCGGCACCCCCACCTTCCTCACCGCGGCGGAGCTGGAACGTCTCTGCGACATCGTCGAGTCGCGGACCGGCGCGGACCTGACCGCGATCCCGCTGTCGGTGGAGGCCTCCCCGTCCACGGCCACCGCGGACCGGATGGCGGTGCTGGCCGCGCGCGGCGCCACCCGGCTGAGCCTCGGTGTGCAGAGCTTCGTCGAGGAGGAGGCCCGCGCCGCGGTCCGGCCGCAGCGGCGCCAGGACGTCGAGGCGGCCATCGGCCACGTCCGGACGGCCGGGATACCGGTGCTCAACCTCGACCTGATCTACGGCATCGACGGCCAGACCGAGGCCAGTTGGCGGCGCTCCCTGGACGCCGCCCTGGCCTGGGAGCCCGAGGAGCTGTACCTCTACCCGCTCTACGTCCGCCCGCTGACCGGCCTGGCCCGCCGCGAACGGGATGCAGCCGGTGCGGACGATGCCTGGGACGCGCAGCGGCTCGCGCTCTACCGCAGCGGCCGGGACCACCTGCTGGCCAACGGCTACCAGCAGGTGTCGATGCGGATGTTCCGGCGTGCCTCGGCCGCGCAGGCCGGCGGCACCGAGTACTGCTGCCAGACCGACGGCATGATCGGCCTGGGCTGCGGCGCCCGCTCCTACACCGGGGCGCTGCACTACTCCTTCGACTACGCGGTGTCGATGTCCGAGATCCGCGGCATCATCGACGACTATGTCGCGCGCCCGGCCGAGGACTTCGACCGCGCCGAGGTCGGCTGGGCGATGGACGGCGCGGAGGCACGGCGGCGGCACCTGATCCAGTCGCTGCTGCAAGCCGAGGGGCTGGACACCGGCGCCTACCGGGACCGGTTCGGAACCAGGGTCGAGGACGACTTCGCCGAGGGCCTGGAACGACTGCACGACCGCGGCTGGTTGGCCGACGGCGGGTCGGGGTCCGGCGGCGGCGGCACGTCTGACGGCGGGTCGACCGGCCTGCGGCTGACCGCCGAGGGCCTGGCGCACTCCGACGCCGTCGGCCCCGGCTTCTTCTCCGCCCAGGTGGCCACCGCGATGACCGCCTACGCGGCCAAGTAGGCGGCGCCGCGATGGATCTGACGCTTCTCTACCGCGGCCCGCTGGCCTCCTGCGACTACGACTGCCCGTACTGCCCCTTCGCCAAGCGCCGTGACAGCCGGGAGCAGCTCACCGCCGACCGCGCCGCCCTCGACCGCTTCGCCGACTGGGTCCGCGGGCAGCGGGAGGACCGGCTCTCGCTGCTGTTCACCCCCTGGGGCGAGTGCCTGACCCGTTCCTGGTACCGGCGGACGCTGGCCGAACTCAGCAGACTGCCGCAGGTCGCACGGGTCGCCGTGCAGACCAATCTGAGCCACCGCACCTCCTGGACCGAGCAGGCCGACCCGGCCGTCCTCGCACTGTGGACCACGTACCACCCGGGGCAGGTGAGCCATGAGCGGTTCCTGGCCAAGTGCCGCGAACTGGACGCCCGCGCGGTCCGCTACAGCGTCGGCGTGGTCGGCGACCCGGCCCACCTGGACCCGGCCCGGCGGATGCGGGCGGACCTGGCCGACCAGGTCTATCTGTGGGTCAACGCCAAGGAGGGCCACCACTACACCGACGCCGAGGCCGCCGAGTGGACCGCCCTGGACCCGCTGTTCCACTTCAGCCGCCACCCGCACGCCAGCGCGGGGCGGCCCTGCCGCACCGGCGAGTCCGTGGTCTCGGTCGACGGCGAGGGCACGGTCCGCCGCTGCCACTTCGTCAAGGAGCCGCTGGGCAACCTCTACGACGGCAGCTACCGCGCGGCGCTGCGCCCCCGCGGCTGCCCGCTCGCCGTGTGCGACTGCCACATCGGCTACGTCCACCTGGAGTCGCTCCCGCTCTACGACGTCTTCGCCGGCGGCGTGCTGGAGCGGATCCCGCGCCGGCAGGAGACTCCTGGCCGGGGTCTCAGCGCAGCAAGGTGAGGAGCAGTTCCTCGACCTCCTCGCCGCGGGCGTTCGCGTAGCCGCGGTCGGTGCCGGTGACCGTGAAGCCGCAGTTGCGCAGGACCTGGAGCGAGCCAAGGTTGTCCGCGACCGCGCGGGCGTGCAGGGGGCGCTCCGGCACGATGCCGAGCAGTTGCCGCAGGGCGGAGGTCGCCGCTCCCCGGCCCCAGTACTGCCGCTCGATCCAGTAGGTGACCTCGCGCTCCTCCGGCGGACCGTATACCGCGACGTGCCCGAGGATCTCGCCGTTTCCGTCGCTGCCGTCGACAGCGCCGCCGCCACTGACGACGGCGCGCATGACGATCGCCGGATCCTGGCGGATCCGGGCCCAGTGCTCCTCGAACCTGGTGCGGTCGGACGGGTCCTCAGCGGTGAACGCCGCCATCCGGAGCGCCTCGGGGTCGTTCATCTGGGCGAAGAAGACCGGCAGGTCGGCGTCCTCCACCGGCCGCAGCCTTACTTCCATCGGAACCGTCGCCATCTGTGCCTCCCGTTTCCCGATCATCTCAGAGGAGCGGTCGGGGTGCGGGAGACCAGGTGCCCCCACCAGATGAGACGGTACTCCGAGGTGAACTCGGGGGTGCAGGTGGTCAGGGTGAGGTACTGGCCGACGCTGCGGTAGCCGCCCTGGGCCGGGATCGGGTCGAGCACCGCGTAGTCCTGCTCGGTGGTCTGCGGCAGTTCCCGGTCCAGTACGTAGCGGTAGTCGTCGTGCGGCGTGTCCACCAGGACGGTGTCGCCCACGGCCAGCCGGTTGATCCAGCGGAACGGCTCGCCGTGGGTGTTGCGGTGCGCGGCCAGGCCGAAGTTCCCTGGTGTTCCCGGCAGTTGGGTGTCGTCGTAGTGGCCCACCGCGCCGCTGTCGAGGACCGTGGCCTTGTCCACGCCCTGCCTGATGGTGAAGTGGTAGGGGTGTCCCAGCGCACGCAGGTGCGGAATGGTGATGGTGCCGAGGATCTGCCCTGCGGGCGGCACCGGCGGCGCGCCGGGCGGCGGGGCCGGTGCGGCGACCGGCGGCGGGCCGGTCGGTGACAGCGCGGGGGTGCCGCCGCCGTCACCGGCCGGGGTGCCGGGGCCCGCGGCCGAGATCAGCCCGCAGACCACCGCGCCGATCCCGGTCAGCACCACCGAGGGCCAGGCCAGCCGCCGCAGTGAGTGAACATTCACCCACGACCTCCGCCGGGGGGCTTTCAGCCAGGATCGCAGTGAGTGAGCATTCACCAACCACCGCCGCCACAAGGCACTCACCCACGACCCCAGCGAGTGAGCGCTCACCCCCGCCGCCCCCGTCCCGCCGTCCGCAGCCGCTGCGCCAGCAGGACGCTGCCGGCCGCCAGGTACTCGCAGCTCTTGAGCAGCACCAACCCGGCCACCAGCACCGGGTCCCGGCTCAGCCGCCAGCCCTGCCGGGCCAGACCGAGCAGACGCCCTGGACTGGCCTGCGCGGCGAACGCCGCCGGGTGCTTGGCCGCGAACAGCCCCGCCGTATGGGCGTAGTGGGCCTTGGTGCGCATGGTCCCGCGCAGGGTGATGTCGCCCTCGTGGTGCAGCAGCGCGCGGGTGGTGCCGGCGACCCGCGCGCCGGTGGCGCGGACCCGCAGGTCGAGGTCCTTGTCCTCGGCCCAGACCAGTGCCTCGTCATGGCCGCCGACCTGGTCGTAGAGGGAGCGGCGCAGGCAGCGCAGCGACTGCAGCAGCGGATCGCCGTCCTGGCAGCGCTTCTCCAGCACCTTGCAGCGGGCCCAGAAGCCCTCGCCCACCGAGATCTCAGGGATCACCAGGGCGTCGTAGCGGGGGTCGGCGAGCAGGGCGCCGCACTCCTCCAGCAGCCCCGGCTGCGCCGTCATGTCCGAGTCCAGGTGCAGCACGATGCCGCCGCCTGCCCGCGCCGTGCCGCGGCGTCGGCCCGCGGCCCTGGTCGGGTTGTCGTGCAGCAGCGTCACGGTGACACCCTGTCGGCGGTAGTCCTCGATCAGCGGCTCCAGCGGTTCGGCCGAGCGGACGTCGTCGTTGACGACGATCTCCACCCCGGCCCGGTCGGGCCCGGCGGTCAGCGAGTCGAGCAGGCGCCGCACCTGGTCCCTGCGGTCGCGGGTGGGCACGACCACGGAGATTCGGGGAGGCACGGCGGCGGTGGTCATCGGTCTGCTCCGGGAGAGAGGGCGGGTACGGTCGGGCCGTCGGCGGGCTGCGGCGGCCGGGGAACGGCGACGGGCGGATGGCCGCGACGCGGGAGGCGCGGGAACAGCCGCGGCGGCAGCGACAGCGGCCCCCGCGGCAGACGCGGCCACGGCCGCCGCAGGTGCCGCCGCAGCCTCCACGGCAGGATGAGCGCCAGCGCGAGCAGCAGGGCCGCGCCGGACAGCGCCAGCGCCGGGTGCCACCACCGGTCGGGGCCGAACTCCGCGGTCAGGTCCGCCGAGCCGTGGCCGGTGACCAGCCACGCCTGCCGGAAGCCGTCGATCTCCAGCGGACGCGCGGTCCAGCCGGAGGGCAGTCCGGCCAGGGTCCAGCGGGAGTCGAAGGCGTCGGGGAAGGCGACCAGCGCGGTCCCGTCCAGCCCGGTCACCCGCAGGGCACGCGGTCCGCTCGCACGGACCACGGCGGGGTGCGCGACGGCGGTCGAGCCACCGGAAGCGGTCAGGCTGCCCGGAGTCGTCAGGCTTCCCGGAGCGGTCGGGCTGCCCGGAGCGGTCGGCGTGATCCGGACCGCCGCGGACGGGAGGGTCGGCGCCAGCCCGACCTGGTCGTACTCGACCGCGGTGGTCCCGGCGTCCTGCCCGTCCGCGTAGAGGTAGAGGGTCAGCCCGCGGGTCCCGGCGGGCAGTGCCAGCGTGGTGTCCAGGGTGTTCCAGGCGGAACTGTCGCTCAGCGCGGGCAGCTCATCAGCGCAGCGGTCAGGGCCCGCCTCCCACAGGCAGATCCGGGCCGGGCTGCCCCGCACGGTGCGGTAGCGCAGGTGGAGCCGGTAGTCGGTGCCGGGGGCGGGGGTATCCGCCGAGGTGGTGACGCAGGCCGCGTGGTCGCGAGCCTCCAGGTGCACCCCCTGGTCCGGCAACAGCGCGGCGACCAGGCCGACCTGGCGCGGAGTGCGGGAGTCACGCCGGGCGCAGTCCTGCAGTCCGGTGAAGCCGCCGAACGGTGCGGCGGTGACGGCCGGCAGCGCCTGCAACCGGTGCGGACCGGCGGTCGCCTGCCAGGTCAGCGCCGCGGCGGGGGTCGCGGGCACGGTGACGGTGCGGTCCGGGACCAGCGCCTGGGCCCGGAGGTCGGCGAACGCGACCTCGCCGGGGTCTCCCCCGCCCGGGGACGCATCGGCGTATCCGTACAGCGCGGTCACCCCGGCGCCGATCCGGGCCACCCCGGTCCAGGTCCGCCAGCCGGGCGCGGCGGCGAGCTGGGTCGCCAGCGCGCAGCGGTTCGGGCCCTGCTGCCACAGGCAGAGCCGCAGCCCGACACCGGAGACGGTGCGGTAACGCAGCGTCAGCGACACCAGCCGGACGCCGGGAGCGGCCCGCAGCGGCATCCGGACGCAGGCGGTGCCGCTGGTCGCCCGCACGGTCCAGGCGCCGGTCCGGTCCCGGGTGGCCCGGTCGTCCGGGGCCGCGCCGCAGCCGCCGGTGGACTGGCCGCTCGGCGGGGCGGTCAGGTCCCGCCCGGCGACGACGACGCCGACCGCCGCCCCCGGACGCAGCGTCAGCGGCGCGCCGTCGCGCCAGGGCAGCGGGGTTCCGCCGACCAGCAGCGCCGCGGGTGAGGACCCGGCCGGGCCGACCGGCAGCGGCGCGGCCCGGTCCGCAGTCAGCGGCGTGCCGTCCAACTCCAGCCGCGGTCCCGGGACCAGAGCGGCCCGGTTGCCAGTGGCCGGGGACGGGGCGGTCATCACATAGCCGGTGCCGGCCGTGCCGTCGACGGCCACGCGGTAGCCGCCGGTCCGGTCGAGCGTGAACGGGTGCGCGGTGGTGTCGGCCAGCGCGATCGTCGCCGAACTGACCGGAACGGTGGGGTCGTCGGTGGTGGCACCGCGGCCCGCCACAGCGGCGGCGACGGCACCCGGGTCGGGCGGGTCGTCGAAGCTCAGCGCGGCGGGCGGCGGCCCGGCCGCCGGGAGCCGGTACAGGTCGGCCACCCCGGCCGCCTGTTCGAGTCGGGCGCCGGGCAGCGCACGGAGCCCGGCGGAGAGCCGGACCGGGTCGGCGGTAGCCTGGTCGCCGGCGGCGGACACCAGGTCGCGCCGCACGATGACCTGGTCGACGTCCAGGGCGCGGAGCGCGCCCAGTGCGGTCCGCGGGTCACCGGTCAGCAGGCTGTGCTCGGCCAGCGACATCAGACCCGCCAGTTGCGGCGAGGCGTCGAAGTAGCCGCCGGGGAGGCGCTGCAGCAGTGGGCGGCGCAGGAGTTGCTGCGGCACGGTGTCGGCACCGTGGTAGCCCCAGGTGGTCAGCACCTGGTAGTAGCTCTGCAAGGGGAGTTCCAGGACCTTCCCGGGGGCGGGCGAGGCGTTGGCCTGGTCCGCGAGGCGCTGCCAGGCGGCGGGCACCGCCACCGAGGCGGACGGCAGCGGCGAGCGGGACTCGGTCACCACCGCGCCGGTCCACAGCGGCCACGGGTAGACCGCAGCCGCCACCACCCCGGCACAGCACACCAGTCCGGCAACCCGCCGCGGCCCGAACGGCAGCCGGGCGAACCGGCGCTGAGCGGACGACAGCCGAGCGAATGGCAGCCGGGCGAACGGGCGCTGGGCGAACGGCTGCCGGGCGAACGGCACCCGAGCGGACGGCAGCCAGGCCGACGCGAGCCAGCCACCCGCCGCACGGCCGAACCGCGGCCCCTCCAGGGTCCGTTCCACCGCCGCGCCCGCCAGGACGCAGATCAGCAGCATCAGCAGCACGCCGAACTTGCTCATCGGCTCGCGGAACAGCCACATGCCGGGGATGTGTGCATACAGCCAGGCGTTGACCCCGACCAGCGGCGGGTGCAGGCCCTTGCAGAGCAGGACCAGGGCCAGCGCGCCCGCCGCCAGCAGCCGCAGCCCGCGCCGCGATCCGCGCGGGCCGGGCGGGAACAGCGCCCCGGCCCCGGCCAGCAGCGGCAGGGCCCAGCGCAGCGCGGCCCACCAGGGCCGGTCCATGGCCGGTGCGAAGGGGTAGTACTCGGAGAACTTCCAGCCCCAGTTGGCGTTCAGCGCCACGATGTTGCCCAGTGAGTTGCGGGTCTGGGTCCAGGCCCAGGCCGCGACATTGGTCTGCGCGCTGAACGAGGAAGCTCCGCCGCCTCCCTGAAGTGTGATCAACTCAGGTACCAGCCACCACAGTTGAAGCAGCATCAGCAGTGGCAGTGCTCGCAGTGCCAGCACCAGGGCCGGACGCAGCCGCCCGCCGGTGAGTCGGCCCGCGGCCAAGGTGACGGCGGTGGCGCCGAGGGCGACCACGGCCAGCAGCGGCGGGTTCATCCCCAGGTAGCACAGCGGCAGCGAGCTGAGCCCCAGCACCGAGGCCCGCATCGTCCGGCCCTGCGCGGCCCGCAGCAGTTGTCCGGCCAGCGCCGCCGTCACCGCCGCGGCGAGCACCGGCAGCGGGTTGAGCAGGCTGACCAGGACGTAGACGTTGGCGACCGAAAGCACCCCGGCCGCAGCCGCGGCGGCCGGGCGGCGCAGCCAGACCGAGGCCAGATAGGCGGTCGCGGCGGCGCAGCCGCCCAGGATCAGCGCGTAGAGCAGGGCCTGCGCGGCGGCCGGACCGAGCCCCACCACCGCGCACAGCCGGATCAGGACCAGGTCGGGCAGCCGGGTGATCTCATAGGAGGGCCCGCCCGCCCCGGAGGTCTGGTGACCCCAGACGCTGCCCAGCTCCGCGCCGAGCGAGTCGCGCAGGAACGGCCCGACGTCCCCAGTGGCGAAGAACCGGCCGGGCCGGTACCAGAACAGCGGCATCACCGCGCCCAGCAGCGCGGGCAGCAGGTAGCGCAGCAATAGATCCTGACGCTTCGTCAACCATCCCCGCAGCGCGCTCATCGGACTGCCGCCCGGATCGGACGGCGCGTCAAAGAGCCGACCGCCGCGGCCTCGACCGCCGTTCTGAGTACCTGTTCGGCGACGTCGTCCCAGGGCAGTGCCCCGCCCTCCCAGCCGTCGGCGGCCGAGGCGGCGGTCAGCCGGGGC
Source organism: Streptacidiphilus cavernicola (assembly GCF_042510955.1). Lineage (NCBI taxonomy): Bacteria > Bacillati > Actinomycetota > Actinomycetes > Kitasatosporales > Streptomycetaceae > Streptacidiphilus > Streptacidiphilus cavernicola. The sequence continues at coordinate 33,860 of NZ_JBHFAB010000016.1, forward strand.
AGGTGCCGGAGCAGCGCCGCGGCCAGCGCCGCGGGGTCCGGCGGCACCAGGACGCCGCGGGCGGCCGGCACCGAGTCGCACAGTCCGGGGCGGTCGTAGCCGATGGTCGGGGTGCCCATGGCCGCGGCTTCGTCCACCACCAGCGCCCAGCCCTCGCGCAGCGAGGTGGCCACCAGCACATGGGCGCGGGCCAGCAGTTCGTCCCTGGCGGCGGTGTCCACCCGGCCGTAGAAGGTGACCCCGGGCGGCGCCGAGCGCTCCAGGCTCCGGCGCAGCGGGCCGTCTCCGATGATCCACAGCTGGGCGTCCGGCAGCTCCCGGCGCAGCCGGGCGAAGGCGGCGACGGCGTGGTCGACCTGCTTGACCTCGGCCAGCCGCCCCAGCACCGCGATGGTCGGCGCGGTCTCCCTGCCGACGGCCGGGCGCGGCCGACGGGTGATCCCCTCGGGCACCAACCGGACGTCGGTCAGCCCGTAGTCGCGGAGCGAGTCCCGGCTGGACGGCGAGACGGTCAGCACCGGGGTGCCGCGCAGCGAGCGCAGCCAGGCGGGTTCGGCCAGGTGGCGTCCGGCCCAGGACAGCGGCGGCGGGAACTCGGCGGACCAGATCTCCCGGGCGACCTGGTGCACCAGCGCCACCGTCGGGGTCCCGCCGCTCCAGCGGTAGCAGCCGAAGGGGCGGGTGTTGACCTCGTCGACCAGCAGGTCGAAGCGGCCCCGGCCGTACGCGGCGTACCAGTGCCTGGCCTGCCGGTAGACCCCGAGCCGACTGCCGCGGCGGACCGTCTCCACCCCGTCCGTCCGCTCGTGCTCCGGGCGGCCGGGGACGGCGGCGGCGAACCAGGTGACCTGGTGCCCGGCGGCGGCCCAGCGGGTGAGCACCTCCCGGGTGTAGGTCTCGGCTCCGCCAGCGGCCGGGTGGGCGCTGTCCTTCCAGTTGAACAGGCAGATGCGCATGGCCTCGTCAGTTCCGGGTGTCGGGGACGGTCTGCAGTTCCAGCAGTCGGCCGGCGGAGATCCGCGGATGGGCGGCGGGCGCGGGCAGGCCGCGTCCGGACCGGGCGGCGGACCGGCGGGGCGCCGCCGCGCCGGAGTTGAGCAGCCGCCAGCGGACCCGCACCGTGTCCAGCAGCATGGTCAGCACCGCGGCGGGGCCGACGGTGCTGCTGGTGCGGAAGTGGAACTCCACCGGGACCCTGGCCACCCGGCGGTAGTGGCGCCGGTGCAGCAGGGCCAGCAGTTCCAGGTCGAAGACGAATCGGTTCTCCCGGCACAGCGGCAGCACCTCGGCCAGCGCCTCGCGGCGGAACACCTTCAGCCCGGTCTGGGTGTCGCCGACCGGCAGCCGGAACAGCGCCCGGGTCACCGCCCGGTAGCCGTGCGAGCACAGGCTTCTGACGGCGCCGTAGTCGGGCCCGGTCCCGCCGGGCCCCAGTTCCTTGCTGCCGACCGCGGCGTCCAGGTCACCGCCGCGCGCGACGTCCAGGACCCGCGGCACCAGGTGGGCCGGGAGGTCGCCGTCGGCGTCGATGAAGCCCAGCCAGCGGCCCCGACCCTGAGCGAAGCCGGTCCGCACCGCCGCGCCCTTGCCCGCGTTGACGGGGTAGCCGATCCGGCGCAGCCGGGGGTGGACCAGCTCGGCCAGCAGCAGTTCGCTGGAGTCGGTGCAGCCGTCGGACACCGCCAGCACCTCGAAGTCGCAGCCGTGCTGGTCCAGCACCCGCAGCAGTTCACGGACGTGCCGGACCACGGCGGGCCCGGGGTTGTAGTAGGGGACGACCATGGTCAGCTCCAACTCGGCCGCCTGGCCCAGGCCCCCGAGCGGACGGCCCCCGGGCAGGGAACCTCCCCCCTGGGGCGTCCGGGCGGCATCGCCGCGGACGGCGGCCGTCGGCAGCCGCCGGTAGGCGATGCCGACCGCAGCCGCCGCCGACAGTGCCAGCGCCGCGGCGATGCCGTCCGCGGTCCGCGGCAGCAGCAGCGCCAGCACCGGGAACGCCGCCACCGCGACCCAGGCCCAGGGGGCCGAGGTGCCCGCGCTGACATGGCTGTGCAGCAGCAGGGTCAGCATCAGCAGCAGGGTCGCGGCGGCGCCGAGCCACAGCCCCAGCACCGGCGGGACCAGATAGCCGGGCCCCAGCAGCAGCGGGATCAGGTTCCGGCCGCACAGCGCGAACCCGGCGGTGACGGCGGTGCCGGTCACCGCGCAGGCGAGCAGCCCCTGCCGCTGCGCCCGAGCCGAGGTGCGGGCGTCGGCCGAGGCCAGCCGTCCCAGCAGCAGCACCACCAGGGTCTGCGCCGCGCCGAGCACCGCCTTGGCCAGGAACGCCCCGGCGACATAGCTGCCGACCTCGGCGTCGGGCAGCCAGCGCCGGGCGCAGACCAGGTCGACGCTGGTCAGCGCGCCCAGCCCGGCGATGGTGAGCACAGCCCGCCCCGAAGCCCGCCATCCGGGCGCCAGCACCTCGTCGGGGCCAGGATCCAGGTCGCCGCCCAACTCCGCCGCGGGCGCAGGCACCGCGGCCCGCACGCCGTCCTGCCCACGGTTCCGTCGTTCGTCCCGTCCGCCGTCCCGCCCGTCCCGGCGCAGCGTCCGGTGCAGCAGCGTCCGGTGCAGCAGGAGCGCGGTCACCACCTCGCCCAGGACGGTGGCGGCCAGCACCGCGTTCACCGCGCCGCCGCAGAGCAGGGCCGCTGCCGCCACCAGCAGCCGCACGCCGTTGCCCACCGCCGCGGGGGCCACCACCGCGCTCCAGCCGCCGACGCCGTAGACCCGCGACCACAGCACCACGCACGCGGTGTTGGGCAGCACGAAGGCCAGCGCCAGCAGCAGCGGCAGCGGGCCGGAGAGGTGCAGCGCCGCGGCGGCCGGCCGGCAGCCGGGGGCCAGCACCGCACAGACCGCGGCGGCGGTCGCCAGCGCGCGGCGCAGCAGCGGTCGGACGTCGCAGTCGCCGCCGCGCTCGACCGAGCGGACCACAAGGCCGCCGAACAGGGTCTGCAGGGCGGCCATCGGCACGCCGACGGTGGCCACCAGACCCAGGACGACCCCGAGCGCACCGTAGTCCGCGGGCCCCAGCAGCCGTCCCGCCAGCACGTGCAGCAGCACGCTCGTGCAGCCGGAGGCCGCCAGCAGCAGCGCCGGCATCACCGTGGAGCCCCCCGTCCGACCGCTGGGGTGCGACGGTCGGACAGCGGGCTCGGCCTCGGGCAGGCAGGTACTGCGCACCTGAGAGTTACTCATCGATTCGGGCTCAACCGTGCTTCCTGCGGCGGGCCTTGGTCGCGAGCACCGCGGTGCCGGTGAGGGCGCACGCCCCCAGTCCGATGGCCGCCCATGACGCCGGGTCGGTGCCGGTCGTCGCCGCGACCGGGGCCGCGTCGGCGCCGGTGTGCGCGAGCACCCGGCCGCCGCTGCCCACCACGATGGTCAGGGTCTCCTCCAGCGTTCCGCCGCGGGGGTCGGGGCCCACCGCGTAGAGGACGTGCGTCCCCGGTGCCAGTCCGGCTGGGAGCACTACCGTCCAGGTGAAGGAGCCGGAGGCGTCGGTCTTGACCGAGCCGAGCGAGATCGCCTGGCTGCGGATCGAGAGCTGGACCGTGGAGCCGGGGACGAAGCCGCTTCCGGTGACCTCCAGCGACGACCCGGGGCGCAGGTCGTTGGTGCTGCTGTCGGGCTGGAGCGAGCCGGTGTGCAGCGGGTAGGTGCCGCTGCCTCCGGCACTGACGGCGCCGGCCATCGCCGGGGTGGCGGCGAGGCCGAGCAGCGCGGTGGCGGCGACGACGGCAGAGACGCTCAAACGCGCCCATCGCTTGCGGACATGACGTTTCATCAGAAACCTTCCCGGTGATCTGGACCAGCACGGCGGCCCGGGACGGACGCCCCGGGCCCTCAGGCCTGAAGTGGTTCACCCGCCGACGACGACGCGAAGAGAAGGTTGCGGACAAGTCACCCGTACGCAGTCCAAGATCATCCGATGGGCCGAACAAACAAGCCATCGACGGGCGCGTGTCGGGCAGGGCAAGCAGGACCGGCCGGGTCACCATGAGGCGAAAGCGACAAATCGACCCTGGAGTACGGCATGGACACGCCCGACCGCGCCGCCTTCGCCCTCCTCGGCCTCGCCCGCCGCTACCTGGGCGGCACCGCCCTGAGCCGCTCGGAGACCGCGGCGTCGGTGCTGCGGGCGCTGATCCGGCCGCTCCTCGGCAGCGGGACCGGCACCGCGGCGTTCCGCGGGATGCGGCTGGAGGTCCCGACCGCCAGCAGCAGCATCGCCGCCGGACTGCACGGCGGCTTCTACGAGCGGCTCGAACTGGATCTGTTCGAGGAGCTGTGCGCGCGGAGCGGCTGCGTGGTCGACGTCGGCGCCAACCTCGGCGTCTACAGCTGCGCCGCCGCCCGGCTGCTCCCGGCCGGAGCCCTGCTGGCCGCGTACGAGCCCGCCCCCGGCAACCTCGCCCTGCTGCGCCGCAACCTGCGCGGCAACACCGACGACCGGCACCGCGCCGAGGTCCTGCTCCAGGAGTGCGCGGTGGGGCCGACGGCCGGGACGGTGCGGCTGGGCCTGAGCAGCGACATCGGGCTGCACGCGGTCACCCTGGACGGATCAGGCGACCACACCGTGCCGCAGGTCGCGCTGGACGACGCCGTACCGGCCCTGCTGGCCGCCCGCCCGCACCTCGCCACGCTCGACATCCTCAAGATCGACGTCGAGGGCTACGACGGCCACGCGCTGCGCGGGGCCCGCGGCGTGCTGGCCCGCCACCGGCCCGCCCTGATGATCGAGTTCAGCCGCCCGCAACTGGCCCGCTGTGGCTTCACCGGGGAGGAGTTCGTCGCGCTGATCGAGGAGTGCTACGACGAGATCCACATCATCGAGGAGTCGCGGAACCGGATCACCGTCTGCCCGCCGGACGCGCTGCTGCGCCCCGAGTACCGCAGCAAGCTGCTCAACGTGGTCGCCGTCAGCCGTCCCGAGCACCGCGCGGTGGCCGCCGCCTGGGCCGCCCGCGGCGGCGCCCGCCGTCAGCCGGCGGCGGGCGCGGTCGCCGCGAGGCGGTAGGCGGCGAGTTCGGCGGCGGCGCTGGCGAGCATCATGTCCAGGGCGGGCGGATAGGCGCTGAGGTTCATCCGCTCCGTCAGCAGCTGTGCGGTGGCCGCGATATGAGGATGCGTCAACTCCGGCAGCCGGGCGTAGGTGGCCTGCCAGATCTCCTGGTCCGCGCGGCGGGCGGCCTCCGGCAGGGCCAGGGAGGCGGCGTCCAGCGCGGCGAAGGCCAGGGTCTGGTCGATGAAGACGTGGTAGATCCGCACCGCCGCCGCGTCGGCGAAGCCGGCCCCGCGCAGCAGCCCCAGGACCGCCTCGTCGGCGGCGATCTCCTGCGGGCGTCCGCTGACCCGGCTGGCGGTGAGCACCGCCGCCTGCGGATGCGCGAGGTAGGCCGCGTGGATCCGCAGCCCCAGGTCGCGCAGGTCGGCCTGCCAGTCGCCGACCGTCTCCCAGCCTGCCACGGCCCGGCCCATCAGCTCGTCCGCCAGGGCCAGGGTGAGATCGTCCATGCCGCTGAAGTAGCGGTATACGCTGCTGGCGTCCGCGCCCAGGGCCAGCCCGAGCCGCCGGGCGGAAAGGCCCTGCGCGCCGTGCTCGCGCAGCAGCCGCAGCGCGGTCTCGATGATCAGCCCATGGCTGAGCACCTCGCCGCTCTTCGTCTGCCGCCGCCGCTTCCGCTGCTCGTCCCTGACCACGGTCTTCGCCATGGCCGCAAGCTTACGCCAACAGGGTTGACCTTTGCTTGCCCCCGTTCTTGAATGACATCAAGGGTGATGACTACCCCATCTCCCTCAGAGCGGACGAAAAGGATGTAACGCCATGCGGATTCTGCTGGTCGGCGCGGGCGGCGTGGGAACCGCGATCACCCGGATCGCCGCGCGCCGGGACTTCTTCGCACAGATGGTGGTCTCCGACTACGACCTCGGCCGGGCCGAGGCCGCGGTGGCCGCGATCACGGCCTCCGACCGGGACGGCTCCCGCTTCAGCGCGGCCCGGGTCGACGCCTCCGACCAGGCCGCGGTCACCGCACTGCTGCGGGAGCACGACTGCGACGTGCTGCTCAACGCCACCGACCCGCGCTTCGTCCTGCCGCTGTTCGGCGCGGCGCTGGAGGCCGGGGCGAGCTACCTGGACATGGCGATGTCGCTGTCCTACCCGCACCCCGAGCGCCCGCACGAGCTGTGCGGCGTCAAGCTCGGCGACGACCAGTTCGCCCGCGCCGAGGAGTACCAGAAGGCCGGGTTGCTGGCCCTGGTCGGCATGGGCGTGGAGCCGGGCCTGTCCGACGTCTTCGCCCGGCACGCCGCCGACGAGCTCTTCGACGAGATCGAGGAGGTCGGCATCCGCGACGGCGCCAACCTGACCGTCGAGGGCTACGACTTCGCGCCGTCCTTCAGCATCTGGACCACCATCGAGGAGTGCCTCAACCCGCCCGTGGTCTACGAGAAGGACCGCGGCTGGTTCACCACCGCCCCGTTCAGCGAGCCCGAGGTGTTCGACTTCCCCGAGGGCATCGGACCGGTCGAGTGCGTCAACGTCGAGCACGAGGAGGTGCTGCTGGTGCCGCGCTGGGTGGACGCCGAGCGGGTCACCTTCAAGTACGGCCTCGGCGACGACTTCATCGCCAAGCTGAAGACCCTGCACGAGCTGGGCCTGGACCGCACCGCGCCGCTGACCGTGAAGACGGACCTCGGCCCGGCCCAGGTCTCCCCGCGGGACGTGGTGGCCGCCGCGCTGCCCGACCCGGCCACGCTCGGCGACAAGATGCACGGCAAGACCTGCGCCGGGACCTGGGTCAAGGGCACCAAGGACGGCAAGCCGCGCGAGGTGTACCTCTACCACGTGGTCGACAACCAGTGGTCGATGCGCGAGTACGGCTCGCAGGCGGTGGTCTGGCAGACCGCGATCAACCCGGTGATCGCCCTGGAGCTGGTCGCCACCGGCGCCTGGACCGGCGCGGGTGTGCTCGGCCCGGAGGCCTTCCCGGCCCGGCCCTTCCTGGACCTGCTCAACGCCTACGACTCCCCCTGGGGCCTGCGCGAGCAGTGACGGGCACGGTGCCGTGGTGGGCGGCGGCCGACGCAGCGCGGCGGTCGGCGGGGTCCTGTGTCCAGGCCCCGCCGACCGCCGTTCCCGCTGTGCGGGCTCCTGTCGCGGTTACTGCGTGGTGGTGGGAGTGACGGGGGAGCTGGGTGCGGCACGGCCGCGGCGGCCGGTCATCCCCATCCCCATGGCTGCCAGCCCGAGGGCGCAGCAGACGGCGCCGATCAGCACGTTGTTCCAGATCATCCCGGTAGTGGGACGATGCCCCAGGGTGACCACCCAGGGCGAGATGATCATCCACACGCCGATCGCCGCGACCACCGGGGCCAGCTGGGCCACCCGCTCCGGCGCCAGCGTGAACACGAGGCCGAGCCCGGCCAGGGCGATGCCGATGATCAGGTTGTTGGTCTGGAGGTTGGGGTTCGTCCGCGCGAAGTGGACGACCCACGGGGAGATCGCCGCCCACAGGCCGACGAGCAGGGTCAGGCTGCCTGCGGCGCCCAGGCCGCCGGCGCTGGGGGTGCCGTCCACGCGGGCGTACCGGGCCCGCATTTCCGCCACGTCGGGGTGTCCCGCGATATCGGGGCCTTGATGCGAGATATGGGCCATACCGATCGCCTTCTTCCGACAATCATCGATACTTCCGCTATGCCCCATTCCCTCCTTATATAGGCTTTACACACCGATATGTCGGCGACCTTGAGCGCATGCCGACGACGCCGGTCGGGCCCTCGAACACCGCGAACCCCCTGTTCAGCCGGTCGCGGTAGCGGCGATCAGGGCGTCCAGGCTTCGTTGGACTACTCGGCAAGCGCGTCGGGTCGGGCCACTGCACGCCGGGTCGATCGCCAACGCGGCCCAGTGGCCACTGCGTTCGCGGGCCCGGACGGAGAGCTGCTCGGACGGCGCGGTGGACGGCAGCCCCAGCCGCAGGGCGGCCGAGTAGCCGCGCTCGCCGACGATGCGCAGCGCGTCCGCGGCGTCGGCCAGGCTGAACCGGAGCATTCCGGCGTAGTGGTTGCGGACCACCGTGAGTTCGTCGAACGCATGCTCCTGGTAAGCCATTTCGGTGATCTCGACGGTCGCGCGGCGCAGCCGCGGATCGACCGCGCCGCCGGACCTGGCGGCGAGTTCGTCGGCCTCGCTGATCAGGCTCTGCAGCTTGATCAGGTCGGCACGCAGCACGAAGTGGTCCCGCAGCAGCTGCCAGAAGCCGGTCATCCCGCTGCGGCCGTGCAGTTCCCGGCGCAGTTCGGCGGGATCGTCGATGCCCTGGCGGATCAGGTCGCAGGCGAGGGTGATGCCGTGGGCGCTGAACCGGTCGAGCAGTGACGCCCGACGGGGCGCGGGCACCGGGAACCCGTCCAGGGCATCGCCGGCGAAGCCGGGACCGAAGCCCACCTTTCTGGTCAGCAGCGCCGGTGTGATGTCCGTGGCCAGCGCGGTGAGGTCGGCGAAGTCCTGCCCGGTGAAGCTGCCTGCGGCGGCGCCGACCAGGCTGGCCAGCGGGCGCAGCTCATACAGCTGGCGGTTCGCCCCGCCCTCCCGCATCAGCCGGTCGGCGACGGTGCGGCCGACCGCGAGCACGTCCTGGCGGTCGTGGCGCCAGTAGCGCTCGACCTTGGTGAGCGCGCCGATGGCGGTGATCGGGCTGGTCAGCTCGGTCGCGGCACGTTTGAAGTCACGCAGCAGCTCGTCCTCACCGGCCGACCGGCCGCGCGAGGAGAAGACATGGACCAGGGCGTCGGCCTTTCTGGCACGTTCCCGGGCAGCGGCGGCGACCGCGGGCTCGGAACCGGCATCGGGGTCAAGCTCGGGCCCGCGGAGTCTGAGGTAGCTCAGGGTGCTGGCCGTGTCGGAGGCGAACACCGAGTCCAGGCCGGGGGTGTCGATGAGGTCGAAGTCGGCGAGGCGGGGGCTGGGGTAGCCGAAGACAGCGTGGTCGACGGCGGCGAGGAAGGCGGGATCGGCGGTCCGGTGGTGGGCGGTGAGGTTGGCCAGTTCCTCGACGGTCGCGGCGGCGGCGCGAGCGATCCGGCCGTCCTGGTAATGGATCGTCAGTTCCGGGGTCGGGGTGTGGCGCAGCCGGCACACGTTGAGGGTCAGCTCGGTCTGTCCCGTGGCCATCACCGGCTCCCCGAGGAGGGCGTTGACCAGCGTCGACTTGCCCGCGCTGACTCGGCCGACCAGCGCCACCCGCATCGGCTCAGGAAACTCCTCCCGCCGCTGCGCCAGCAGTCGGCGCGCCTCGGCGAGAGACGGCTCCGCCGTGGGCAGTTGGCTCAGCGCCCGCCCCAACGCGGCATCCACCCGCCCCCGAAGCCCACCCTCCCCGTCCGGAAAGGCCTGCTGCCCGCTCACCCCTCCCCGCCTTCGCCGGGAACGACGGCCCCGGTGACGCCGGCCTCCATTTGTGCGTTCTCCGCCAGCTGCGGTGGTTCCGGGGCGGCGAGGCGGGCGACGTACCGGGACAGCGTCGCCACCCGCTCGCGCAGGGCGTCGAGTCGGGCGCGTTCGTTGGCGAGTTCCGGCTCGCGTGCTCGGACTTCGGCCGCGCTGCGGTGCCGGGCCTGGTGGGCCCGGAGCACGGCGCCCTCCGCGCTGTCCCGTTCCTGCAGGATCCTGCTCTCCAGCTCGACCACGATCGTGTCGGCCAGGTCGTCGGCCGCCGCGTCCACCGCCCGGCGGACATGCTGCTGCTGCGCCGCGTACCACGGCTGGAGGTCGGTCAGCAGGTCTGTCCGACGAACCTCCCTGGCCTGCTGCTGCGCGGCCCTGATCGCCTGGTGGAAGTCGACCGCGCTGCCGACCAGCCCGCCGATCGCGACCCCGAGGCCGGTGCCGATGACCGTACTCGCCCCGGGAATCGGGACGATGAACGGGATGACCAGCCTCCCCACGGTCGTCCCCAGGGTCGCGCCGATCCTGACCCCGTTCTTGGACCCGTCCCACCACATCCCGATGACCGCCTTGGGCTGCTCCCTCAGCTGCCTGGGCTCAGGCGGGGTCCTGGGTGGCAGCCTCGGCGCGGGGGCCTCCGGCAGCCTGCTGACCTCCGGCCGTCCGAGCACCAGTTCGTTCTGCTTCTCGAACTCCCCCTGCAACGAGGCCGCACCGTCCTCCAGCAGCTTCCCGGCCGCGGCCAGGACCGCGGTGACGTCCTCGGCCAGCGTCTTGAGCAACTGGTCGGTGTCGTCCAGTAGTTCGTCGCTGCTCAGGTAGTCCTCCCCGAGCCGCTGCCAGACCTCTTCGAGGCCGGCCAGGGTCCGGGCCTCGACCTCGCGGCAGAGGTCGCGCACCCGCCGCGACAACGTGCGCCGCCACTCCGCGTCCCCCGCCTCCAGCGCGGCCAGCCGCCGCTGCCGCGCGGCCAGCGCCTGTTGCAGCGCCTCGATCGCGTCGGCCTCCCGGGCGCGCAGCGACTCGGCCTCGGCCTCGACCGGCTGCAGCAGCGCCACCGCCGAGCGGTCCAGGTCGGTCAGCGCGCCGCCGAGCAGCAGCCTGGCCCGGCGCCGGGCCAGCGCGCCCCAGATCAGCCGCTCCAACTCGGCGAAGTTGCTCATGGCCAGGTCGCCCTGGTCGGGTTCGGCCAGGTGGTTCAGCTTGGCCTGGGTGGAGACCGGGACCAGCGGGACCCGGTCCTCCGCCCGCCCGGTGGCCGCCGCGATCTTGCCCCGGGTGTCGGCCAGTACCGGTCCGTAGTCGGCGACTTGGTCGATCTTGGTGAGCACGAACAGCAGGGCGTCCTCGTCGTCGACCACCCGCACGGTGACCGCCGCCCTTCGCAGGAACCGGAGTTCACTGTCCGTCAGCGGTTCCACGTCGGTCACGAACAGCACCACGTCCGCGTTCGGCAGCATCGCCGTGGTGGCCGCGGTGTGCGCGGTATGGACGCCGCCCACGCCCGGCGTGTCCACCAGGGTCAGCCCGGAGGCCAGCCGCGGGTTGGGGGTCTCGACCAGGACCGACCTGACGCCCTTGCCGTTGCCCGGATTCCCCGCCTCGGTGACGTAGTCGCCCAACTCGGCACGCTCGACCCGCCGTTGCTCCTCGGCGGTGCCGTCGACCCCGTCGAGCGTCACCGTGACGCGCTCCTCGGACCCGTACGTCACCGTGGTGACCAGGCTGGTGGCGTAGTAGTCGTCGACCGGGAACAGCCCCGGCTCCTCCAACAGTGCGTTCAGCAGGCTGGACTTGCCGCGCTTGAACTCCCCGCAGACGACGACCGTCAGCCGTCCGTCCTCCAGCCGCTGCCGGGCGAGGTCCAGTCGGCGCACCGCCTCCACCGCCCCGGCGGCCTCGGCGACGGCGGTCAGCTCGGGCACCAGCGCGAGGGTCTGCTCGCGGAGTACGTCGTAGTCAGGCATGCCGGACCCCGCCCTGGTGGGCACGGGGCTCCGGCCCGGCCAGCGTCACCGCGGCGAGGGCGTAGAGGTAGCCGTCCTCCGAGACGACGTGGACCGCGCCGTCGGCCACCGCCGCCGCGGACTCGATGCCGCCGCCGGTGGCGAAGCTGCGCACGCCGGTCGCGCCGACCGCCTCGGTCGCGTAGAGCCGGTGGTCGGACGAGCCCAGGTAGACCACCCCGTCGCTGACCGCCAGGCTCCGTGCCCCGGGGCCGCCCACCCTGCGCCGCCACGCCAACGCGCCGCTGTCGACCGCGAAGGCGGACACCTGGCCGTCGCCGGTGGCCAGCAGCACCGTCCGGACTCCCCCGGTCGCTTCCGGCTCTGCCGCCAGCAGCGGCGGGGACGTCGGCAGCACCCGGGCCAGCCTGCCGCGGAACCCGCCGTCCGACGACTCGGTGGTGGGCGGGGGCTGCCACAGGTCGTGCCCCAGGTCGGCGTCCAACCGGCGCAGCGTGCCGTCCGCGAAGCAGGCGAACACCGATCCCTCGGCGACCAGCGGGGTCCGCGACACCGCGCCCGCCACGCTCCACTTCTGCTTCCCGGTGGCGGCGTCCAGGGCGACCAGCCTGCCGTCGCCGAGCACCGCGTGCACCGTCCCGTCGCGCAGCACCGCGCCGCGGACCCGGGCCTGCACCGGAATCCTCAGCCGCACCGCCCCGGTCCCGGCGTCCAGGAGGTGGAGGTGGCGGTCCTCCGCGCCGAAGCAGAGCAGACCCTGCGCGAGCGAAGGGACGGTGCAGACCGCGTCGCCCGCCTGGTAGCGGACGGACCAACGCGGCGCGCCGGTCGCCGCGTCCAGCGCGTGCAGCCGGCCGTCCCTGCCGCCCAGGTAGACGCAGCCGTCGGCCGCGACCGGCGCGGTGGTCAGCTCGGAGCCGGCGTCGTAGCGCCAGCGCGGCTCGCCGGTCGCGGCCACCCGCGCGTCCACCCGGCCCGGACCGCTGGCGGTGACGACCGTCCGCCCGAGGATCGCGGGGGTCCCGAAGACGCCGTGGATGCCGGTGCGCCAGGGCCGGAACCCGCGTTCGGCCGTGAGCAGCCAGTCACCGGACTCCACCGTCTCGCCCGGTCGGGCGTGCAGCCCCCGGACCGTGCCGCTCTCCTCGGCGCGCAGGCCGAGGATCGCGCCGGAGGTCAGCCGCACCTCGGCGACGTCCGCGCCCGCGGCGTAGGCCTCCCCCGGCCCGACCTGCCAGCGCAGCAGGGTCGCGGTGTCCCCGGGGAGGCTCCAGCGCACCGCCCGCAGCCCGGGGTCCTCGGCCGACTGCCGGACGAAGCGCTGCCGCGCGGTCGCGGCGAACCGTGCGGCGCCGTGCAGCACCGCGTACTGGGGCGCGCCGGACTGGCGGACCGGTCGCGCGAACTCCCGCTCAAGGGCGGCGGCGACCATCGGGATCCGGCTGCTCCCGCCCACCAGCAGGACGGCGGCCAACTCCTCCCGCTGGACGTCCGCCGCGGCCAGCAGGTCGACGCAGCAGCGGATGGTCCTGGCCACGATGGGCTCGGTGAACTTGGTGAACGTCTCCAGGTCGAGCCTGAGTTCGAGCATCTGGTCGAACAGCTCGACCGCGGTCGGCCGGTCGGTCAGCTGGATCTTCATCTGCGCGCCGAGCGTGGCCAGTTGGACCCGGGCCCGGAAGGCGGCGAGCGCCGCGTCGGAACCGGCCGCCGGATCGGCGGTGAGCAGGGCGGCCAGCCGGTCCGGGCCGTGGTCGTGCAGCCACTCCCAGACCGCGGCGTCAATGTCCATCCCTCCGCAGTCGTCCAGGGTGCGGTGGCCGAGCACTCGTTGACTACCGCCACCCGCTCCGTAGCGGACCAGGGCGGCGTCGAAGGTGCCGCCGCCGAAGTCGTAGACCAGCACCAGGTCGCCGGCGGCGAACGGGTCGCCCGCGGGCGGTTCCAGCGCCGCCGCGACCGGTTCGAAGATCAGCTCCACCGCGCTGAACCCGGCCGCCTCGCCTGCCTCGATCATCAGACCCCAGCGCCGGCTGTGGTCGCCGTCGTAGCTGGTCGGAATGGTCAGCACGACCCGGCTGATCGGGCCCCGCCCGTACACCCGCTCGGCCTCCACCCGCAGCGCCCGGAGCACCTCGGTCACCAGCAGGACCGGGCTGAATTCCCGGTCGCCCAGCCGGATCGGTGTCTCCTGGCCCAGATTCCGCTTGAACTCGGTCCGGTAGTTGGCGGGTTGGACCCGCTTGTGCCGATCGGCCGGGGTGCCGACGAGCAGGGTGTCGCCGTCGAGGTAGACCGCCGTCGGCCAGGACCAGGAGAGGCTGGACGGCTCCATGACATGGATCGTCTCGCCGCCCGCGACGATTGCTGCGGATGACGTCGAGGTGCCGAAATCGATTGCCAGAACCGCATCGTTCACTGGTGTTCCCCCCAGCCGTCGTTGGCCTCAGGATAGGCGCGCGCGAGCACCCCGGGGAAGATTTCCCAGAATACTGCACCCCGTCAGTTCTGCTTTTTTGCAAGGGAGTTGGGATGTTCTTGGGGATTCTCCGGGAGTAGCGGAAACTCGCTCGGAAAATTGCCGGGTTCCCGTATTTCGACGAGTTGGCCGTTCCGTGTCGCGGGCAGTGTGGAGGGTGCGCACCGGGCCCGGCGGCGGGTGGGCTGCGGCGGTCGGCGGGGGCGGGGTGACGGTTCGTTCGGGTGAGGGGGAGATCCGAATGCACCGGCGTCGACCCCGGCGTCGACCCCGCCGCCGGGCTCGGGCGGGCGGCGGGCTTGACCGGGACGGGTGGGGCGGGCGACCGTTTCGTCCAGAGCGTCGCGGTTCCCGGCGGCCGACGACCGCGCTCCCGCACCGAGGAGTGGATCATGTACCCCGGCCTGGAATACAGCACGGTCATGGACATCGACGTCGAACAGTCCGGCGGGCGCGGCAACACGCCCTCGCTGCTGCTGCGCGAGGCGCTGTTCGGCGCGGTGGAGCAGGCCGTCGGCGAGAGCGGAATCGCCTGGCACGCCTGCCGCCTCAAGGATCTGGGCGACGGCCTGCGGCTGATCGTCCCGGCCGAGGTCCCCAAGGCCCGGCTGGTCCATCCGCTGGCCCACCAACTGGCGGCGAGGCTGCGCGCACACAACCGGCTGGCGGGCCCGGCCACCCGCATCCGGGTCCGGATGGCGCTGCACGCGGGCGAACTCCACCACGGGCCGGGCGGGATGACCGGCAGACCGCTGGAGGTGGTGGCCCGGCTGCTGGACTGCGGGCCGCTGCGCGGGGCGCTGGCGGCGGTACCGGACGCGACGGTCGCGGTGATCCTGTCCCGACCGGTGTACGACGACGCGGTGCCGCACGGCTATCCGGGGATCGAGCCCGAGGCGTTCCACCGGGTCACCGTCAGCGTCAAGGAGACCACGACGGAGGCATGGCTGTACTTCCCGGACCACCAGGTCTTCCCGGCGGAAGCGAAGCCGCGGGAGGTGGAGGTGGCGGGGGGAGTGACTGGCGCGGCGGCGGGTGGAGTGACGGGCGATGCGGTGACGGCGGGTGGCGTGACGGGCGCCGAGGCGGCAATCAGCGGTGCCACGACCGGCAAGGTCGCGGCTGGCGAGGCCGCGGCTGGCGAGGCCACAACCGGCGAGGTCGCGGCTGGCAAGGTCGCGGCTGGCAAGGTCGCGGCCGAGGGAGCCTTGGCGCGGTCCCAGCCGTACCCGCTGAGTGACGCCGAGATCGACCAGCGGGCGCGGTCCGCCGGACAGGCGCTCCTCGGCGCGATGGGCACCGACGCCTGGGCCGCGGCCAGGCTCGGCCTGGTCGCCCTGCTCGACCGTGCGAACCATCCCCGCCGCGCCGCCCTCGCCGACCAACTGGACGGCAACGCCGCCCTGGTGCGGACCGCCGCGCAGCCCGACGCCGCACGGCTGGCGTTGCTCGGGCTGTGGGCGCTGGAGCTCTCCGCGCTGCTGCGCGACTACCCCGAGTGCCGCGGCCCGCTGGAGGAACTCGCCGTGCACCTGAACCGGGAGCAGCAGCGGTCGCAGCCGGAGCGGATCGTCCAGCACATCACCGCGTCCGCGCCGGGCTCCAGCTCGCAGGGCGTGGTCAACGGCAGCATCTACAACCGCTGGACCCCCTGCGCCGAGGCCGCCGGCCCACCCGAGCGGGCTCGGCCGCACGACGGCTCCGCCGATGACTGAGCGGCTCCCTCCGCAGGTCAGCCAGGACGTCACCGCAACCGCGGGCTACGCCTACGCGACGATCGGCGCCGACATCCTCCTCACCCGGGACGGCATGCCGCTGTATCTGCTGGAGGCCTGGCGGCCGAGCCCGTCCGCCGACCCGGGCTGGCTGCGCGAACTGCCCAGCCGGATGCTCAACAGCCGCTTCGCCGTGGTCCGTTTCACCGGCCGCGAGCGGGAGTTGGCCACGCTACGCGCCTGGCGCGACGGCGACCAGGGCCCCGAGGCGGACGTGGAGGCGGGCGCCGGGATCAGGACCGACGGAGCGGCGGACGCAGGCCCCGGGTCCGACGGAGCAGCAAGCGCGGGCGCTGCGGCGGACGCGAGGGCGGGCGGCCCGGCTGCTGCCTCGGCGGACGTCGGGATGGCCGGAGCGACGGACGCCTCGGCGGACACCGCAACGGCTGCCGGGACGGCCGCCCCCACCCCCACTCCCACTCCCACTCCCACTCCCGCCGAAGCAACCTCCGCGCGCTGGCTGCATGCCCCCGGTGGTCAGGGCAAGACCCGGCTGGCGGCCGAGTTCGCCGCCCAGTCCGCGGCGGCCGGCTGGACCGTGGTCACCGCGACACACGCCCTCGGTACCGTGCTCGGTCGGCCCGGCAGCCATGACCTGCGGACCGCCGGGACCACCGGCCTGCTGGTGATCGTCGACTACGCCGACCGCTGGCCACGGACGCATCTGCTGGCGCTGCTGACCAACACGCTCATCCGGCGCGGCGCGATCCCGACCCGGATCCTGCTGCTGGCACGCACCGCCGACGCCCTCCCCGGCCTGGACGCGGCCCTCGCCGAGTACGGCATCAGCGTGAGTGAGCACTTACTCACCCCGCTGCCCGACCGGCCCGGCTACCGGGACGCGATGTTCCGGGCCGCCCGCGACGCCTTCGCCGACTGCTACGGCACGGTGGACCCGACCGCGGTCCAACCGCCGGGACCCCTCGACCACCCGGACCTGGGCCTCACCCTGGCGATCCAGATGACCGCCCTGGTCGCCGTCGACGCCCACGCCTCCGGCCGCCGCCCGCCCAGCGGCACAGCCGATCTGACGCTCTATCTGCTCGACCGCGAACGCAAGCACTGGGAACTGCTGCACACCCGCGCCACCCGCACCACAAACCCGGCCACCAGCGCCAACACCACCGGCCCCAGCGCCGCCCCCACCCCCCGCGCCTACTCCACCCCCTCCCCCGTGATGAACCGTGCCGTCTTCGTCGCCACGCTCACCGGCGCGGTTCCGCGCGCCACCGGCGCCGCGCTGCTGACCGGAGCGACACCCGGCCCGGACTCGAACCCGAACCCGGATCCGAGTTCGGATCCGAACCCGGTCCTCGACGACCATGCCTTCTGCTACCCACCGGCCGACCGGACCACCGGCAGCGTCCTGGAGCCCCTCTACCCCGACCGGCTGGCCGAGGACTTCGTCGCCCTGACCGTCCCGGAGCACTCGGCGGCCTACCCGGCCCAGCCCTGGGCCGCGCCGACCGCGACGGCCGTGCTGGCCCGCCGGGGCGACGACCGCGCCGCCGCGCCCTGGACCGGCCGGACCGTCCTGCTGCTGGCAGCAGCGGCCGAGCGCTGGCCGCACCTCGGGCCCGCTTGCCTGTATCCGCTGCTGGCCGACGATCCGCAGCTCGCCCTGGACGCGGGCAGCGCCGCGCTCAGCGCGCTGGCCGCCGTCCCCGACGTCGATCCGGCGGTACTGGAGGCAGTCGACGCCCGCTGCCCGCTCAGTCGTCAACTCGACCTGGACATCGGCATCGAAGCGGTCACCCTTCGCCTGACGAAGCATCAACTCACGCTCACCGAGGACCCCGAGACCCGCGCCGGACTGTATCAACGGCTCGCGATGCGCCAGCACTTCGCCGCCCGCTACGACGACTCCCACGCCAACACCCTTCGGGCGCTGGACCTACTGCGCCCGCTGGCGGATGCAGACCCAGGCCGCTTCGACGCCGACCTCGCCGGGTGCCTCGGCCTGCTCAGCACCAACCTCTCCGCGCTCGGAGCACAGGACGAGGCGCTGCAACCCGCCAAGGAGGCCGAGGAACTCTGGCGCCGCCTCGCCGAGGCCGACACGGAGCGCCACCAAGCCGACCACGGCCAGGCGTTGCAGCTGTTCGGCGCCCAACTGGCCCAAGCGGGCGGCGCCGAGGCGGCGGCGAGGGTCACCCGCCGGGCCGTCGACGTCTGGCGGACAGCCGCCCGGTCGGACGACCCGTACGACCGGGCCGGGCTGGCCCGGTCGCTGCACAACCTCTCCGCCGTGCTGTCCCGGCTGGGCGAGGTCGGCGACGCGCTGGCCGCCGAGGAGGAGGCGCTTGCGCTGCTGCGTCGACTCGCCGAATCGGCCCCTGCCCGCTACGAGCCGGATCTCGCCCGGTCGCTGATGAACCGTGCCGTGGTGCTGAGCGACGCCGGGCAGTGGCAGGAGGCCTCCGCCATCGCCCGGGAGGCCGTGGAGATCCTCCGTCGGCTCGTCCGGATCAACCCGGCCCTGTTCGAGCCGAGCCTCGCCGGGGCGCTCACCAACCTGGCCGGTGTGCTGGGGCGGACCGGCGCCCACGAAGAGGCCCTGGCCTGCGCCGAGGAGGCGGTGGCGACGGCCCGCGAATACGCCGCGGTCCACCCGGCCGCACACGAGCCCGCCCTCGCCGCCGCGCTGAACGCCCTCGCTGTCCGACTGGCCGACCGCGGCCGGTACGAGCCCGCCGTCGCGGCCGGAGAGGAGGCCGTACGGATCACCCGTCGGCTGAACGCCCGTTCCAGGTCCGCGTTTCAGGCCGGCCTTGCACACAGCCTGGGGAACCTCGCGCCCTGGCTGGGCCGACTCGGCCGGAACGACGAGGCCTTCGCGGCAGCGGAGGAGAGCGTCGAACACTACCGGCTCTGCGCCGCCACCAGCCCGGACGAGTACGAACCGGCGCTGGCCTGGGCGCTGACCGGGCTCGGCGGCCAACTGACTCACGCGGGCCGACGGCAGCAGGCAGTCGCCGCCACCGAGGAGGCCGTGCGACTGCTGCGTGGTCTGGCCGACCGGCACCCGGCATTGTTCGCATCCCACCTGGCCGACGCCCTGCACAACCTGGGCGTGCTGCTCGGCCGCACCGACCCGGACCGGGCGCTCGCACCAGCAGAGGAAGCCGCCTCGATCCGGCGCCGGTTGGCCCCGGCCCGGCCCGGGAGCGCCCTGCGGAAGACCGCCGAGGCCGATCTCAGCCTGGGCAACCGGCTGTCCGCTCTACGGCGGCCCGGGGAGGCGCTGCCCCACCTGGAGCGGGCCGTGGCCGCCTACCGGGAGCTGGCCGCGGACACCCCGGCCGCGTTCGAGTCCCATCTCGCCGACGGCCTGAACGACCTCGCCCCGGTCCTCGCCGAGCTGGGCCGGCCGGAACAGGCCCTCAGTACGCTGCGTGAGTCCGTTCGGCTGTTCCGCGCTCTCGCGGCGGCCGAACCCGGCGCCCAAGAGCCGCAGTTGGCCCGCACCCTGGCCAACCTCGGCTCCATGCTGACCGATCAGGGCCTCCAGTGGGACGCGCTGACCGCCGCCGAGGAGGCGCTGTCGGTCAGGCGCCGCGTGGTCGAGCGCGAGCCGGGCAGGTATGAGTCCGATCTCGCCGACGATCTGTGGCTGGTCAGCTTCGCTCTGGTCCAACTGAGCAGATATGACGATGCTGTGACGATTAGTCAGGAGTCGGTCGCGGTGCTGCGCCGACTCGCCGAGGAGGATCCGGACGGCGCGGCCCCGGAGTTGGCGAACGCGCTGGTGCGGCTCTGCGGGGTGCTGCGCAAGGCCAAGCGCCGCCGGGAGGCGTTCGCCGCTGCGCGGGAGGCCGAGCGGATCCGCTGGGAGATCAGGCTGAGCAGACTGGGCGCACAGGCCCGCGCGCCACGGCCGGCGTCGTTTCCGGCCGAGGCTCCGGCACTGGCCCGACGGATGCTCAAGGCAAGCAAGGAACTGTCCTGGATCGGCGAGCCCGACAAGGCGCTGCACCTCGCCCAGGAAGCGCTGCACTGGCGTGAGGCCATGGCCGCCGCCGAACCGGCCCTGTACGCACCGGAACTGGCCGAGGCGCAGTACCACCTGGGCCGACTGCTGCACGCCGCCGGGCGGCACCAGGACGCCATCGCCGTGTTCGAGCGGGCAGCTGGAACGTTCCGCGGGCTGGAGCGCCGCCACCCGGACGCGGACCGGCTCGGCGTGGCCACCTCGCTGGTGGCCTCGGCGTGGTCGCGACTGCTCCGGGGCGACGACCTCGCACGCTCCCGGGACGAGTTCGCCGAGGCGGCGAAGCTGTTCCAGGCCCTGGCCGAGGCCGATCCCGAACGCTACGCCGAGAGCCACCGGTCGGTGCTGGCCATCCACGCCGACCTGACCGCACTGCTGCGCAGCAGAACCCTCCCCCCGACGGACGACAACGAGGCCGGGAGCGGCGGCCGATGAGCGAGCCGGTGGAACCGACGATCGAGCAGCATGTCACCGCGGACGGCGGAACCGCCGTGGGCGTGGTCGGCGCGCACCTCAAGACGCTCGACGAGCCCACCCCGGGGCACCTGTTCACCCCCTGGCCGCCGACAGAAGCCGACGGCGCCGAGACGCGCGACCCCGAAGCGCAGGACGCCGGGACGCCGGACACCAACCCGCGAGACACCGAAGCGCGGAACGCCAGTACGCGCAGCGCCGAAGCCCTCGCCGACCTGATCCGCTGGCGCGACGACCCCGTCCCGCTGCTGTCCGTACGCTGGCTCAGCTGCCCGGACCCGGCGCACGCGACCGCGCTCGCGAACCACTTCGCCCGCGACTCGGCCACAGCCGACTGGCTCGTCCTGGCCGCAGTGCCGACGCACCCCGCCCAGCGCGCCACCCGACACCCCGCCCGGCACCCCGCCCAGCGCGCCGCCCCGCACCCAGCCCCGCGGCCCGCCAGCGTCCCGCCCGCCCACAGCGACCTGCTGGTCCTGGTCGAGCGCGCCGACACCCGAGGCCTCGACCACCTCGGCTGGCTGCTCTCCGACGCCGCATTCCACCAGGCCGGGCGCAGAGCCCGGCTACTCCTCCTGGCTCCGGACGGCGACGCCTGGCCCGCGCTCCGCGGAGCCCTCGCCGACGAGCCGGTCCGCACCTCCTGGCAGCAACTCGCGACCGCGCCCACGACCGCGCTGCCGACCGCGCCCACGACCACCGCTCACGACGCCGGATAGGCGATCCGCTTCAGCCGCTCCAGGTCGTTGACCGTCACCGTCCGGTACCCGGTGGAGACCACCCCCGCGGCCCGCAGCTGCCGCAGCGCCTTGTGCACGGTGGGCTCGGCCGCCCCGGCCAACTCGGCCAACTCCGGCTGGGTGAGCGGCCAGTGGATCTCCACCCGGTTACCGTTGCGCACGCCGTAGCTCTCGGCTATCTGGTACAGCACCCGGGCCAGCCGGGTCGGGGCGTCGCTCCCGGTGAAGTCGATCTGCCGGGAGTTGGCCTCCCTGAGCTTGGTGACCACCGACTGGTTCACCGCGTGTGCGATCCGCGGCTCGCGCCGCAGACAGTCCAGGAAGTCGGCCTGGCCGACTGCCCGTGCCACCACCGTTCCGCAGGTGGTGACGGTGGCCGAACGGGCCTGGCCGTCCACCGCGGTGAGTTCGCCGACCAGGTCGCCGCCCATCCTGACGGCCAGCAGCGCGTCCCGCCCGGACTGGGTCTGCCCGGTCACCTTGACCACCCCGTCCAGCAGGATCAGCACAAAGCTGGTCGGGTCGGACTCGCGCATCAACACCCGTCCCGGCTCCGGGTACTGGGTCAGCGCGCCGAGCGCCAGCAGCCGGTTCCGGGCCGACTCGTCGAGGCTGCCCAGCATGCTCGCGGGCGGCCAGCCCCAGTCACCGCGGACCCGGCGGCCGGGCGTGCTTCCGGGCCTCGGCTGCTCTCTGCCGTCCATGCTGTCAGACCCGCCTTCGACGTCGTCCACCGTCTGAGTAGCTGTCAGAACGATTGTCCGACACGGGAGTCGCCAGTGGGGCCGAACCCGTACTGGGACTGGATGGGCGTTCCGGATCCGGGCGACAGTGAAGTACGCCGACATCCGTCGGCAGCTCGGAGGGGGAGACTTCCGTGACAGAGCCAAGGCCCGAGCCGGAGCCCGAGCCCGGGGTGCGGCGGCTGTGCGTCGCGCTGGCCGCCGACGCACCCGGCCTGCTCGCCACGGCCCGCCGGTCCGGCCGGCTCGACCGGCTGTATGTGTCGACGGACGGACGCGGCGGGATCGAGGTCGGCGTCGCACCGCCGGGCGTGGACGAGTTGGGGCTGATGCGGGACCTGGTCGGGGTGCTGCGCCGGGAGGTCTCCCGGCGGCGGCACGACCTGTCGCGTCCGGTGCTGCTGGTGCTGCACGTCGGCATCATCCGCGCGGTGGACGGCGGCCTCGGCGGCGCGGGCACCGGCCGGAGCCGGGAGCTGGCCCGCGACCGCGAGATCCGGGCAGCCGCGGACGGGGCCGGGGGCCCCGGCGGACTCACCCTGATCGTCTCCGAGGCCCTCTACGCCGACCTCCGCGCCGAGGGCCTGTCCGGCCTCGGCTGGCAGCTGATCGCCTCCGCGGGCGCGTGGATCCGCTCCTTCGGCCCGGCGTCGGACTCCCGGACCGACCGCGACGGGGACTTCTGAACAGAAAAGCAGAGACCGAACCCGCGCCGACGGGATCACCCCCGGTGCGGCTGCAGCCGGGCCCTTCGGCGCGGGGCGGCCATGCGACCAACTCTGGTACCGGCCCCGACCCCGGCCCGGTCGGGCAGCAGCACAGGAGGAACAGCCTGACGCTCCACCGGCGGCGTCTCGTTCGGCCAGATCGCCAGGGCGGTGCAGATGGCCGGGAGCAGGGCCATCACCGCGGTCAAGTAGCCCTGGACCGAAGGGTGGTAGCGGTCCGAGGCGAACATCTGCGGCTTGTGGGCGAACTCCGGGCCGAGCAGTGAGCCCAACTCGACGCTGTGGCCGCCGTTCGCGGTCACCACGCGGGACTGCGCCGCCGCGAGCCGGTGGCTGGCCAGGCGGGCCAGGGTTCGCAGCGGCGGGCGGATCGGCTGGACCACGCCCAGGTCGGGGCAGGTGCCGACGACCACCTGGGTCCCGGCCGCCCGGAGCTGCCGCACCGTGTCACCGAGCATCCGCACCGACTGGGCGGTGGTGATCCGCTGGGCGATGTCATTGGCGCCGACCATGATCAGCGCGACGTCCGGGGCCGGACGCCCGTCCAGTACGATCCGGGTCTGCCGTTCCAGGTCGTCGGAGGCGGCCCCGTTCGCCGCGACCACGAGCAGTCGCACCGGGCGCTCGGCGATCGAGGCGATCCCCCCGGCCAGCAGCGCGCCGGGGGTGTCCCGGCCCCGGTCCACGCCGAACCCGGCGGCGGTGGAGTCGCCCAGCACCGCCATCGCCAGCGGGGGCGCGTCCCGACCGGCGAGGTCCTGCCCGGCGAAGTCCTGTCCGTAGAGGCCGTCGGCGCGTGGCGGCTCGCCCTTCAGCGCGTCGAGTTGGATCTCGGCGAGCTTCGCCTCGGCCAGCAGCAGTCCGACCAGGCCGACTCCCAGCAGTCCGACCCCGGCCCCGCCGTAGGCCAGCGCCGCCGCCGTTCGCCGTGCCACCCGTTCACGCAACATGACCGACCCCCATGACCGACCCCCAGCATGCTTGTATTGCCCAACTACATCAGTCTGCCCCCGGCGGCGCGGCGGAGAAACCCTCGGATTCCCGCAGCCGCAGCACCAGCACGCCGCGCGGCGGCAGCGCCGGATCGCCCTCGGCCGCGACGGGCACCCGGGCCAGTACCTCCGGCCGCCCCGCCACCTGCGACTCCACCCGCTCCGGGGCGGCGATCCAGGGCAGTTCGACCCCTTCGTCGGTGCGGTTGACCAGGAACCAGAAGGTCTCGCCCCCAGCCCGACGCACCGTCAACTCGACCCGGCCGCGAGCGTCGCCAGGGAGTTCCGAGGACACCCCGCCCTCGGCCAACAGCCGTCCCAGGAGCGGGCCCAGGCCCTTCGGGCCGAGCCGGGTGGACACATAGGCGGCCGACCCGCCGCCCGGCACCGGCCGCCGGGTCACGGCGGGATGGCCGGACTGCTCGCCGCTGCTGTAGCGGGCGAGCACCCGCACCGCCGGATCGGTGGTCTGCACCCGCTCGCTCCACAGCGTGCCGCGGCTGCCGTCGTCCAACTCCACCTGCTCGCCGCGGAACAGCGGGGCGAACTCCTCCACCCGGATGCCCAGCAGCTCCCGCAGTGCGCCCGGGTAGCCGCCGGGCCAGATGTGGTTGTCCCGGTCGACCGTCCCGGAGAAGTAGGTGGTCACCAGGTGGCCCCCGCCTTCGACGAACGCGCCGAGCCGGTCCGCCAGTTGCTGCGGGACCAGGTGCAGCACCGGCGCGACCACGAAGGCGTAGCCGGTCAGGTCGGCCGCGGCGGTGACCAGGTCGACCCGGACGCTGAGGTCGAGGAAGGCCGAGTACCAGTCCAATGCCTCCTGCCGGTACCGCAGTTGGGCGGAGGGGTGGGAGTCCAGCTCGGCGGCCCACCAGGACTCCCAGTCGAACAGGACGGCCGCGCGGGCCGGTTCCCGCACCGATCCGGCGACCGGCGCCAACGCGGCCAGAGTGCGGCCCAGTTCGGCACAGGCGCGGAAGACGTCGCTGTCCGGGCCGGCGTGCGGGACCATCGCTGCGTGGTACATCTCGGCCCCGGCCGCGGACTGGCGCCACTGGAAGAAGGCGACCGCGTCCGCGCCGTGCGCCACGTGCAGCAGCGCGTCCCGGGCCAGTTCGCCCTTGCGCTTGGCCGGGTTGACGTCCCGCCAGTTCACCGCGCTGGGCGAGTGCTCCATCAGGTACCAGGGCAGGCCCCGGGCGAGGGCGCTGGTCAGGTTGGCCGAGAAGGAGAGCTCGTCGAGCCGCTGCGGGCCCGGCTTGGCGTAGTGGTCGTTGGAGACGAAGTCGAGTTCGGCGGCCCAGCCCGGGTAGTTCATCGCCCTGGTCTCCCCCATGACCATGAAGTTGGTGGTCACCGGGATCTCCGGGGTGATCCGGCGCAGCACCTCCCGCTCGGCGCACAGGTAGTCCTTGAGCGCGTCGGAGGAGAAGCGCTGGAAGTCCAGCTGCTGGGTCGGGTTGGGGTGGCTGGCGGCGAGCCGGGGCGGCAGGATCTGCTCCCAGTCGCTGTAGACCTGGGCCCAGAAGGAGGTGGCCCAGGCCCGGTTGAGCGCGTCCAGGCTGCCGTAGCGGGCCCGGAGCCAGTCGCGGAAGGCCCGCGCGGCGTCGTCCGAGTAGTCGTGGACGTTGTGGCAGCCCAGCTCGTTGGAGATGTGCCAGGCGGTCAGCGCCGGGTGGTCCCGGTAGCGGGTGGCCATGGTCTCGACCAGGCGGAGCGCGTACTCCCGGAACACCGGGGAGGTCGGCCGCCAGTGCTGGCGGGCGCCGGGCCAGAGGGTCTCGCCGGTGCGGGTGACCGGCAGGATCTCCGGGTGACGGGCCGTCAGCCACGGTGGCGGGGAGGCGGTGGCGGTAGCCAGGTCGACGGAGACGCCGTTGGCGTGCAGCAGGTCCATGATCTCGTCCAGCCAGGCGAAGTCCCAGCTGTCGGCCGTGGGTTGGAGCCGCGCCCAGGAGAAGACCGCGAGCGTGACGACGGTGACCCCGGCCTCCCGCATCAGCTGGACGTCCTCCTGCCAGACCTCGCGGGGCCACTGCTCCGGGTTGTAGTCGGCGCCGTAGTCGAACCGCGGCGCTCGGCCGCCGTCCGGTCGGCGCAGCCAGCGGTGCGGGGAGGGAGGCTCGGTAGCAGGCACACGGCGATGGTACGTGCCGTCCCCGCCCGCACCGGTGAACCGACGGCGACCCGCCCGGGAACCGCGGCGCTCAATCCGGTGGCGACCCGAACCCCGACGCTCAGTCCGGCCGCGGCCCGCCGGGGAAGCTCCGCGCCCAGCCCGGCCGCGGCCCGCCGGGGGAAGCTCCGCTCAGCCCGGCGGCAGCCGACCCGCGCAGGACGGGCACAGGCCGCGGTAGGTGACCTCGACCGCGGCCACGGCGAAGCCGAACCGCTCCCCCGCCGGGAGGTCGGCCAGCGGGTCGCGGGTGGGTCGGACGTCGCGGACGGTACCGCAGCCGGAGCAGACCAGGTGCTGGTGCGGGTGATGCGCGTTGGGGTCGTAGCGCTTGGCCCGGCCGTCGGTGGAGACCTCGGCGACCTCGCCCAGCGAGACCAGCTCGCGCAGCGTGTTGTAGACCGTGGCCCGGGATATCTCGGGCAGCCGCCCCGCCGCGCGGGCGTGCACCTCGTCAGCGGTGAGGTGGACGTGGTCGCCGTCGAGGACCTCGGCGACGACCCGCCGCTGCGAGGTCATCCGCCAGCCGCGTCCCCGCAGCCGCCGCAGAAGGTCACTCATATCGGGCTCCCCTGTCCGGGCTCGGTAAGACTCGTTCGCAGCTCTTGGTGATTATCTTGACTTAGACTCTGTCCATTGTAGGATCGGTTTTGGCGAGAGCCAAGGGACAGGAAGACTCCAGTACGGCAGGAGACAGCGACGTGACGGCCCCGGTGTCCAGGCGATCGCCTCCGGGATGCGCGAACGTGCGGGCCCTAGGCTCGCTCCAGGACGTTCCACCCCGCCGCGCAGTTCCTGAACACCATGATCCGCAGCGCCACGATCCGCCCATCCGGAAGGATTCCGATGTCTGACAACCATGATGCAATCGTCGTAGACGCGAAAGCGGAGGGCAGCGGTGGCTGCCCGGTCGTGCACGGGCGCGCCCCGCACCCGACCCAGGGCGGCGGAAACCGCCAGTGGTGGCCGGACCGGCTCAACCTGAAGATCCTCGCCAAGAACCCGGTGGCGGCCAACCCGCTCGGCGCCGACTTCGACTACGCCGCCGCGTTCAACAGCCTCGACCTCGCCGCCGTCAAGCAGGACATCGCCGCCGTGCTGACGGACTCGCAGGACTGGTGGCCCGCCGACTTCGGCAACTACGGCCCGCTGATGATCCGGATGGCCTGGCACAGTGCGGGCACCTACCGGATCAGCGACGGCCGCGGCGGCGCCGGGGCCGGGCAGCAGCGCTTCGCCCCGCTCAACAGCTGGCCGGACAACGGCAACCTCGACAAGGCCCGGCGGCTGCTGTGGCCGGTCAAGAAGAAGTACGGCCAGAGCATCTCCTGGGCCGACCTGATGATCCTCACCGGCAATGTCGCGCTGGAGTCGATGGGCTTCACCACCTTCGGCTTCGGCGGCGGCCGGGCCGACGTCTGGGAGGCCGACGAGGACGTCTACTGGGGCCCCGAGACCACCTGGCTCGACGACGAGCGCTACACCGGCGACCGTGAGCTGGAGAACCCCCTCGGCGCGGTCCAGATGGGCCTCATCTACGTCAACCCGGAAGGCCCCAACGGCAACCCGGACCCGCTGGCGGCGGCCCGCGACATCCGCGAGACCTTCCGCCGGATGGCGATGAACGACGAGGAGACGGTGGCCCTGATCGCGGGCGGCCACACCTTCGGCAAGACCCACGGCGCGGGCCCGGCCGACAACGTCGGCGACGACCCCGAGGCGGCCCCGCTGGAGCAGCAGGGCCTGGGCTGGAAGAACGCCTTCGGCACCGGCAAGGGCGGCGACGCGATCACCAGCGGCCTTGAGGGCATCTGGACCAACACCCCGGTGACCTGGGACAACAGCTTCTTCGAGATCCTCTTCGGCTACGAGTGGGAGCTGTTCAAGAGCCCGGCCGGGGCCAACCAGTGGCGGCCGAAGGCCAACGCCGGCGCGGGCACCGTCCCCGACGCCCACGACGCCTCCAAGACCCACGCCCCGACCATGCTGACCACGGACCTCGCGCTGCGCGTCGACCCCGCCTACGAGCAGGTCTCGCGCCGCTTCCTGGAGAACCCGGACCAGCTCGCCGACGCCTTCGCCCGCGCCTGGTACAAGCTGACCCACCGTGACATGGGCCCGGTCGTGCGCTACCTCGGCCCCGAGGTCCCGAGCGAGGTGCTGCTGTGGCAGGACCCGCTCCCCGCGGTGACGCACCCGCTGGTCGACGCCGCGGACGTGGCCGCGCTCAAGGGCCAGGTGCTCTCCTCCGGCCTGACCGTGCCCCAGCTGGTCTCCGCCGCCTGGGCCTCGGCCTCGTCCTTCCGCGGCAGCGACAAGCGCGGCGGCGCCAACGGCGCCCGGGTCCGGCTGGAGCCGCAGCGCGGCTGGGAGGTCAACGAGCCCGACCAGTTGGCCACCGTGCTGCGCACGCTGACCGGCATCCAGGAGGCCTTCAACGCCGGCCAGAGCGGCGGCAAGGCGGTCTCGCTGGCCGACCTGATCGTGATCGCCGGCGCCGCGGCGGTCGAGCAGGCCGCCGAGCAGGCCGGGCACACCGTCCAGGTGCCGTTCGCCCCGGGCCGGGTGGACGCCTCGCAGGAGCAGACCGACGTGGAGTCCTTCGCCGCGCTGGAGCCCAACGCCGACGGCTTCCGCAACTACCTGGGCAAGGGCACCCGGCTTCCGGCCGAGTACCTGCTGATCGACCGGGCGAACCTGCTGACCCTGACCGCCCCGGAGATGACGGTCCTGGTCGGCGGCCTGCGGGTACTGGGCGCCAACCACCAGCAGTCGTCGCAGGGCGTGCTCACCGCCACCCCCGGGGTGCTGACCAACGACTTCTTCAGCAACCTGCTGGACCTGGGCACCACCTGGACGGCGACGTCCGCGGACGCCAACGCCTTCGAGGCCCGGGACGCCTCCGGCCAGGTCAAGTGGACCGGCAGCCGCGCCGACCTGGTCTTCGGCTCCAACTCCGAGCTGCGCGCGCTGGCCGAGGTCTACGCGAGCGACGACGCCAAGGAGAAGTTCGTGAACGACTTCGTCGCGGCCTGGAGCAAGGTGATGGACCTGGACCGGTTCGACCTCGGCTGATCCGCCCGGTTGAACGGTTCGGCTGAACGGATCGGCGGACCCCTCGGCTGATCCGACGCACCCCGGCCGGATCGAAGGCATCCCGCCTTCGACCCGGCCGGGGTGCTCCCGGTAAAGTCCCTCTCCGACCACGAATGACCACGAGTTCTTCCAGACGCGGGACGGCGCACACGGGGGCGGATCTTGGCTGTAGACGATCTACCGGGACCGGTCGTGACATTCCTCAATGTCATCGGCGTCCCCTGGCCGTACCTGAACGAGGACGAGGTGCGCCGGTTCGCCGGGATGGTCCGCGACTTCGGCCAGGCCGTGCAGCAGACCCACCAGGACGCCACCGCCGTGATAGCGGACTTCGCCCAGGCCTACCAGGGGACGGCGACCCGGCGGATGCAGTCCGGCTGGTCCCAGCTCTCCGAGCGGCACGTCCAAGAGCTGCTGGAGGGCTGCCGCGTGCTCGCCGAGGCACTCGACATCGCGGCCGACTACATCATCGCCCAGAAGGTCGAGGCGCTGGCGGAGCTGATCGCCATGGCGGCGACCTTCGTCGCCGACCAGGCAGCCTCGGTGGCCACGCTCGGGCTGGCCGAGGCCGCCGTCCCGGTGATCATCGAAACCGGGAAGAAGCTGCTGGAGACCCTGAAGCAGCAGATCATCCAGCACATCATGGGCGAGGTCATCGAGGCCGCCGCCAAACCCCTCTTCGCCCGGATCGAGAGCGCCATGTCCGGCCTGGACTGGTCGCAGACCAGCGGCTCCGACGGCGGCGGGCCGGGCGACGGCTTCTCCCTCGACCACGGCACGGCCGGAGCACATCTCCAGGTGCTCAGCGGGCACGCGGAGGCGCTCCGCGGCCACGCGCAGGTGCTGCGCGGCGGCGTCGCCGGGCTGGCCTTCTGAGATGGCCGGGGGCGGAGAGGAGAAGGCGGTCTTCGAGGCGCTGCGGGCGGACGCGGAGAAGTCGCTGCCGAAGATCGCCGAGAAGCACGCCGGAGTGGTCGACGCGGCGGTGGAGAAGGGGACCAAGAACCTCGCCGAGCACGCGGCCAACGAGAGCGAGCTGGCCGAGTCGTTCCGGTCCGCCATGCCCAAGGACGACCCGCTGACCACGCCGAAGCCGTCCGGCGGTATCCCCGGCCAGGCCGCGGGTCCGGGAGCCTCCCGGATCAGCCAGGCCCTGGACTCCGGCGCCGGGGCGCCCCAGCTGGGCCGGGACGCGCTGCGCGACTCGCCGGACTTCAACACCCAGATCGACCAGGAGCTGAACGCCCGCGGCCTGGACCGCGCCGAACACGACCGACTGCGCACCTCCCCGACCAACGACCTGACGGACGAACAGATCCAGCAGGTGGTGGACGTCCGCAACAGCATCAAGATCGCGGACGGGCAGGTGGTCACCAAGGTGCTCGGACCGGACGTCGCCAAGTCCTACCTGGAGAACGCCACGGTCATGCCCAACGGCCGCGACTTCGACGCAACGCAGTTCGGCGGCTCCGTCGCCCGCGGCACCGACACCGCCGGTCTCAGCACCCCGTCCGATCTGCGCGACGGCCTCGCCCTGGACGACAAGGGCGCGGGCTGGTCCCCGGTCCCCGAGGGGGCGTCGGAGGCGTACCAGTTGCGTCTGCGCGCACCGCAGGACTTCAAGGCGGACACCACCTTCGGCGCCGTGGGAGACTCGGCCGCCGCCCAGCACGTCGCCGACCTGGCCGGAGCCAGTACCCCCGGCCGGGGCTGGCAGGACCCGTTCACCGGGACCGGGTACACCGGTGGCGGAATCCCCGAATGGGACGCCGTGCGCACCAAGGTCCCCGACGGGTCCGAGATCTGGAGAATGACCTCGGACGGTAAGGAGTCCCTTGCGGCTCACTTCGACGGGAACAGGTGGATCAAGACCGATGGCTAGTTCGTCTTCCTACGGGCCGGAACGGTTCGTCGAGTACCGAGGGCGGCTCTACCGGGCCCTGTCGGACGACGGTGCGCCGATGATCACGCTCTGCGTGGACGAAGGCGAGCCTGCGCCGGAAGGCCTGGGGCCCGACCCGCGCGGGCGCTCCGGCTGCCACCCCGTCGACCCCCGGTCGGTCACCTCCTGGTACTCCTCCAGTTGGACCTTCCGCTGGAAGGGCGAGCTGTTCTCCAGCGGCGGCGTCCGCAACGGCCGGATCAACGGCTACTACCAGGGCGCCAAGGGCGCGGCCTTCGCCGACGCCTACCTGGTCAGGACCGGTGCCATCGAATACGAGGGCACCTTCCCGCTCGAAGACGTCACCGACCTCACCGAGACGCGCTACGACCTGCTCGCCCGCTGGAAGGCAGATCACCCGGAATGACCACGACCACCCCCGGCCTCTCCCCCCGCACCCTGGTGCAACTGCCGATCACCCGGCAGCTCGCCGCGCGCTACCTGGGCAACAGCACCGTCCCCGGCGCCTTCGAGCCGTACCGGACGTGGGGGCTGTGCTCGCGCCTGGTGGACGTGGCGGCCGCCGACTCGGGCGCGGCGGCGCGGGCCTACCACGGGCTGGCCACCGAGACCGCTGGGGCGGACTTCCCCGCGGGCGACGGTCTGTTCGTGCTCCGCTTCCCGACGCACTGGCCCGCGCTGTTCCAGGCGTCCTTCGGCGGCCGGACCGCCGCCGCCGCGGCCCGCCTCGGCTCCACCCTGGTGCTGCCCGACCCCTTCCTCGGCACCGGCTACACCGACTACGCGCCCGCCGCCGTCCCCGAGTACTGGCTGGAGTTGACCGAGATCCCGGTCGGCGCCGAGCTCTGGCACCTCGCCGAGGACGGCACCGAGGGCTGGGAGCAGGCGCTGGCCCGCTACCCCGGCCGTTACACCGGGTGGCACGCCTTCCCCGCCGCCGAACAGGCGGGGCTGTCGTCAGGGCCTGTCGCGCCCGCCCCCGCGGGAAGCATCCCGCGGGGGCCCGTGGTCACCTTCCAGGGCTCGCCCCATCTCGCCGACTTCGGCCCGGACCAGGGCGAGGCCACCGTCTACCGGGCCGCCGAGGACGGCACGATGATGTCCCGTCGGCTGGAGTTCGAGCTGTGCGACGACGTCTCCTACCGCCGCCTGCTCGCCTCCTGGCGCGGTGCCCGCTTCGACGTCCTGGCGACCCGGGACGGGATCGCTACCCTGGCACTGACCAGCGGCAACGCCGAGGAGGCCGCCCGGTTGGGCCTCCTCGACGCCGGCCGCCACGCCTGGCGCGCGCAGGCTCCGGTGAACGAACTCAGCGAGGTCACCGAGGAGACCCGCCGGATCGCCGCACCGGAGCCGCTCTCCTGACCAGGCGCCTCTCCTGACCAGGCGTCAGAATCCGATGGTGCAGGTGGTCCCGCTCACCCCGCTGCCCACGTAGTGCACGCACGCGCGGGCCAGCTCGGTCGACGTGTCGGCATAGACATACGTGGTCACCCACTGGCCGGGCCCGCCGATGGTGTGCTGCCCGGACACCTGCGACCAGCTGCCGTTGCTGTAGCGCTCCAGCCAACCGGTGCACGTTGCCGAGTTGTTGATCTGGGCGATGGTCGCGCTGGCGCCCCCCGCGCCGCTCGTCGGGGACGGGTTGAGCACGATGCTGCAGGCGTTGCTGGGGCCGGGCTGCCGGGACGACTGGGCGTAGAACTTGTCGATCCAGCCCTTGGTGACCGGGCCGACCTGGCCGTCCACGCCCACCGAGCTGTCCTGCAGGTGCGCCTTGGTCTGCGTCCACTTCACCGCGGAGAGGGTGTTGGCGCCGAACTGGCCGTCGACGCTCAGGCCGAAGCCGAGGGTGTTGAGCATCTGCTGCAGGTAGACGACGCAGCCGTCGTCCTCGTTGTAGGTGAGGCTGTTCGGGCAGGACGTGCTGTGGTAGCTGATCGGAGCCGGTGTCGCCCACGCGGACGGGGTGGCGACGAGTACCGTCGCGGCAGCCGCGCCGCCGACGAGAACCGCTTTGAACGCTTTGAACATCGGAGAACTCCCCTGGATCTCAGGACGCCCGGAAGGCCGCCGGTTGCGAGCCTCGGGCATCCGGCCCGCGACTGTCGACGGCCCCCGGAGCTCTGCCGACATCCTGGGACGGCACCCACCCTGACCTGCGACAGCCCCCCGTCCCGGGACGATCGCGCGGGACGCCGCCCCAGCAGCGTGAACCGGCTCAGGTCAGGGTCGGGGCGGCGAGCAGCGCGGCGTTCGCCCGCTCCAGTTCCTTGACCGCGCCGACGCGCCAGCCCGCCGCCATCGGCTCGGTCATCGGGTCGGGGAAGATCTCCTCCTCACCGTTGTCCATCCCGTCGAAGACGGCACGGGCGACGGTCCCGGGGGCGGCCTTGGGGACGGGCAGGTCCCGGCTCATGTCGGTGTCCACCGGCCCCGCGAGGACGGCGTGCACGCTCACCCCCTGCCCCGCCAGCAGCGCGCGCAGGGACTGGGTCAGCGAGAACGCGGCGGCCTTGGAGACCGAGTAGGACGGGAGCACCGGCACGGCGGCCAGCGACGCCGCCGAGAGCACATTGACGATCGAGCCCCGGGAGGCGGTCAGCGACGGCAGGAACGCCTGGATCATCCGGTGCGTGCCGAACAGGTTCACGGCGAGGTGCCGCTCCAGCGCGGCGGGGTCGCCGAGGTCGTCGCCCAGCGCCAGACCGGCGTTGTTGACCAGGATGTCGAGCGGCCCGACGGCCTCGGCCGCCGCCCGGACCTGCTCCGGGTCGGTCACGTCGATGATCAGCGGGGTGACCCGGCGGTCCGGGTGGCGCAGCGGCTGTCGGGTGCCGGCGTAGACGCGCTCAGCGCCCCTGCGGAGGGCTTCGGTGACCAGCGCCTGGCCGATGCCGCGGTTGGCGCCGGTGATCAGGACGGTCTTGTCTGCGTATGACATGGCGAGCTCCTTCGATGAATTCCGTGCATGGGGATCACCTGTGTGACGCACCACCGGGCCCCGAGTCATCGACGGGCCGGACGAGTTCGACCGATCAGCGGACCGGCTCGCGCGACAGCCCGGTGACCACCAGGCAGCCGCTGCCGGTGCTGTGCAGACGACGCAGCTCCAACCCCGCGAAGGTCAGCACCGAGCCCTCGCCGAAGCAGGCCCGGACCCCGCTGACGCACTCCACCTCCAGCTCGCCCTGTTCGACGATCACCAGAGCCCCGCTCCACTCCGCCGCCCGGTAGTCGATCGCCTCGCCGGGCCGCAGCGTGAGCGTGCGGACCCGGAAGCCGTCGGTCACAGCCGACTCGGCAGCGAGAACCTCGGGAACAGCTCCGGCTGTGCGAACATCGCGAACTCCGCGATGCCGCCGCCGTCGTCGGCCCCGAGCACACCGAGCACGGCGATCCCGAACGGCCGGTGCTCCGACGCGCCTGGCGCCCGCCAGTACGCGGCGACCGCGGGCTGCCGGTTGGCCCCGGTGGGCCGGAGCAGCCATCCGCCGCCCATCCCGGCGAAGACGTGCTCGCGGAAGAACACCGCGATGTCGTCGCGGCCGGAGAACCACGACGGCCGCGGCGGCATGACCAGCCGCGCGTCGGCGCGCAACAGCGCGACCAGGGCGGTGGTGTCCGACCGCTCCCAGGCCGTGATCAGCTGCTTGAGCAGGGACTTCTCGGCCGTGCTCGACTTCGGCGTCCATCCGGCCCGGTCGGCCGGCAGATGGTCGGCCAGGGTCGCGTGCGCACGTTGCAGCGCGCTGTTCACCGCCGCCGGGGTCGTCCCGAGCGAGGCGGCGGTGTCCTTGGCCGACCAGTCCAGCACATCGCGCATGATCAGCACCGCCCGCTGCCGGGCCGGCAGCCGTTGGATCGAGGCCAGGAAGGCCAGCTCGACGGTCTCCTTGGAGGTCACCAGAGCCTCGGGCTCGGCGTCGGCGGGAGCAGCCGCGTCGAGCAGCAGGTCGGGGTAGGGCTGCAGCCAGGGCAGCTCGACCGGCGGGGCCGGTTCCCGGCGCGGGTCGCCCGGCCCGGAGAGGTCGGACGGCCACACCCGGGCCTTGCGGCGGCGCAGCGCGTCCAGGCAGGCGTGGGTCGCGATGCCGTACAGCCACGCCCGGAACGGCGCCCGCCCGGCGTAGCTGTCCAGTCGGACCCACGCGCGCAGATACGTCTCCTGGACCGCGTCCTCGGCGTCCTCGATCGAGCCGAGCATGCGGTAGCAGTGCACCTGCAGCTCATGGCGGTGCGGCTCGGCCAGCCGCTCGAAGGCGCCCTGGTCTCCCGCGCGCGCCGCTTCCACACCTGATACGTCCACATGGATGTGACGCGCGGGAGGCCTCTGACTCATCGGTGACCCGGCGTCCGGCCCGGTCAGGCGGTGGCGCTGCCTGCGGCCTTGGCGTAGCGGGCGCTGACGTCGGCCCAGTCGACGACGTCCCAGAGCTTGCCGACGTAGTCGGGGCGGACGTTCCTGTACTGCAGGTAGTAGGCGTGCTCCCAGGCGTCGAAGGCGAGCAGCGGGGTGCTGCCCCGGCCGACGTTGCCGTGGTGGTCGTAGACCTGTTCGACGATCAGGCGCTTGCCGAGGGGCTCCCAGGAGAGGATGCCCCAGCCGCTGCCCTGAACAGCGGTGGTGGCGAGGGTGAGCTGCTTCTTGAAGGCCTCGAAGGAGCCGAAGTGCTCGGTGATCGCGTCCGCCAGCGCGCCGTCGGGGCGGTCGCCGCCGTCCGGGGAGAGGTTGTTCCAGAACAGCGAGTGCAGCACGTGCCCGGAGAGGTTGAAGGCCAGGGTCTTCTCCAGGCCGACCAGCGAGGCGGGGGTGAGCGTGTCCTTGTCGCGGGCCTCGGCGAGCTGCTCCAGGGTGTCGTTGGCGCCCTTGACGTAGGCGGCGTGGTGCTTGGAGTGGTGCAGCTCCAGGATCTCGCCGGTCATGGCGCGTTCCAGGGCGGAGTAGTCGTAAGGGAGGTCGGGGAGGCTGTACTGGCCCATGGCTCGGGTGCCCTCTCGCGAAGCGGTACGGATCGGATCGGATCGGGATCGACTGCCGATCGTCGGACACCACTATTGCGAACTAGTTGCAACAACATCAAGTGTGCAGCAAGATGTGTTGCGGGGCGGGGCGGCCGTCAGCCTCCCCGCTGTGCGTGCCTGCTGACCGTCTTCCCACCGGCGCCCGCCGGACCGGACCAGGCCCACCCCGCCCCTCCGTCCGAGGAGACCGCCGAATGATCGACGTCCGCCTGGCCCGCCCTGACGACGGTGACGCACTGGGCGAGATCCACGCCGCCGCCTGGGAAGCGGCCTACGCGCCCCTGTTCGACCCGGAGTTCGCCGCTCACGCGGTGCTGAGCAGGCGCACCCGGTGGCACCGGCGGATCATCGAGGGGCCCGGTACGGTCCTGCTCGCCGCGCTCGACGGCCGCCCCCTGGCCATGTCCTGGTTCGACCGGTCCGGGAGCCGACCGGGGTTCGCCGAGATCCACAGCTTCTACGGCCACCCCGACGGCTGGGGCAGCGGCGTCGCCGCCGCGCTGATGACCGGGACGCTGAACCGCCTGGGCGAGGACGGATTCCACCGGGCGCACCTGTGGACGCTGCGCGACACCCCGCAGTCACGCCGCTTCTACGTCAAGAGCGGCTTCACCGAGTCCGGCGCTTGCCGCGTCCTGGACTTCGGCGACGGCAGGCCGCTCGACCAGGTCGAGTATCAGCGGACCTGCTGAATGCGCTACGGCCAACGGCCGGGGGACACCAAGGCCGGGGAACACCAAAGGCCGAGGGACGTCAAAGGCCGGTGCCGCGCTCCCCTGTTGACGGAGAGTCACGACCCCGGCCCGGCCCGAGGGAGGACGCGGGTGTCAGACCGTGCTGCCGACCTCCGCCGCCGGGGCGGTCGACGGGGTCGACGGCGTCGCCGGGGCGGCCTTGGGCTGCAGCAGCCGCTCCGCCATCGGACCGAAGACCAGCGCCAGCGTCCCCCAGAGCAGCAACTGCGCGGCGACGGAGTAGAACCGGAACGAGAACAGCGTGTCCGCCGGGAAGCCGGGGAAGACGATGGCGCCCTTGGCGTTGGTCAGCGGCAACGGCGTCTCGGTCGCGTGGTGGCCGAACTCCTTGACATTGGCCGAGAGTTCACCGAGCGAGGGCAGCAGCGCCATGACGATGCCGATCGCCACCACAAAGGCGGCGCCCGCCAGCAGGGTCGCGTTCCAGTTGCCGAACCGCGGCTTCAGCCGCTTGCCCAGCACCACGGCTCCGATCAGGAACAGCACCGAGCAGGCCACCATGACCAGGTAGAGGTTGCCGCGGTCGTGGATGGTGTCCGGGTGCCCGATGGACGGCGGGTTGGCCGGGTACTTGATGAACGGCACGAAGTAGACGCCGAGAAAGCCGCCGCCCGCGACCAGCAGGGCGAGGTTGCGCGGGCGCAACGCGCCGACCCGTCCGAGGCAGATGGCGTAGGTGACGGCGAACAGCGCGCCCATGGCGATCCCGAAGAACACCATGCCGACGCCGATGCCGATGTTGGCCTGGACGGTCCGGCTGAAGATGTCCGGGCCCGCGTCCGGAATGGGCAGCCCCGCGGCCTTGTCCAGGGCGTCCTGGGCCGCGTCGCGCGCGCTCTCGTAGTTGATGGCGGTGTTGATGACCGGTTCGGCGAGGATCCGCGCGAAGACGAAGGCGAGCAGCCCGGCCACCGCGCCGGCGATGATGCCGCGCAGGATGAGTCGTTTTTCCATGATGGGTTCCGTCCGTGCTTCCGCTCAGAGGTCAGTGGCAGGGGAAGCCGAGGAAGTGGCGGGAGTCGTGGACGAACTCATGGATGTGCATGTCGTTGCCGAACACCGAGTAGGCGCCCTGGTCGACGCCGATGAAGTAGTAGACGGCGCATGCGATCAACGCGGTGCCGACCAGCCAGAGCACAGCCTTGGAAACCGGCAGGACGACCGGGGTGGATATGGCAGCGGGGGGTGCGGACAGACTGCTCACCGAAGAGCCTCCTTGAACGGGGATCGTGCGTCCCTCAGCGAATGGAGTGCTGCGACGGCCGACTGTCTGACTCGACGAGCGCCCGGGTGGCGTTCGACTCACAGTGGCGCGACCGTGCTGGATTTCCACCAGCTTCCTCAGGCCGTCACACGCCCCAGAGAGTACGGACGCCCCGGCAGGGCGTCAATCAGGCATGACCGCACTTCGCGGGGCCGGATCGAGCCCGACCGGCCGGGTCCGGGCCCTGTTCCGGGTCCGGCCCGAGGTCAACCGCTGGGCAGCGAAGGCGACCGCCAGGTTCGGCCTCTCCCGGTACGGCTCGCCGTGGCGGTCAGCACCTTCCGACGCCGCCACCACAGCTCTGCCGCCCCAGCTCCTCCGCCGCGGCTCCCCCGCCGTTAGCGTCAGTGCCCGATCGCGACCTCGACGATCCTGATGACCACCAGGACCATCGCCACCGCGAGGTACCCGCGCAGCGCGCCCATCCCGATCTTGCGGCCGGTCGCCATGACCGGCCTGGTCAGGGTCTCCAGCGGGGGCATCCGCCAGGAGTCGCGGTCGCTGCGGTCCACCGGGACCTCGTCCAGGACCTCGACCGGGGCCTCGACCCCGGCACCCGCCCCGCCCCGCCGCCGGACCAGGGCGTATCCGGCCGCCACCGCTCCCGCCGCGCCGCAGACGGCCATGATGTCGAGGATCGCGCCGGAGCCGATGTGCGGGAACAGCACCGAGGCGGTCAGGATCACCGACAGGGTGACCAGCACGCCGACCACCGCGGCGGTGAAGGCGTTGGTGCGCGGGCCGTTCACCCACGGGCCCAGCACCTGCTTGTCGTTGCACAGCAGCAGCAGGAACACCGAGGCCGACGGCAGCAGGACCCCGGCCAGGGTCTGCACACCCTCGGTGAGCAGCCCCAGCGGCGATCCCGGCAGCAGAACGATCACCGCGGCCAGGCAGACCAGGGCGGCGTAGACGGCGTAGAAGCCCTTGGCCCCGCTGACCCCGCGGTGCAGCGAGTGCTTGATCCCGAAGACGTCGCCGATGGCGTAGGCGGTGGACAGGGAGACCGCGAACGCGCCGATGATCGAGGCGTCCAGCAGGGCGATGGCGAACAGCACTCCGGCGAGCCGTCCCGCGTGCGCGGCGATGCCGTGGGCGAGTCCGGCGGTGTCGGTGAAGTTCCCGGCCCCGTGGGTACCGGCGAAGGCAGCGGCAGCGGCGCCCATCAGGGCGGCGGCTCCGATGACGACGACGGCGATGCCGAGCCACAGGTCGGCCTTCTCGTACTTCATGAAGCGCGGGGTGATCCGCTTGTCGATGACGTAGGACTGCTGGAAGAACAGCTGCCAAGGGGCGACCGTGGTGCCCACGATCCCGATGATCAGCAGCATCACCGTGGCTGCCTGCCCGCTGCCGCCGGGCATGGTGGGCACCAGGAAGTCGTGCGCCATCTGCGAGGCAGCCGGGTGGACCATGAACGAGACCGGGACCAGCAGCAGCGACCCCGCGCACAGCACCATCGCGATCCGCTCGAAGCGGCGGAACGACCCGGTGAACGCCGAGGCGACGATGATTACCGCGGCGAGCACCACCGAGGCGGCCTTGGGGAGCCCCAAGTAGCCTGCGGCCAGGGTGATCCCGATGAACTCGGTGACCAGGGTCAGGGCGTTGAGGATGAACAGGTCGATCACGCTGAACGCGCCCCAGAAGCGGCCGAAGCGCTCCAGGATCAGCCGGGCGTGGCCCACTCCGGTGACCGCGCCGAGGCGCAGCACCATCTCCTGGTTGACGTAGAGGACGGGGACCAGCAGGAGCAGGGTCCACAGCAGGTGGGTGCCGTAGTTCTGCCCGGCCTGGCCGTACGTGGCGAAGGCCCCGGCGTCGTTGTCGCCGACCATCACGATCAGGCCGGGGCCGGCGATCGCCAGCAGGGTCTTCAGCTTCGCGGACAGGCCGCGGCGCTCACCGTGGTCGCCCAGCCGGATCGTGCCCAGCGCGCCGTGGATATCGCCGACGTGCGCGTCGTCCAGTACCGCGGTGCGGACGGTGGTGTCGGTGGTGGTGGTCATGATGAACCCCTCCCTGGCCCCGGTGGGGGCCGTGCTGGAGGGCATGCGGCCATCACAATCCCATGCCCTGCCGCCACCTGGGCAGCACAGGCCGAACGCCGTGCGTACGGGCGGATCGGGGAAGGTGGTTACCGCATGCCGGAAGAAGACAAGGTCAGGCATGGGTGCTGGGGCCGTTTGTGGCCCGGACTACTGCAACTGCAATCCATGTCTCTCGCCTCCCTCCGGTCGTGGCGCTCCTAGGCGCCGTGCGGCAGGGGGAACGCCAAGCCTCGAAGAAGGTCCCGGCACACCCCAACTCGTCAGAGCTTTGGCACTCCACGGCGTAGCGCGGGCGCCTGTGTAAACCGGCCCGTCTGCGCAGCCACTTGGCCTCAACCCTTAGGTCGGGAAGAGGTGTCCTGATCCGGA
This sequence comes from Streptacidiphilus cavernicola, assembly GCF_042510955.1. Taxonomy (NCBI): domain Bacteria; kingdom Bacillati; phylum Actinomycetota; class Actinomycetes; order Kitasatosporales; family Streptomycetaceae; genus Streptacidiphilus; species Streptacidiphilus cavernicola. The sequence continues at coordinate 73,884 of NZ_JBHFAB010000016.1, forward strand.
GCGTCTCTCGACGGGTGGGATCAGTGGCCTGTGTCCGTGAAGACGCCTCACCGAACGAGGTGTCTCATAAATTCGCTGTAAGTGTAGCCCTCCGCACCAGCACCCCCGAACCCTTTTCACCACCCGGCCTGCACCCTTACCCCCTTCTCACCCGGAAGCCCGAAGCGCCCGGAGCCCGCCGGAGCAGCCCCGCAGGGCACAAAGCCCGGCATCCGGATCGCCCGCCCGGCCGCACCAACCACCCCTGCACGAACGGAGCCCCCCGCGCCCGATCCGCTCACCACCGCCCTGCACCTCGCCCGCACCCTCCACCTGCCCGTGCTGCCGCTGCGGGCAGGGAAACTGCCCCTCGGAAACTGCCCCGCCTGCACCGGCCTCGAACGAGGACTGGCGATGATCCGAGCCCACAGGAATCCGGGGCCGCCTCGCAGACCTACGGCGTAGCCCGGTTCCTCGCTGCCCAGCACACCCACTGCCCCGGCCCCTGCGACCTGACCAGCCTCGCCGACCAGCTCACCACTGCCGCCACCAGCGTCGGCGTCCCCCGCCCCTACGCCCACCGCGCCGTCAACAACGGCATCGCCGACGCCCTGGGGCATCCGGCATGACCACCGAACCACGGCCGACCACCCACGACCCCTGGCCCACGGACGTCCACCCGCCGCAGGACGACCACGGACCCGTGCCACCGCTGCGGGTCGTCACCCCCGGCGGCGACCAGGCCGCCGGGCCGCGGTTCCGGTCGCTGTGGACCGCCGACCAGCTCATGGGCACCGTCTTCTCCGAACCCAAATGGGCCGTCCCCGGAATCCCGCCCGAAGGCGTCACGCCGTGAAAGTCGACCGATGACAACCTGGGAGAAACCCGCAACCGTCTCTGACGTGCTGGACGCCATTACGCGGAAGCTTGATGGAAAACCCGTGGCCAGTTCCTCGAAAAAGCGCAGCTGCCGGATTCTCGGTAATGCGATCGACTTCGCCATGCAGCGGGGAGTACTCCAGGAGAATCCCCTGCCGCCAGTCAAGCGCGGAACCTCCGGGAAGAACCTCCGCGCTATCGACAAGCGGGTGCTGATGAACCCGGACCAGCAGAGACGGGTGCTCGGCTGGGTGCGTGCCCGACGCCGCGGGGGCCCACGCCTGCACGCCTTCTTCGCCACCATTCGCTACGCGGGGCCTCGCCCCGAGGAGTGCGTCGCGCTACGTGTATGGGACGCGGACCTGCCCGAGAGTGGCTGGGGAGCTGTTGGTCCACACCGCGACGCCCGGAAAGCAGTGGACCGACTCCGGCGAGATCCACGACAAGCGCCATCTCAAGGGACGCGATGAGGGGGTGACCCGGCCGGTGCCGTGCTGCCCGGAGTTGACGGCGATTCTCCGGGACCACATCAAGCGGGAAGGCCTGAAGCCGGGTGATCTCCTGTTCCAGGGAGAGAAGGGCGGCGTGCTCACCGGATCGGTCTACCGGCGAACCTGGGATCGTGCCCGCAAGGAGGCGCTCAGCGAGGCCGAGTACAAGTCGCCGGTGGCTCAGCAGGTTTACGACCTCCGCCACTTGTGCCTGACGGAGTGGTTGAACCGACGGGTGCCGCCGGCCAAGGCCGCCGCCTGGGCGGGCAACAGCGTTGCGGTGCTGCTGGAGATCTACGCCCGCTGCATCGACGGCGAGGACGACGACATCAAGAAGGCCCTTGATGCGGCCGTGGCGGCACTGGGGCCCGTGCCCGACTCAGGCAGGGCTCAGGCACAGGCACCCGATCAACGCCAGTGATATCCGAACATCATCGGAATCATCCCAACTACCCGGTCGGGACCGCCAAAGGGCCTCCGACGTGCGAAAACCCCGCACAGGATGGTCATGTGCGGGGTTCGTCGTTGCGTGCCCCCGGCAGGACTCGAACCTGCGGCCAAGTGCTTAGAAGGCACCTGCTCTATCCGCTGAGCTACGGGGGCGGGACAGGGTGCCTGCTGGTGCCGGAGCTGGGTCCTGTCGAGGGACAGGATAAGCGTGGGCTGGCTCTGTACCGGGTGCGCCGACAGGGATGACACTGACCTATTCCCTGATGGAGCGGTCTGATAATCGCAGGTAGGGTCCGTGGGCGCAGCGATGCGAGGGCTTGGATGGCGGGCTGTTGTCCACTCGTTACGGCGCTGCTGCCTCAGCCGTTATGGTTTCGGCCAGGCTCGCGAACATGTCCGAGAGCAGTCAAATTGCGAAAGCCCGGCACCTGCCCTGAAATGGGACTCCGCGTCCGGAATTACACCCGATCGGGTGGCGGAGTTGTGCACAGGGTCGGGTTTGTCCACAGCTGGGGGCTCTGCGTCGTACGTGGTCGTTGTGGTGCTCCAGGCTGATTCCAGACCCCGGCGCCACCCGCCGGGAGCGACGGGATGTTCCCTCCGGGGAACGGAATGTGGGGGCTGGGCTATGAACGGCACGATGGTGACGCTGGTCGGCCATGTGATCTCCGAGGTGCGGTACGCCACCACGGCCGGCGGGGTGCCGGTCGCGAGCTTCCGGCTGGCGGCGACCGACCGGAGGTTCGACCGGCAGCGGCAGATGTGGGTGGAGGGGGAAACCAGCTTCTTCACCGTCTGGTCCTGGCGCTGGCTCGCCGAGAACGTCCTCGGCTCGGTGGGCCGGGGCGATCCCCTCCTGGTGACCGGGCGGATGCGGGTCAGGGAGTGGGACAACGGCGAGGGAAGCCCGCGGGGCGTCGCGGCGGAGATCGAGGCAACGGCGATCGGGCACGACCTCTCCCGGGGTACCTCCGCCTTCCGGCGTGCTTCACGGGGCCGTCCTGAGCTGGTGAGCCGAGCGGCCTCCCGCGCGGTGGACGACGGGACGAGGCCGGACCGGCCGGTCGGTGTCATGGGCGAGATGACCGGCGGCGACGGCCGGAACGACGGCCGTGATCGCAGCGAACGCGAGGGAGGCGAAGGGGCGCCGGCGTCAGCGCCCGTGCCAGCGTCGGTGCCGGTGGTGGCCGCCGAGTCGGTCCCCGCGCAGGGTTCCGCACCGGCCTCCGCAGCGGCTTCCGCCACAGTCCCGGTGCCCGACCCACTGCCCGTCCCGGTGCCTGTCCTGGTCGGGGCCGGGGCCGGCTGTGCGGAAGTCCGGGCGGACGATCCCCTGGGCGGTCCCGGCGTCCGCCGGCAGGTCCCACCCCGGGACGGGGACACACCCGCCACCACAGGCACCGGACCGGAGCGGAGCGGCTGACCCCCGTACCCGCGCCACCCCCACCCGTGCCCGCCCCGTCCCCGCCCGCTCCCGCAGCACCGGGATTCGGGCGCCGGGCCCCGGTGCGGCACAATGGAAGGCTGTAACCCACACCACCTACGACGCCGGACGGTTCCTCTTGGCTGAGTACATCTACACCATGCGCAAGACCCGGAAGGCGCACGGCGACAAGGTCATCCTTGACGACGTGACGTTGAGCTTCCTGCCTGGCGCGAAGATCGGCGTCGTGGGCCCCAACGGCGCGGGCAAGTCGACCGTGCTGAAGATCATGGCCGGTCTTGAGCAGCCCTCCAACGGCGAGGCGTTCCTGACCCCCGGCTACACCGTCGGCATGCTGCTGCAGGAGCCCCCGCTCGACGAGACCAAGACGGTCCTGGAGAACGTCGAGGACGGGGTCAAGGAGGTCAAGGGGAAGCTCAACCGCTTCAACGAGATCGCCGAACTGATGGCCACCGATTACTCGGACGCCCTGCTGGACGAGATGGGCACGCTCCAGGAGGAGTTGGACCACGCCAACGCCTGGGACCTGGACGCCCAGCTCGAACAGGCCATGGACGCCCTGGGCTGCCCTCCCGGCGACTGGCCGGTGACCACCCTCTCCGGCGGTGAGAAGCGCCGCGTCGCGCTCTGCAAGCTGCTGCTGGAGGCTCCGGACCTGCTGCTGCTCGACGAGCCCACCAACCACCTGGACGCCGAGTCGGTCAACTGGCTGGAGCAGCACCTCGCCAAGTACGCCGGCACCGTCGTCGCGGTCACCCACGACCGGTACTTCCTGGACAACGTGGCCCAGTGGATCCTGGAACTCGACCGCGGTCGCGCCCTGGCCTACGAGGGCAACTACTCCACCTACCTGGACACCAAGGCGACCCGTCTCAAGGTCGAGGGCCAGAAGGACGCGAAGCGCGCCAAGCGCCTCAAGGAGGAGCTGGAGTGGGTCCGCTCCAACGCCAAGGGCCGCCAGGTCAAGTCCAAGGCCCGACTCGCCCGGTACGAGGAGATGGCGGCCGAGGCCGACAAGATGCGGAAGCTGGACTTCGAGGAGATCCAGATCCCGCCGGGCCCGCGTCTGGGCCAGATCGTGGTCGAGGTCACCAACCTCTCCAAGTCCTTCGGTGACAAGCTCCTGGTCGACGACCTGAGCTTCACGCTCCCCCGCAACGGCATCGTCGGCGTGATCGGCCCCAACGGCGCCGGCAAGACCACCCTCTTCAAGATGCTGCTCGGTCTGGAGCAGCCCGACTCCGGCACGGTCCGCATCGGCGACACCGTCAAGGTCTCGTACGTCGACCAGTCCCGCGCCAACATCGACCCCAAGAAGACGCTGTGGGCCGTCGTCTCCGACGAACTGGACTACATCAACGTCGGCCAGGTCGAGATGCCGTCCCGCGCCTACGTCTCGGCCTTCGGCTTCAAGGGCCCGGACCAGCAGAAGCCCGCCGGGATCCTCTCCGGCGGCGAGCGCAACCGCCTCAACCTGGCGCTGACGCTGAAGGAGGGCGGCAACCTGCTGCTCCTCGACGAGCCCACCAACGACCTGGACGTCGAGACCCTCGGTTCGCTGGAGAACGCGCTGCTGGAGTTCCCCGGCTGCGCCGTGGTCATCTCCCACGACCGGTGGTTCCTTGACAGGGTCACCACGCACATCCTCGCCTACGAGGGCGACTCCAAGTGGTACTGGTTCGAAGGCAACTTCGAGTCCTACGAGAAGAACAAGATCGAGCGTCTCGGCGCCGATGCGGCCCGTCCGCACCGTGCGACGTACAAGAAGCTCACGCGCGGCTGACCACTGCGACACCTGCCCGCAACACCGTCGGGGCAGGCTTGCGGACAACGTCCCCGTTCATTCCCCGCAAGCCCGCCCCGGCTCCCCGCATCTGGAGACCTCCCGTGTCCCGCCACCTCTACGCCTGTCCCCTCCGCTGGTCCGACATGGACGCGTTCGGGCATGTCAACAACGTGGTCTTTCTGCGCTACCTCGAGGAGGCGCGGATCGACTTCACCTTCACCACGGCCGGCGAGGTCGGCGAGAAGGCGTTCTCCGAGGGCTCCGTCGTGGCCCGCCACGAGATCGACTACCTCAAGCCGCTGGTCTATCGGCCCGAGCCGATCATGATCGAGACCTGGCTGACCCGTCTCGGGCACGCCTCCTTCACGGTGTCCTACGAGGTCAAGGACGCGGAGACGCTCTACGTCCGGGCGTCCACCGTCGTGGTCCCCTACGACCTGGCGGCGGCCCGGCCGCGTCGGCTGACCGCCGGCGAGCGGGCGTTCCTGGCCGAGTACCTGGAAGCCGTCCCGGTGGCTGCGTGACCACGATGACCGCACTGCAGCTCGCGGACCCCAGGGAAGCCGCCGACCTCGGCGCCTTCCTGGGCAGGCTGCTGCGCTACGACAAAGCCGCCGCCGTACGGCTGCGGACGGCGAACAACGCGCTGGCGGTGTTCGCCCGGCTGCCGCTGGGCGAGAGCGGCCCGCTGGTGATCCGGACCGCGGCCCTGGCCGTCGGCGGGCCGGGCCGGACGCCCGAGGAGCAGCCGGGCGAGCTCGATCTGACGGTCTCGGCCGGGCAGTTGCTGGACGGGATCGACGCCGGTCCAGCCGCGGGGGACGCGGCAGCCGTACCCCTGCCCGAGCCGATCACCGGCCCGGCCTGGGCCGGGCTGCTGCCGCCGCGTACCCCGTGGGAGCACGTCGCCGACCTGCCCACCGCCCCGCTGGGCGCGGCGGTGCGGGCGGCGGTGACCGAGTTCCGGCACGAGAGCGCCGACCCGGACGGCCTGGCCGAGGCCATCTGGTCCCGGCAGGTGCACCCCAGCGGGCTGACCCTGCGCGCCCTGCACGCAGCACACCTGGTCGGCCTGCTCCAGCAGTCCGAGACGGTCGCCCTGCACCGGCATCCGGCCTGGCTGCGGCTCACCGCCCCGCGCGGTTCTGTGATCATCCGCCGCGCCCCGGCCATCGGCTCCGGCCTGGGCCTGACCCCTACCCGCTGACACGCGCTGACCAGCGAGGGAAGCCTGTTCCTTGACCCTCGACCTGGTTGAGGCCGGAGAGTCCAGGGCGTGGAGAGCAAGATGTACAGCATCGGCGAGATGGCCCGTGACAGCGGGCTGACGGTCAGCGCCCTGCGGTTCTACGACGGGGCGGGCGTGCTCGTCCCCGAGTGGGTCGACCCGGCCAGCGGCTACCGCTGGTACGGGCCGGGCCAGCGGCAGGAGGCACGGCTGCTCACCCGGCTGCGCCGGGTCAGCATGCCGCTGGCGGACATCCGCCTGGTCCTGGCCGGCTGGTCCAGCCAGGACGCCGCGCTGGTCGGCGCGCTGCTGGACGCGCACCTGCTGCGACTGAAAGGCAGCCTCGACGAGGCACGCCGCGAGCTCTCCGCTGTCCGAGACCTACTCGCGCTCAGGGAGCACCCGTTGAACAGCACCCCGCACACCGACAGCACCGATGACGACACCACCCTGCAGTTGACGCTGCCCGCGCCCGAGTTGGCCGCCGCGCTGGACACGGTCCGGTTCGCGGTCAGCACCGACCCCGAACTGCCGATGCTCGGCGGGGTCCACCTCGATGTCGACGCGGACGAGCAGGCGCTGCGGCTGGTCGCCACCGACCGCTACCGCCTCGCCGTGGCACGCCTCGCCCTGCCCCAGCCGCGGCTCGACAGCGCGGACGCGGCAGCCGCGGGCACCGCATCGCGGCAGGTCATCGTCCCGGTCGCGCTGGTCGACGCGATGCGGGCGCTGCTGACCTCGACCGGTGAGGCAGTGCTGACCCTGGACGGGGACCGGGTCTCGCTGCGGGCCGACGCCGGCCAGGCGTCCGGCGTCTGCTTGGACCACGACTTCCCTGACTACCGCAGGCTCACCCGGCTCCCGTCAGGTCGCCGGGTCGATGTGGACGTTGCCGCGTTGCGCGAGGCACTGACCAACGGGCCGACCCACAGTTCGCCGCACGGCGAGGGCGGCGCGGACGTGGCGGTCTCACTGCTGGCGATCACCGCCGACGGCTCGCTGACCGTGGTCGGGGACGACAGCGAGGGCCGCGCAGACGCGGGGACGGATGGAGGCGCGGAAGCCAAGGCGGCAGCGACAGGAACCGTCGGTGACCGTGTCGGTGTCAACCGCGCGTTCCTGCTCGACGCCCTCGCCGCTGCCGCCAGGGATCGGCTGGTCCTGGAGTTGGGCAGTCCGCTCACTCCGCTGGCCATCCGCCGTGTGGCGGTGGAGGCGGTGGAGGGAGAGGACGAGCACAGCTTCTCCCTGCTGATGCCGGTACGTCTCGACAGTGTGGAGCAGTAGGCGGTAGCCACACCTGGCCAGCGGGCGAAAATCGGTTCGCGTCGCGTCTGTCCTTCGCCCAGAATCACCGCATGGTGAATTTCTCGGACGTGGACAGACGCGGCTACCCGATGGTGGATGTCGCCACCGGATACGGCCACTGGGCGGGAACGTACGAGGACACCGTCGAGGACATCATGGACCTCGCCCTCCTGGAAGCCCTCACCGTCCCCGAGTGGCACACCGTCAACCGGGCCGCCGACCTCGGCTGCGGGACCGGGCGCACCGCCGCCTGGCTGCGCGGACGCGGGGTCCCGGCCGTGGACGGGGTGGACCTCACGCCCGAGATGCTGGCCGTGGCCCGCGCCCGCGGCGTCCACGACCGCCTGGTGACCGGTGACGTCAGGGACACCGGCCTGTCGGCCGGGGCCTATGACCTGGTGATCTCGTCGCTGGTGGACGAGCACCTGCCGGAGCTGCTGCCGCTGTACCGGGAGGCCTGGCGGCTGGCCGCGGTGGGTGGGCTGTATGTCCAGGTGTCGTTCCACCCGCAGTTCATCCTGGCCACCGGGATGCCCACGCACTTCACCAACGCGGCCGGGGAGCACATCGCCATCAGCACGTACGTCCACTTGATCAGCGAGAACGTCACGGCGGGGCTGCGGGCCGGGTGGGAGCTGGTGGAGATGCGCGAGGGACTGGTGGACGACCGCTGGATCACCCTGAAGCCGAAGTGGGAGCAGCACCGGAACCTCCCGGTCTCGGCGGCGTTGGTCTGGCGACGCCGAGGCTGACGCCCCGCGCGACGCTGGCCCCCCGCGACGCCGTCCCCCATGACGGCGTCTTCCAGCAGGCCGTCCCAGAGCCGCCGTCTCCGAGCCGCCGTCAAAAAATCCGCGAGCATCCAAAGTCACCCGGGGGCAACCAGCGACGCCCCCGGGCACCCCGTCGTACCCCGACGCCCCGGCCTACCGCGAAGTGCCTCAGAGCGCCAGAGGTGCTGCAGGCGCCAACCGGCGTCCTGCGGCACCTCCCCGTGCGGGCCCTACGCGGGCCCCGCCCAGGCCCCGTCCCTCCAGGTCAGCCCGCCGCGCCGACCGCTCCCGACGTGCCGTTCGCGCCGTTCGCGCCCACCGCCCCCGCCGCGCGCCACTCCTCCTGGTAGTCCGCGAAGATCTCCTTCAGGTGGTGTCCGATCTTCAGGTAGTCCAGGTCGTCCAGGTTCGCCAGCGACACCCGCACCGACCACTCCGGCCCGTCGAACCCGCCGCCGTTCAGCAGCACCACGCCGGTCTGCTCGGCCAGCCGGAACAGCGGTTCCACCGGCTCGTACGTCGCCTGCAGGTAGTCCGCGAAGCCCTTGCCCGCGACCCGCTCGGCCTCGGCCAGCAGGTCCAGTTCGATGTAGTAGCCGGCCCGCCGCGGGTCCTCCGCGATACGCATCCCGGAGCCCTCCAGCAGCAGGTCCAGCCGCTGACGGACCACCGACTGCACCTTGGCCTTGTACTCCTTGCCCTCAGGCAGCAGCGCGAACAGCGAGAACAGCTGCATCTGCACCTGCTGCGGCAGGCTCAGCCCGGCCGTGTGATTCAGCGCGACCTGGCGCGAGTCGGCGACCAGCCGGTCGATGAAGCGGATGCTGTCCGGCTCCAGCTTGAGCGTCCCGTAGCGCTTGCGCAGCCGTTCCCGCTCGCTCTCCGGCAGCGCGGCGATCTGATCGTCGATCACATTGTCCTGGTGCAGACCGATCACCCCGAGGCGGTGCCCGGTGCAGCCGTAGTGCTTGGAGTAGGAGTAGACCAGCAGGGTGTTCCGCGGCAGTTCGGCGGCGATGGTGCGGAAGCCGTCGACGAACGTCCCGTAGACGTCGTCGGTGACGATCAGCAGGTTCGGGTTGCTGCTCTCGACGATGCCCTTGATCTGCTCGACCACCCGCCCGGACAGCGCCAGCGACGGCGGGTTGCTCGGGTTGACCAGGCAGAGCAGCCGGACCGACGGGTCCGCCAGCTTGGCGATCTCCTCCTCCGGGTAGCGCCAGCCGCGCACCCCGGTCTCGGTGAAGCTGGACGCCTCGACCCTGACCACGTCGAACTCGTAGGTGTCGAGCTCCGGGATCTCGATGTAGGGGGTGAACACCGGCACCATCAGGGCGATCCGGTCGCCCTTCTTCAGCACCCCGTTCTTCATCAGCGAGTCGAAGATGTAGCACATGGCGGCGGTGCCGCCCTCGGTCGCGAACAGGTCGAGCCCGGACCCGGTCGGCGGCCGGGAGGCCATCAGCTCCTCCTGCAGGTAGCCGCGGACCACCTGCTCGCCGTGCTCCAGCATCCGGTCCGGTACCGGGTAGTTGTCGCCGATGATGCCGTCGGTCAGCTCGTGCACCCAGGCGTCGCGGTCGAAGCCGAAGCGGGTGGCGGCCAACTCGACGCAGTCCTTGAGCAGGGCGATCCCGGGCAGCTCGGGGTGCGCGGCGGCGTACGCGTCGAAGCGGGCGGCGCTGCCGTGCAGTTCGGGCATGCCGCCGAGGTTGTCGGCGGTCCACACCCGGCGGCTCTCGGTCAGGGCGAACGAGCCGAGCGCGAAGTACGCCTCGCGCGGTCCGGTGGCGATCCAGTTGGGGTTCCCGCGCCCGGCGTTGAGCATCGCCTTGGTGCTGCGGCCCTTCTGCGCGGGCTGTCCGGCCTGGTACTTCTCGGCGAGGGCGATGAACTCGCCCTTGAGCTCGAACGGGCTGAGCTGGGCGAGGCGGTGCATCTCCGCGCGGCTCACGGTGGTGTTGGGCACTGCGGTCTCCAAAGAGGGAAAGAGAAGGAGGAGAGGAAGGGGAGAGGGAGAGGAAGGGGAAAGCTGACGGGAGGTCAGGCGAGCAGCGCGACGATGATCGCGCCCCAGATGGTGAGCAGGACGTTCCCCACGGCGTAGGGGATGGTGTAGCCGAGGGTCGGCACCTGCGAGTCCGCCGCCTCGTTGATCGCGCCGATCGCCGCCGTCGTGGTCTGCGATCCCGCCACCACGCCCATCAGCACCGGGGTCCGGATCTTCAGCACGAAGTGCCCGAACAGCAGTCCGACGACCAGCGGGACCACCGTCGCCACCGCGCCCCACAGCAGCAGCCCCCACCCGGCCGTGGCCAGGCCGCTGCTGAAGCCCGGCCCGGCGTTGATGCCGACCACGGCCACGAACATGCACAGCCCGAGGGTGTCCATGAACCACTGCGCGCCGGGCGGCACATTCCCGAAGGTCGGGTAGCGGCCACGGATCCAGCCGAAGACCAGGCCCATGATCAGCGCGCCGCCCGAGGTGGACAGGCTGACCGGGACGCCGCCCAGGGTCAGCGCAGGGATGCCGATGCAGCCGCCGACGAAGATGCCGAGCCCGACCCAGATCATGTCGGTGGCGAAACCGGTGGGCACCGGCTTGCCGAGGGCCCGCCCGGCCGGGCCGACCAGCCGTTCGGGCCCGCTGAGCACCAGGGTGTCGCCGCGGTCGATCCTGCTGTTCAGCCGGTACGGGAACTCCGCCCCGGAGCGGTAGACCCGGTCGATGAAGACGCCGACCATGGCCGGTTCGGCCCGCAGCTCGCCGACGGTCCGGCCGATCTGGTCCGGCTCGGACACGACCACGTGCAGCGTCTCGGTCCGGTAGCCGAGCAGGTCGACGTCGTCCGCCTCCGGGCCGATGTGGCTGACCGGGTCGAACGCGACCAGGTCGTGCCGCAGCGCGCTGACCGCGAGGACGTCGCCGTCCGCGATCACGGTCCGCTGGTCGTGCTCCAGCAGGACGCCGTCCCGGCGCACCCGGGTCAGGTAGATCCGGCGGCCGAGCTGCTTCTGCTGCTCCTCGAAGTCGTCGATGGTGCGGCCGACGATGCCGGGGACGGCCACGGTGAAGGCCCGCAGCACCACCTCGTAGTAGCCCTCGCCCAGGTCGGGGTTGCCGCTGGGCACGTCCAGCTCCTTGGCCAGGATCGCGCTGTCGCGCTTGAGGTCGCTCTTCATCAGCCGCGGCGCGATGTTGGCCAGCAGGATGGCGCAGAGGATGGTGCCGAGCGGATAGGTCACCGCGTAGGCGACCGGCACCAGGTTCTGCTGGGCGCTGATCTGATCGTGGGTCAGGCCGGGCAGGTTGCCGATGGCGTCCTGGGCCACGCCGATGACGGCGGACTGGGTGAGCGCCCCGCCGAGGAGTCCGGCCCCGAGGCCGGTCCCGTAGCCGAGCATCCGGGCGAAGCCGTAGCAGACGCCCAGGCCGGTGAGGCAGACCACAAGGGCGACGGCGGCCTGCGGCAGCCCGTCCTTCTTCAGTCCTCGGAAGAACTGCGGGCCGACTTTGTAACCCAGGGCGAACAGGAACATGATGAAGAAGACCGACTTCACCGTGCCGTTGACGGTCACGTCGGTGGCCCAGCCGGCGAACAGCCCGACGATGAGGCAGCCGGTGACCGAGCCGAGGCCGATGGCCTTCCAGTGCAGTCTGCCGACCAGGAAGCCCAGGGCCACCGTCAGGAAGATCAGCAGTTCGGGGTACGGCTTGAAGATGTGGTCGGTGAGCCAGTGCACCACGGGCGGCAGCCACCCTCTCCGGATCGACGGGCGGCGCATGCTCAGCGCCTGATCCGACCATAGGTGGCCTTATGTGTTAAATGTCCGCATTGACCGCCGCGGCGGCGTCCGTGGCGGCGCCCCCGGTGTCCTCCCCCGTCCCGTCCCGTCCCCGGTGCCGCCCGCACCGACGCCCCCATCGCCGTCCGCGGCAACCGCCCCGCCGCCCCGCCCGGCCGTGGCCCGGCCCCAGGTCGTGCCGACCAGGACCAGCACCGCGCCCACCGCGCCGAGCGCGCCCAGCTTGTCGCCGCCGATCTCCACCCCGATCACCGCCGCCCACAGCGGTTCCGTCCCCAGCAGCAGGCTGACCCGCGAGGGGGAGGTCCGCCGCACCGCCCACATCTGCACGAAGAACGCGAAGACCGTGCAGGCCAGCCCGAGGTAGAGCAGGTCGACCCACTGCCCGGCGTCGTACGAGGCCGCCAGCCGCCAGGGCGCCGGGCCGGAGAACGGCGAGATCAGCAGGAACACCACCAGGCAGGTGCCGAGTTGGACGAAGGTCAGCGCACCCGACTCGGTGTCCCTGAGGGACTTCATCCGGTGCATCACCACCACGTGCACCGCGCGGATCACCGCCACGCAGAACACCAGCAGGTCGCCGAGCCCCGGGCGTTGGAACCCGGCCCCCTGGGTGAGCAGCGCCACCCCGAGCACCGAGATCGCGGCGGCGCAGACGAAGGGCGTGGACGGACGGGTACGCGCCAGGCCGCTCTCCAGGAGCGGGGTGAACACCATGGTCAGACTGATGATCAGACCGGCATTGGTGGCCGAGGTGTGCACCACGCCCACCGTCTCGACCAGGAAGATCGTGGCCAGGATCAGCCCGATCAGCATCCCGCCCCGGACCTCGGGCCGGCTCAGCCGCCGTAGCCGACCCGCCACCAGCACCCCCATCGGCAGCAGCGCGACCAGGAAGCGCAGCACCAGCAGCGGGACCACGGTCGGTCCGGTGGCGATGGTCTTGACGGAGAGGTAGCTGGAGCCCCAGATCGCCGCGACCACCAGCACCGGCAGGTCGATCAACCAGAGGCGGGGGCGGGGCTGCGTCGTCTGCATACCGCTCATCCTGAACGTGCCCATGGCTCCGCCGCCGGGATTTTCAGCATCCGGACCCCACCCGCCGCGCCGCGGGCACGCCTGGCTGACAGTGCCCGGTGGTACGTTCCGCAGGACCGACCAGCAGGGCCGACCCATAGGCCCCCACGGCAACAAGACGACGTGACGACGTGAAGAGGGCAGCGCGGTGGCGGAACGGCGGGTCGCGGTCGCGGCGGACCAGGACGGCCCCGGCGGGCGCTTGCAGCCGCTCGCCGAGGACGGCTCGCCGCTGGGCGAGCCGGTGCGGGTCCGCGACCTGGCCGCAGCCCTGGCCGAACAGGAGGCGGCCGAGTCGCCGCGCTGGGTCTGGGCCGCCACCGACGAGGTGTACGGGCGGCTGCTGCCCCGGCTGCCCGGCTCCCGGCCGGCCCGCTGCCACGACGTGAAACTGGTTGAGCCGCTGCTGCTCGGCCAGGAGGACCGCTACGGCCGCCCGCGCTCGCTCGGCGCGGCCTGGGCCCGGCTGAACGGCCTCCCGGTGCCGCCCGACCTGCCGGAGGGCTCCGCCGCGTCCGACGCCGACCAGGACACCCTGTTCGCCCCGGACCGCAGCCGGCTGCCGCCGGGCACCGACCCGCTGCGCGCCCTGGTCGCCGTGCACGCCGAGCAGCTGCGCCGGATCGCGGCCACCGCCGAGCCGGGCCGCACCCGGCTGCTCTGCGCGGCGGAGTCGGCCGGCGGCCTGATCGCCGCCGAGATGGCGTTCGACGGTCTGCCGTGGAGCACCCAGGTGCACGACGAACTGCTCTACGACCTGCTCGGCTCCCGTCCGCGCGGCGGCGCCCAGCCGGCCAAGCTGGCCGCGCTGTCCTACGAGCTGCAGCAGGCGCTGGGCGGACAGCACCAGGGGCGGGCGCTGAACCCGGACTCCCCCGGCCAGGTGATCCGGGCCTTCGCCGAACAAGGCATCAGCCTGACCACCACCCGCAACTGGGTGCTGCGCGACCTGGACCACCCGGCCGCGCCGCTGCTGCTGCGCTACAAGGAGCTGTCCAGGATCCACGCCGCGCACGGCTGGGCCTGGCGCGAGGCCTGGGTCCGGGACGGCCGGTTCCGGCCGGAGTACGTGGTCGGCGGGGTGGTGTCGGGGCGCTGGGCCAGCCGCGGCGGCGGCGCGCTGCAGATCCCGCGGATCCTGCGCGGCGCGGTGGTCGCCGACCCCGGCTGGCGGCTGGTGGTGGCGGACGCGGGCCAGTTGGAGCCGCGGGTGCTCGCGGCGATGTCCGGCGACCCCGGCATGATCCGCGCGGGCGCGGCCGGGGACCTCTACGCGGGCCTGGCCGCCGAGGCGTTCCAGGGCGATCGGGGCCGCGCCAAGCTCGGCCTGCTCGGCGCGATGTACGGGGGGACCAGCGGCGAGACCGGCCAGCTGGTCGCGGTGCTGAAGCGGCGGTTCCCGCAGGCGATGGGCCTGGTCGAGGCGGCGGCCAGGACCGGCGAGGCGGGCGGGGTGGTCCGCTCGCAGCTGGGGCGGGTCTGCCCGCCGCCGTCGGCGCACTGGCTCGACCTCACCGAGGGCGCCGCGCAGCAGGACGGCGCCGACGCCGGGGACGACAGCGCCGCCAGGGACACCCGCTCCCGGGGGCGCTTCACCCGCAACTTCGTGATCCAGGCCAGCGCCGCGGACTGGGCCCTGGCCCTGATCGCCGGGCTGCGCCGCCGACTTGCCGCGATCCCGGTGGCGACCGACGGCGACCGCCCCCGCCTGGTCTTCTTCCAGCACGACGAGGTGATCGTGCACACCCCGGCCCAGCTCGCCGACGCGGTGAGGGCGGCCGTGGCCGACGCCGGGGAGGAGGCCCGCCGCCTGGTCTTCGGCGACACCCCGGTGCAGTTCCCGCTGGACACCCATGTCGCGAGCAGCTACCTGGACGCCAAGGGCGGCAGCGACGACGAGGACGAGGATCAGGACGACTGACGCAGCGTCAGTGCCCACAGCCCGGGGAAGCACGACTCGATCTCGTCCCGCCGCAGCCGGTTCACCCGCCGCGCCCCGGCGTCCCGCTGCTCCACCAGGCCGGCCTCGCGCAGCACCGAGAAGTGGTGGCTCAGACCCGCCTTGCCCACCGGGACGTCGAAGCTGCCGCAGGCCCGGGACCAGTCCGCGCTGTCCGCGAGCTGCCGGACGATGGCCAGCCGCACCGGGTCGGCCAGCGCGGCGAACACCGTCTCGATCGGCACCTCCCGCGGATCCCGGTGCTGCGGCGCCGGACGCTGGCCCATGGCGGTCTCCCGAAAGTCCGGTGGAGCGAAAGTCCTGTGAAGTGTTCGACCGATTGCGTACACTCATCGGTGTTCGCATCTCGTCGAACAGTCTAGCCGGGGGTTCACCCATGCGCGCAGTAGTCGTCGAACAGTTCGGCACTCCGGAGGTGCTCCAGCTCCGCGACCTGCCGGAGCCGCTGCCCGGTCCCGGGCAGGTCAGCATCAGCACCGGCTACGCCGGGGTCAACTTCGCCGAGATCCTGGCCCGCAGCAACGGCTACCGGGTCAGCGGCCTCCCGTTCGTGCCGGGTCTCGAAGCCGCGGGCCTGGTCCGGGCCGTGGGCGAGGGGGTGACCGGGCTCCAGGTCGGGCAGCCGGTGGTCGCACTGCTCTCCGGCGGCGGCTACGCCGAGGTGGCCCTGGCCGAGGCCGCACAGACCTTCGCCCTCCCGGACGGCCTGGAACTGCGCGACGCCGCCGCACTGCCCTCGGTGCTGCCCACCGCCTACGCCCTGGTGCACCACGCCGGACGGCTCCGCGCGGGCGAGAGCGTGCTGGTCCAGGGCGCGGCGGGCGGCGTCGGCACCGCACTGGGCCAGGTCGCCAGGCTGGCCGGGGCGGGCAGGGTCTTCGGCGTGGTCTCCCACCCCGACAAGGCCGCATACGCGCTGAAGTACGGCTACGACGAGGTGTTCGTCGGCGAGGACTTCGACCGGCAGCTCGCCGAGGCCACCGGCGGCCGGGGCGTGGACCTGGTCCTCGACTCGGTCGGCGGCGACACCTGGCGGCGCGGCGTGGCCTCGCTGGCCCGCTACGGCCGCGCCGTGGCCTTCGGCAACAGCAGCAACGCCGAGGCCTGGAGCAGCGGCTTCGCCGACCTCGCCCCGAAGGCGCTGAGCGTGTCCGCCTTCAGCATCCTCGGCCTGGCCGCCGCCGACCCGCAGGCGCTGCGCGCCCTCACCACCGACGCGTTCGCGCTGGCCGCGACGCAGGGGGTGCACCTGCCGATCACCGCCGAGTTCCCGCTCGCGGACGCCGCCGACGCCCACCGCCTGGTCGAGAGCCGCGCCAGCACCGGCAAGCTGCTGCTCACCGTCAACCCCTGAGCGGCCCGGTCCCGGCGGGGCGGCATAATCCCTGGGTGATCTCCACCCCCCGGCTCCGCCTCGAACCCGCCTCCGCCACCGCGGCGGCGCAGCTCGCCCACGGCGGCGACGGCGGCTGGAGCTGGCTCGGCGGCGGGCCCGAGGACGGCACCCGGGGCATGGCCGGGATCGTCACCCGCGCCGCGGAGGTCGGCTGGCACCGGCCTCCGTGGGGCCTGTACGTGGTGGTGCACCCGGCCGACGGCCTGGCGATCGGCAGCGTCGGCTTCCACGGGCCGCCGGACAGCACCGGCACGGTCGAGATCGGCTACGACCTGGTGCCGGAGGCCCGCGGCTTCGGCCTGGCCACCGAGGCCGCGCACGCGCTCACCCGCTACGCCTTCACCCACCCCGTGGTGCGCGGCGTGCTCGCGCTGACCCGGCCGGACAACACCGCGTCGCAGCGGGTACTGCTGCGGGCCGGGTTTCTCCGCACCGCCGACCTGGACGGGCTGCGCCGATATCGGGTCGACAGGTGAGGGGGCACTTTGCGTAGGGTGGGGAGTGCAATGGGTACCCCGCAGAACTCCGCAGCCGTCGACTCCTCGCCAGTCGCCCCCCGCTCCCCCGCCACGCCGAGCGCGAACGCGCCCTCGAATCCCCCCGAGGCACCGCCCACCGCCGCGGAAGCCACCACCGGCTCAACCGACGGCACCGCTCAGGGCCCCGGCACCGGTAGGGGCGCCGACGCACCGCGCCGCGCCCGCAGCAGCCGCTCACGCGGAAACGGCCGCCGCGGCGACCGCCCGCGCACCCCCCGCGCCGACGGCCAGCAAGACGCCCAGCGCCCGGCGGACGCCGTCCCCTCCCTCGGCGACCTCGTCGCCAAGCTGCAGACGCTCACCCTCCGCGACGAGGAGCGCCTCGGCCGCCGCCTGGAAGGCCTCCGCAAGCTCCGCGAGCCGGAGAAGCGCGAGCGCACCCAAGCGACCCTCGCCGCCGAGATCGAGTCCGCCGAACTCCGCGTCGCCAACCGCAGGGCATCTGTCCCGACCCCGACCTATCCCGAGTCGCTGCCGGTCAGCGCCCGCCGCGAGGACATCCTCGAAGCGATCAGGGACCACCAGGTCGTGATCATCGCCGGTGAGACCGGCTCGGGGAAGACCACCCAGATCCCCAAGATCTGCCTGGAACTGGGCCGCGGCGTCCGCGGCCTGATCGGGCACACCCAGCCCCGCCGCATCGCCGCCCGCACCGTCGCCGAGCGCGTCGCCGAGGAACTGGGCACCGAACTGGGCGAGACCGTCGGCTGGAAGGTCCGCTTCACCGACCAGGTCGGCCCGGACACCGCCGTCAAGGTGATGACCGACGGCATCCTGCTCGCCGAGATCCAGAACGACCGGCTGTTGCGCCAGTACGACACCCTGATCATCGACGAGGCCCACGAGCGCAGCCTCAACATCGACTTCATCCTCGGCTACCTCAAGCAACTGCTGCCCAAGCGCCCGGACCTGAAGCTGGTGATCACCTCCGCGACCATCGACCCGGAGCGCTTCGCCGAGCACTTCACCGACGCCCGCACCGGCGAGGCCGCCCCGATCATCGAGGTGTCCGGACGCACCTTCCCGGTCGAGGTCCGCTACCGCCCGGTCATCGAGGAAGGCGAGGACGAGGAAGCCGACGCGATCGACCGCGACCGCGACCAGATCCAGGCGATCTGCGACGCCGTGGACGAGTTGGGCGCTGAGGGCAGCGGCGACATCCTGGTGTTCCTCTCCGGCGAGCGGGAGATCCGCGACACCGCCGACGCGCTGGAGAAGCAGAACCTCCGCCACACCGAGGTGATCCCGCTCTACGCGCGGCTCTCCTCCGCCGAGCAGCACCGGGTGTTCCAGTCCCACACCGGCCGCCGGATCGTGCTGGCCACCAACGTCGCCGAGACGTCCCTCACCGTCCCCGGCATCCGCTACGTGATCGACCCCGGCACCGCCAGGATCTCCCGCTACAGCCACCGCACCAAGGTCCAGCGGCTGCCGATCGAGGCGGTCTCGCAGGCCAGCGCCAACCAGCGGAAGGGCCGCTGCGGCCGTACCTCGGACGGCATCTGCATCCGGCTGTACTCGGAGGAGGACTTCCTCGCCCGCCCCGAGTTCACCGACCCGGAGATCCTGCGCACCAACCTGGCCTCGGTCATCCTGCAGATGACCGCCGCCGGCCTCGGCGACATCGCCGCCTTCCCGTTCCTGGAGCCGCCGGACCGACGCAACGTCAAGGACGGCGTGGACCTGCTCCAGGAGCTGGGCGCGCTGGTGACGACCACCAAGGTCAACACGCTCACCCCGCTCGGCCGCAAGCTCTCCGCGCTGCCGGTGGACCCGCGGCTGGCCCGGATGGTGCTGGAGGCCGAGAAGCACGGCGTGGTCCGCGAGGTGATGGTGATCACCGCCGCGCTGTCGATCCAGGACCCGCGCGAGCGCCCGGTCGAGAAGCGGGCGCACGCCGACCAGCTGCACGCCCGCTTCACCGACCCGACCTCGGACTTCCTCACCTACCTCAACCTCTGGCGCTATCTGAAGGACCAGCAGAAGGCGCTGTCCTCCAGCCAGTTCCGCCGGATGTGCAAGTCGGAGTTCCTGAACTACCTGCGGATACGCGAATGGCAGGACATCGACGCGCAGCTGCGGCAGGTCGCCAAGTCGCTCGACATCGACCTCGGCCACCCAGCCGACGAGGTCGACGGCGACGCGGTCCACCGCTCGCTGCTGGCCGGGCTGCTCTCGCACATCGGCCTCAAGGACGCCGAGAAGCAGGAGTACTTCGGCGCCCGCAGCGCCAAGTTCGCGATCTTCCCGGGCAGTGCGCTGTTCAAGAAGACCCCGCGCTGGGTGATCGCCGCCGAGCTGGTGGAGACCTCCCGCCTGTGGGCCAGGATCGCCGCCAAGGTCGAACCCGAGTGGATCGAGGAGCAAGCCGCCCACCTGCTGAAACGCAGCTACAGCGAGCCGCACTGGGAGAAGGACCGGGGCCAGGTCGTCGCCTTCGAGAAGGTCACCCTGTACGGGGTGACCCTGGTCGCCCAGCGCAAGGTCGGCTACGGCTCGATCGATCCGGAGCTGTCCCGCGAGCTGTTCATCCGGCGCGCCCTGGTCGAGGGCGAGTGGCGCACCCACCACCGCTTCTTCCATGACAACCGCAAGCTGCTGGACGAGGTCGAGGAGCTGGAGAACCGGGCCCGCCGCCGCGACATCCTGGTCGACGAGGAGACCCTGTTCGACTTCTACGACCAGCGGATCGGCGCCGACGTGGTCTCCGGCGCGCACTTCGACAGCTGGTGGAAGAAGACCCACCGCACCCGTCCGGAGCTGCTCACCTTCACCCCCGAGCTGCTGGTCAACGACAACGCGGCCACGGTCACTGAGCGCGACTACCCCAATGTCTGGCGGCAGGGCGACCTGGAGTTCCCGCTCACCTACCAGTTCGAGCCGGGCGCGGAGGCCGACGGCGTGACCGTCCACCTCCCGCTGACGCTGCTGAACCAGGTCCGGCCGATCGGCTTCGACTGGCAGATCCCGGGCCTGCGCGAGGACCTGGTCACCGCGCTGATCCGCTCCCTCCCCAAGGCGCTGCGGCGCAACTTCGTCCCGGCCCCGGACTACGCCAAGCGGCTGATGCAGGGCCTGGGCCACCGCGACCCGGCCACCGCCACCACCGAGGACAAGCCGCTGGTGGAGCTGCTGGAGTGGCAGCTGCACCGGCTCCGCGGCATCCCGGTCCCGCGCGACAGCTGGAGCCTGGACGCGGTCCCGGACCACCTGCGGATCACCTTCCGGGTGGTGGACGACAAGAACCGCAAGCTCGGCGAGTCCAAGGACCTGGACGCGCTCAAGCTGGAGCTGAAGTCCCGGACCCAGGCGGCCATCGCCGAGGCGGCCGGCGGTCTGGAGCGACGCGGGCTGACCGACTGGACCATCGGCGAGCTGCCGGACGTCTTCGCGCAGAAGCGCGGCTCACAGACCGTCAAGGGCTATCCGGCGCTGGTGGACGACGGCGCCACGGTCTCGGTCCGGCTGCTGGACACCCCCCGGGCGCAGCAGCGGGCGATGCTGGCCGGCACCCGCCGGCTGCTGCTGCTCGGCATCCCCTCCCCGGTGAACTCGATCCAGTCCCGGCTGGGCAACGGCGCCAAGCTGGCGCTGGCGGCGAGCCCGCACGGCAGCACCGAGGCGCTGTTCGCGGACTGCCTGACCGCGGCGGCGGACCGGCTGATCGCCGACGCGGGCGGCCCGGTCTGGGACGAGGCCTCGTACAAGCGGCTGCGCGGCGCGGTCCGGGCCGACCTCTACGACGTCACCGCCGACACCGTGGTGAAGACCGCCAATGTGCTGGCGGTGAACCACCGGGTGGCCGAGCGGCTGAAGGCCATCGGCAACAGCCTGGCCATGCTCACCGGCCTGACCGACGTACGGGCGCAGCTGGCCGAGCTGATCCACCCCGGCTTCGTGGCCGAGACCGGCCAGCGCCGCCTGCCGGACCTGCTGCGCTACCTCAAGGCAGTCGAACGCCGGCTGGTGAAGCTCCCGGACGACCCCCACAAGGACCGGGACCGCACCAGCGTGATGCTCAGGATGCGGGACGCCTACGACGAGCTGCTGGCCGACCTGCCGCCGGACCGGCTGGACGAGGAGGGCACGGTCCAGATCCGCTGGATGCTGGAGGAGCTCCGGGTGAGCCTGTGGGCCCAGCCGCTGGGGACGCCGTACCCGGTGTCGGAGCAGCGCATCCTGCGGGCGATCGACGCGGTCAGGGGCTAGTCAGGGGCGCTAGCGGGTCGGTCCGGTGGCAGGTGCGGACTCCAGCACCGGGCGCAGCCGCGACAGCAGCCCGTGCAGCACGGTCCGCTCCTCGTCGCTGAGCAGGTCCAGCGCCTGCTGGGTGGCGTGCATGTCGTCGCGCACCGCGCGGATCGCGGCCTCCCCGGCCTCGGTCGCCAGTACGATCTTGATCCGCCGGTCGCTGGCGCTGACCTCACGCCGGACCAGCCCGCGCGCCTCCAGCCGGTCCACCAGGCCGGTGACGTTGGAGGCGTCGCAGACCAGCTGCTCGGCGATGCCGCGCATCGGCAGCGGCTTGCGCACCAGCACCGCCAGCGCCTTGGCCTGCACGGACGTCAGCCCGTGCCGGGCGGCGACGGCGGCGAAGTCCTGGAAGTAGGCAGCCCCGATCGCGGCGAACTCGTCGATCAGGGTGGCCTTGGTGGGCACGACGGCGGGCGCGGGGGTGCTGTTCATGGCCTCCAGCCTACGGCAACAACTTGACCTCATCAATAATCAAGGTCACCCAGCAGCGCACCGGGCCCCTGCCGGAACGTCCCGGCAGGGGCCCGTCAGCGCGGCGGAGTCCCGTCAGTGCGGCGGAGTCACACGCGGGTGGTATCGACGTTCTTGTTCTTGCCGCGGATCGCCGGCCAGACCGCGGAGCCCGCGGCGACCACGACCACCGCGCCGATCAACTGGAGCAGATGGCGGATCCAGTCGATGCCGCTGGTGTGCCGGACCCCGATCCAGCCGGCTACGGCGTTGCCGAGCAGCGCGCCGAGCATGCCGCAGATGATGGTCAGCCAGAACGGGATGGCCTGCTTGCCGGGGAGGAGCATCTTGGCGATGACGCCAAGGATGGCACCCACGATCACAATCCAGATGATCTGAAACATGTGCGACTCCTCTGGTACTCGCCTGTCCGCTCAGGATCGGCCCTGATCATCGGAAGCGCATTCCGGAGCAGCGCGTTCGGGTGACGGCGTGTCCGCGTCGCGGGCCAGCAGCAGCAGTGCCGCGTCGTCGCGCAGCTCGCCGCCGGCGTGGTGCAGCAGGTCGGCGTAGACCCGGGCCACCGCCTCCTCCGGGTCCACCGCCCCGCCCGCGACCAGGGCCGGGGCCCGCTCGGTCAGCGGGTAGAACGGGCCCTCGCCGTTCCGCTGCCGGGCCTCGACCACGCCGTCGGTGCAGAGCAGCAGCACGTCGCCCTGCCGGAACGGGACCCGCCAGGTCAGCGGCGCGCCCTCGGCCAGGTGGGCCAGGCCGATCGGCACCCAGGGGTCGGGCGGGTCGAGCACCTGCGCCGTGCCGTCCGGGGCGACCCGGAGCGGGGCGACATGGCCGCAGTGCAGCAGTTCGATCAGCTCCGGGTCGCGGAAGCCGACCAGCAGCGCGGTGGTGAACTCGCCGCTGGTGACGTGCCGGAGCACGCTCGTCTCCAGCCTGCGGGCGACCCCGGCCAGGTCCGGCTCGTCGTAGGCGGCCTCGCGGAACGCGCCCAGCACCACCGCGGCGGTCTGCACCGCGGCCAGGCCCTTGCCGCGGACGTCGCCGATGATCGCGCGCACCCCGAACGGGGTGTCCAGCACGCCGTAGAGGTCGCCGCCGATCTTCGCCGAGTCGGCGGCGGAGACGTACCGCGCCGCCAGCCGGATGTCGCCGACCTGCGGGCCCGGCGGGCGCAGCAGCGCGAGTTGGGCCGCCTCGGCCACCGTGCTGACGGCGACCAGGTGCCTGGTCCTGACGATCCGCAGGTGCGAGATGACGATGCTGGCGGCGGAGAGCGCGATGTAGGAGATCAGGGTGCCGAAGAAGAGCCGGGAGTCGGCCGGGTCCTCCAGGCCGTCGAAGCGGCTGAGCGCGACCAGCAGCACCAGCCCGATCGCGCTGGCGCCGATCACCTCCAGTGGGGACAGCGTCAGCGCCGCCAGCGGCGGGACCACGGCCAGCAGCGAGGCCAGGTAGGACTCCCGGCCGGCCAGCAGGTCGGTGGCGGCGATCAGCACGATCACCCCGAGCGGAACCGACATCCGGACCCAGCGCCGGGTCTGCAGCAGCGTGGTGTCGCTGTTCCGGATCGTCACAGCTTCGAATCTATATCAATCATCTGATAGGCGACATAAGTCCACGCCTGCCCCCGCCGCCGTGGCGGAATGTGGCTGCGGGCCCCGCGCTCGTTACTCTCTGTACC
This sequence comes from Streptacidiphilus cavernicola, assembly GCF_042510955.1. Taxonomy (NCBI): domain Bacteria; kingdom Bacillati; phylum Actinomycetota; class Actinomycetes; order Kitasatosporales; family Streptomycetaceae; genus Streptacidiphilus; species Streptacidiphilus cavernicola. The sequence continues at coordinate 97,404 of NZ_JBHFAB010000016.1, forward strand.
GTCACGCTCTCGGCTGCCCTGGAGCGGAATACCCCCTAGGGGTATGGTGTTCCGTAGAGGGAAGCACCCGTCACCACCTTCCTTGGAGGAAGCCATGTCCACCGCCGTCTTCACCGTCTCCGGCATGAGCTGCGGCCACTGCGAGAAGTCGGTCAGCGAGGAGATCGGCTCCCTCCCCGGCGTCACCGGGGTCAGCGCCGACGCCAAGGCCGGCACCGTCACCGTCGCCCACGAGCTGCCGCTGACCGACGACGTGGTCCGCGCCGCCGTGGACGAGGCCGGCTACCAGTTGGTCGGCCGGGCCTGACCCCGGCCCCGGAAGGGAGCAGCAGGATGGGCAGCACCACCACCGCCGCGGGCACCGGGGCGCCCGCCGCCGAGAGCCGGGTCGACCTCGCCATCGGCGGAATGACCTGCGCGTCCTGCGCCGCCCGGATCGAGAAGAAGCTCAACCGGATGGACGGCGTCCGGGCCAGCGTCAACTACGCCACCGAGCGGGCCAGCGTGAGCTACGCCCCCGGGCTGACCGTGGACGACCTGATCGCCACGGTCGAGCGGACCGGCTACACCGCCGAGGCCCCGCGGCTCGAGCCGGAGGACAGCGCCTCCGAACGGCCGCAGGACGAGCTCGCCGGGCTGCGGCAGCGGCTGCTGGTCACCGTCGTGCTCAGCCTCCCGGTGGTGCTGCTGGCGATGGTCCCGGCGCTGCAGTTCCGGAACTGGCAGTGGCTGTCCTTCGCACTGGCCGGGCCGGTCGTGGTCTACGGCGGGCTGCCGTTCCACCGCGCCGCCTGGACCAATCTGCGGCACGGCGCGGCCACCATGGACACCCTGGTCTCGCTCGGCACCCTGGCCGCCTTCGGCTGGTCCGCCTGGGCGCTGTTCTTCGGCAGCGCCGGGATGCCGGGGATGGTGCACGGCTTCAGCCTCACCCTGACCCGGGCCGACGCGGGCTCCACGCTCTATCTGGAGACCGCCGCCGGGGTGACCGCCTTCATCCTGCTCGGCCGCTACCTGGAGGCCCGTGCCAAGCGCAGCGCGGGCGCCGCCCTGCACGCGCTGCTGTCGCTGGGCGCCAAGGACGCGGTGCTGCTGCGGGACGGGCGCGAGGTCCGGGTGCCGGTGTCCGCGCTGGCGGTGGGCGACCGGTTCGTGGTCCGGCCCGGCGAGAAGATCGCCACCGACGGGGTGGTGGTCGAGGGCAGCTCGGCGGTGGACACCTCGCTGCTGACCGGGGAGTCGGTGCCGACCGAGGTCGCCCCCGGCGATCCGGTGACCGGCGCCACCGTCAACTCCGGCGGGCGACTGGTGGTCCAGGCCACCGGCGTCGGCGCGGACACTCAACTGGCCCGGATGGCAGCGCTGGTGGAGCAGGCGCAGAACGGCAAGGCGGCGGTGCAGCGGCTGGCCGACCGGATCTCCGCGGTGTTCGTGCCGGTGGTGCTGGTCATCGCCCTGGCCACGCTGGTGACCTGGCTGACCGTCAGCGGCAGCCCCAGCGAGGCCTTCACCGCCGCGGTGGCGGTGCTGATCATCGCCTGCCCGTGCGCGCTCGGGCTGGCCACGCCGACCGCGCTGATGGTGGGCACCGGTCGCGGGGCCCAGCTGGGCATCCTGATCCGCGGCCCCGAGGTGCTGGAGTCCACCCGTGCGGTCGACACCGTCGTCCTGGACAAGACCGGCACGGTGACCACCGGTCGGATGGCGCTGCTGGCCGTCCACACCGCCGAGGGCACCCCCGAGGCGGCGGCGCTGGCGCTGCGGCTGGCCGGGGCGCTGGAGCACGCCTCGGAGCACCCGATCGCCCGCGCCGTGGCCGAGGCCGCCGCGGCGGCGGGCCCGCTCCCGCCGGTCCAGGACTTCCGCGCGCTGCCCGGACGCGGGGTCCGCGGCACGGTCGAGGGCCGCGCCGTCGCCGTCGGCAGGGACGCGCTGGTGTCCGACCACCCCGGCGGGGCGCTGCCGGAGCCGCTGCGGGCCGCCAGGACGGCCGCTGAGGACGCCGGGCGCACCGCTGTCGCCGTGGGCTGGGACGGCGCGGCACAGGCCGTCCTGGTGGTCGCCGACGCGGTGAAGCCGACCAGTGCCGAGGCGGTACGCCGACTGCGGGCGCTGGGGCTCACCCCGGTCCTGCTGACCGGGGACAACCGGGCCGCGGCGGCGGGCGTGGCGGCCGAGGTCGGCATCGACGCCGACCGGGTGATCGCCGAGGTGCTGCCGGAGGACAAGGCCGCGGTGGTCCGCCGGCTGCAGGCGGAGGGGCGCACCGTCGCCATGGTCGGCGACGGGGTGAACGACGCCGCCGCGCTGGCGCAGGCCGATCTGGGTCTGGCCATGGGCACCGGCACCGACGCGGCGATCGAGGCGGCGGACCTGACCCTGGTCCGCGGTGACCTGCGCACCGCGGCGGACGCGATCCGGCTGTCCCGGCGGACCCTCGGCACCATCAGGGGGAACCTGTTCTGGGCCTTCGGCTACAACGTCGCGGCACTGCCGCTGGCGGCGTTCGGCCTGCTCAATCCCATGATCGCGGGAGCGGCGATGGCCTTCTCCTCGGTCTTCGTGGTGAGCAACAGTCTGCGGTTGCGGCGCTTCCGGTGACGTCACGTCAGCACTACTCTGCGACATGAGAGCGGAGTCACAGGGGACCGGCGTAACTTCACTCCCCCTGTTATGTGTTACAACACGTGAATCGGGGTTCCGGCGGACCCCGTGAGTCGGCCTCCGTCGCTGGGTGGCCGACACGCGCACGGCGCGGCCGGGGGGTGGTTGAGCGGCCTCCCCCTACGGTCCGCGCCGTGCGTGCTTCTCAGCCGCGGATCCGGTTCAGCGCTCGCTGACCGGAACGTAGTCACGGGTCTCGAAGCCCGTGTAGATCTGCCGCGGGCGGCCGATCTTGTTGCCCGGGTCGGTGATCATCTCCTGCCAGTGGGCGATCCAGCCGGGCAGTCGTCCGAGCGCGAACAGCACGGTGAACATGCTGGTCGGGAAGCCCATGGCGCGGTAGATCAGACCGGTGTAGAAGTCCACGTTCGGGTAGAGCTTGCGCGAGATGAAGTAGTCGTCGGTGAGCGCGTGCTCCTCCAGCTTCAGCGCGATGTCGAGCAGCTCGTCGGACTTGCCCAGCTGGGCCAGCACGTCGTGGGCGGCGCTCTTGATGATCTGCGCGCGCGGGTCGAAGCTCTTGTAGACCCGGTGCCCGAAGCCCATCAGCTTCACGCCGTCTTCCTTGTTCTTCACCTTGCGGATGAAGGCGTCGACGTCGCCGCCGTCGTTCTTGATCGCGGTGAGCATCTCCAGCACCGCCGCGTTGGCGCCGCCGTGCAGCGGGCCCCACAGCGCGTTGATGCCGGCCGAGATGCTGGCGAACAGGTTCGCCTGCGAGGAGCCGACCAGCCGCACGGTGGAGGTGGAGCAGTTCTGCTCGTGGTCCGCGTGCAGGATCAGCAGCTTCTCCAGGGCGCTGACGACGACCGGGTTCAGCTCGTAGTCCTCGGCCGGCACCGCGAAGGTCATCCGCAGGAAGTTCTCGACGTAGCCGAGGTCGTTGCGCGGGTAGACGAAGGGGTGGCCCTGGGCCTTCTTGAAGGCGTAGGCCGCGATGGTGGGCAGCTTGGCGATCAGCCTTATGGCCGACAGGTCCCGCTGCTCGGCGTCGAACGGGTTGTGGCTGTCCTGGTAGAACGTGGACAGCGCGCTGACCACGGACGACAGCATCGCCATGGGGTGGGCGTCGCGCGGGAAGCCCTGGTAGAAGCGCTTGACGTCCTCGTGCAGCAGGGTGTGCTGGGAGACCTCGTGCTGGAACACGGACAGCTCGTCCGAGGTCGGCAGCTCACCCTTGATCAGCAGGTGCGCGGTCTCCAGGAAGGTGCCCTGCTCGGCGATCTGCTCGATCGGGTACCCGCGGTAGCGCAGGATGCCCTTGTCGCCGTCGATGTAGGTAATCGCTGATTTGCAGGCCGCGGTGTTGCCGAAGCCGTTGTCCAGCGTGGTAAGGCCGGTCTGGCTGAGCAGCTTCGAGATGTCGAAGCCCGCGTTGCCGACGGTGGCGTCCACCACCGGGTACTCGTACTCGTCGCCGTGGTAGCTGAGTACTACAGAGTTGTCGCTCACGTCTTCCCTCACCAGCGAAATGAACCTCTTCAAGGGGTGCCCTGACTCCCTACACTGTCCCCCATTTGCCGTACAAACGTGCAGTCAGGGTGGCCCGAAAGAGCTGGCGACCCCTGAGAACAAGCCGTCCAGCGTTCACTTCTTGACAGAAGCGGAACAGCGGACGGACAGCCGGGTCACCCCGTACGAAGTCTGTGGTCCACAGCAGTATGCCTGCGACCTGCGGAAACAGCGCGGACCGCCTGGGCCAGCGCGCGGCGTGAACCGACCAGCACCACCAGCTTCCTGGCCCGGGTCACCGCGGTGTAGAGCAGGTTCCTTTGGAGCATCATCCAGGCGCTGGTGGTGACCGGGATCACCACGCAGGGGTACTCGCTGCCCTGCGACCGATGGATCGTCACCGCGTAGGCGTGGGCCAGCTCGTCCAGCTCGTCGAAGTCGTAGGGCACCTCCTCGTCCTCGTCGGTGAGCACGGTGAGCCGCTGCTCGTCCAGGTCGAGCGCGGTGACCGTGCCGACCGTGCCGTTGAAGACGCCGTTCTCGCCTTTGTCATAGTTGTTCCGGATCTGGGTGACCTTGTCGCCGACCCGGAAGGTGCGTCCGCCGAAGCGCCGCTCCGGGACGTCCGGGCGGGACGGGGTGACCGCCGCCTGCAGCAGGGTGTTCAGGTTCCCGGCACCGGCCGGGCCGCGGTGCATCGGGGTGAGCACCTGGATGTCCCGGCTCGGGTCGAGCCCGAACCGGGCCGGGATGCGGCGGGCCACCACGTCCACGGTCAGGCTCGCGGCCAGCTCGGTGTCCTCCTCGGGGAAGAGGAAGAAGTCGGCCATGCCGTCGGTGATCGGCGGCACGCCCTCGTTGATCCGGTGCGCGTTGGTGACCACGCCGGACTGCTGGGCCTGCCGGAAGATCCTGGTCAGCCGGACCGAGGGGACCGGGCTGCCGGGCGCCAGCAGGTCCCGCAGCACCTCCCCCGCGCCGACCGAGGGCAGCTGGTCCACGTCGCCGACCAGCAGCAGGTGCGCACCCGGCGCCACCGCCTTGGCCAGCTTGTTGGCCAGCAGCAGGTCCAGCATGGACGCCTCGTCCACCACCACCAGGTCGGCGTCCAGCGGCCGGTCCCGGTCGTAGGCGGCGTCGCCGCCCGGCTTCAGCTCCAGCAGCCGGTGCACCGTGGAGGCCTCGCAGCCGGTCAGCTCGGCCAGCCGCTTGGCGGCCCGTCCGGTCGGCGCGGCCAGCACGACCTTCGCCTCGCGGGCCCTGGCCAGGGTGACGACGGAGCGGACCGTGAAGGACTTCCCGCAGCCGGGCCCGCCGGTGAGCACCGCGACCTTCTCGGTCAGCGCCAGCTTCACCGACTGCTCCTGCTCCGGGGCCAGCTCGGCCCCGGTCTGACCACGCAGCCAGCTCAGCGCCCTGGTCCAGTCGACCGTGGCGAAGGACGGCATCCGGTCCTCCGGCGTCCGCAGCAGCCGCAGCAGCTGCCCGGCCAGGCTGATCTCGGCGCGGTGGAACGGGACCAGGTAGATCGCGGTGACCGGCTCCGCGCCGTCGGCCTCGGGCGGCAGCAGCTCGCGGACCACGCCCTCCTCGGCCACCAGCTCGGCCAGGCACTCGATCACCAGGCCGACCTCCACCGCGAGCAGCTTGACCGAGTCGGAGATCAGCCGCTCCTCGGGCAGGAAGCAGTTGCCCTGGTCCGAGCCCTGCGACAGCGCGTACTGGAGGCCCGCCTTGACCCGCTGCGGGCTGTCGTGCGGGATGCCGACGGCCTGGGCGATCCGGTCGGCAGTGAGGAACCCGATGCCCCAGACGTCGGCGGCCAGCCGGTAGGGCTCGGTCTTCACCACGGTGATGGCGTTGTCGCCGTAGTTCTTGTAGATCCTGACGGCGAGGGAGGTGGAGACCCCGACGCTCTGCAGGAAGATCATCACCTCCTTGATCGCCTTCTGCTCCTCCCAGGCGGCGGCGATCAGCTTGGTCCGCTTCGGCCCCAGCTTGGGGACCTCGACCAGCCGCTCCGGGGTCTGCTCGATCACGTCCAGGGTGTCGGTGCCGAAGTGCTCGACGATCCGGTCGGCCAGCCGCGGCCCGATGCCCTTGATCAGCCCCGAGCCCAGGTAGCGGCGGATGCCCTGGATCGTGGCCGGGAGCACGGTGGTGTAGTTCTCGACGGTGAACTGCTTGCCGTACTGGGGGTGGCTGCCCCAGCGGCCGTAGAGCTTGAGGCTCTCCCCGCACTGGGCGCCGAGCAGTGCGCCGACCACCGTGAGCAGGTCGCCCGCGCCGCGCCCGGTGTCGACCCTGGCGACGGTGTAGCCGGTCTCCTCGTTGGAGTAGGTGATCCGCTCCAGCACCCCGGTCACCTCGGCGTGTTGCGGCTGCGGGGCGTTGCTCTGCGGAGCGTTGTGCTGTGGAGCCGCCATCGCCGCGCTCCCCCTCCGGTGTGACGCTGCTGTGATCGCGTGGGGGAACCGTACCGCCGGGGTCCGACAGCCGTGGAATGTCCGGCCCTCCGCTGATCGAACAGGATCGAAAATGACCGAATTAATTTCTTTGCGGGGCAGACGCCCGCAAGCCGGTGAATTGTCAGTGCCGGGCGCAAGACTGTGGACCGCACGCCCGCTTGGTCAGCACACACCCGAGGGAGTATCCGCATGATCAGCTCCACCTTCCGGCCCGGTTCCCCGATCTGGCTCGACCTCGGCACCACCGACCTCGACGCCAGCACCGCCTTCTACACCGGCCTCTTCGGCTGGACCATCGCCTCGACCGGTCCCCACACCGGCCGCCACGGCTTCTTCGAGCAGGACGGAAAGACGGTCGCCGGCTTCGGCCCGGTCATGGAGCCCGGCGTCTTCAGCGGCTGGACCCCCTTCTTCGGCAGCACCAACGTCGAGGCCACCGCCAAGTCGGTCGAGCAGGCCGGCGGCACGGTCCGGATGCCGGCCACGGACGTGCGGGACTCCGGCCGGATGGCCCAGTTCACCGACCCCACCGGCGGGAGGTTCGCGGCCTGGCAGCCCGGCCGGAACACCGGCTTCGGCGTGGTGAACGTCCCCGGCAGCGTCTCCTGGGTCGAGCTGCACACCACCGACGGCCCGGCCGCGCTCCGCTTCTACCGGCAGGCCCTGGGCTGGGTGGTACGGGACATGCCGATCGGCGGGGAGATGCTCTACCACGTGCTCTCCCCCGCGGACAGCGACGGCAGCGACGGCTTCGGCGGGATCATGGCGATGGCCGAGTTCCCGGCCGTGCTGTGGCGGCCGTACTTCGAGGTCGCCGACTGCGACGCCAGCCTGGCCAAGGGCGTCGCGCTGGGCGCCACCGCGATGATGGCCGCCGAGACCATGCCCGGCGTCGGCCGGATGGCCGAGCTGGTCGACCCGCAGGGCTCACGCTTCGCGATCATCGCCACCGAGGGACAGCCCGGCTGAGCGGGAAGATCCGGTGATGGGGCACTGTTGTCGCCGAGGCATGTCCGTCTCCATGTCAGCTGACTCCCCATCACCGGAGGTCCCCGATGAGCCTGTACGACATCCCGCTGCGCACCCTGGACGACCGGCCGACCACGCTGGGCGACTACCGGGGCAAGGCCGTGCTGCTGGTGAACGTCGCCTCCAAGTGCGGCCTCACCCCGCAGTACGCGGGCCTGGAGCGGCTGCAGCAGCAGTACGCCGCGCGCGGCTTCACCGTGCTCGGGGTGCCCAGCAACCAGTTCGCCGGACAGGAGCCGGGCAGCGCCGAGGAGATCGCTACCTTCTGCTCCACCAGCTACGGCGTCTCCTTCCCGCTGCTGGAGAAGACGGACGTCAACGGCGAGGCCCGGCACCCGCTCTACGCCGAGCTGACCAAGGCGGCCGACGCCGAGGGCGAGGCCGGGGACATCACCTGGAACTTCGAGAAGTTCCTGCTCTCCCCGCAGGGCGAGGTGGTCGGCCGGTTCCGCCCGCGGACCGAGCCCGAGGCCGCCGAGGTGGTCGCCGCGATCGAGGCGCAGCTCCCGGCATGAGCGACGTCCGCTTCCGGCGGGCAGGCGCCGAGGACCTGCCCGCCATCGTGGCCCTGCTGGCCGAGGACCCGCTCGGCGCGAGCCGGGAGACCCCGGGCGACCCGGCGCCGTACCTGGCCGCGTTCGAGCGCCTGGCCGCCGACCCGAACCAGCGGCTGGTGGTCGCGGAGCGGGCGGGCGAGGTGGTCGGCACGCTCCAGCTGACGCTGATCCCCGGGCTGTCCCGGCGCGGTGCGACCAGGACCGTGATCGAGGCGGTCCGGGTCCGCTCCACCGAGCGGGGCAGCGGGCTCGGCACCCTGCTGATGGAGTACGCGATCGAGGAGTCCCGCAGGCTGGGCGCCGACCTGGTCCAGCTGACCTCGGACGCCCGACGGCCCGACGCCCACCGCTTCTACCAGCGGCTGGGCTTCACCGGATCGCATGTGGGCTTCAAACTGAACCTGCGTCAGGACTGAGCCGGGGGCTCCTCCTCGTTGCGCTGGACGCTGCCGGGTTCGCCGTTGTCGCGGTGCCACTCGGCGACCAGCTCGTCCTTGCTGCCGAAGCGGACCAGGTGGCGGCCGACCACGCTCTCCAGGTTGGGGAGGTTCTCCTCCTCGCCCTCCACGGCGAGCAGCAGCGCACCGGGCGCGGCGGTGAGGGTGGCGGTGCCCATGGCGAAGGAGACCGAGCCGAGCCCGGTCTCCTCGTCCCAGCTGCTCTCGACCTTGCGGCCGAGATGGGCGGCGAGCTGCTTGGCGTAGCGGTGCGGGCGGTCGGTGCTGACGCGGGCTTGCGAGCGGGGCATGGGTGACCTCCAGTAGAGTCTGACTTAGGTCAGCCTAACGGAAAATGTGAGCTTAGCTCTTTAATTATCGGCGCCGTCCGCCCGCACCCTCTCAGGAGCCCCCGTGAGCAGCCCCGTCCCCACCGAGGTCGAGCTTGCCGACGCCGTCACCCGGGCGGCCAAACGGATCCGGCGCGGGACGTTCCACCAGCTGGCGCCGTTCGGGATCAACCCCTCGCAGGGGCGCGCCCTGGAAGTGCTCGCACGCGGCGCGCAGCGCGGCGGCCAGATGATCCGGCTGAACCAGCTCGCCGAGCGGCTGCGGATCGCCCCCCGCTCGGTGACCACCGTGGTCGACGCGCTGGAGGCGGCCGGACTGGTGGCCCGGGTCCAGGACCCGGAGGACCGGCGGGCGATCCTGCTCCGGCTGACCGAGGCGGGCGAGCAGACGGTGGACCGGATCGGGCAGGTCCGGCAGCAGGTCGCCGAGGAGTACTTCGGCTCGGTCGGTCCCGAGGACCGCTCGGCGCTGCTCCGACTGCTGCGGTCCGTGAACGAGGCGCACGACCGGGCCCATCCGCACCACCAGCATCCGCACCCGCACGGCCACGGGCACGACCACCGGCAGCACGGACCGGCCGACGGGCCCGGGACGCCGGCCGCGGACTGACCGCCGACGGGGCTGGCTGGCGACGGGGGTGGCCGGCGACGGGGGTGGCGTCGGGGCGGTGGCGTCGGGGTGAGCACGTCACCCGCTTGGCTCGGAGGGTGGCGGCCGTCCCCGCCCTCCTTGAGGATCAGTTCACATGACGCACCGTTCGCTCGGGCTCGGGCTCGCCCTCCTCGTCAGCACGGGGCTCGGCCTGGCCGCCGCAGCTCCCCCGGCCTCCGCCACCGCCGCTCCCACCGCCATCGCCGCGCCCGCCGGCGCGCCCACCGCCGTCCCGTTCGCGGGCACCCCCAGGGTCGGCGCACTGTTCACCGGCGGCAGCGGCGGGCGGCTCGGCCGCCACTTCTGCACCGCCACCGTGGTCGACAGCCCGGGGCACGACCTGCTGGTCACCGCGGCGCACTGCGTGGTGGTCCCGGGCAGCGGCCGGGTCACCACCGGCCTGGTCTTCGTCCCCGGCTACCACGACGGGCTCAGCCCGTATGGGCAGTGGACGGTCACCCGGGTGACCGCCGACGCGAAGTGGTCCGTCCACGGCGACCCGGACTACGACGTGGCCTTTCTGACGGTGGCTCCGCAGGCCAAGGGGCTGAAACTGGAGGACGCGGCCGGCTCGGAGGCACTCGGCTTCGACACCGGGCGCGGCGCGGCGGCCGTCGCCGTCGGCTACCCCGACCGGACCGAGCGGCCGGTCCACTGCGGCAGCGCCGCCCTCCGCGGCTTCGGCGCCGACCAGCTGGAGTTCGACTGCGCCGGGCTGCCCGGCGGCACCAGCGGCGGCCCGCTGCTCACCGGCACCACGGCGGGCGCGGGCGGGCGCGGCACGGTCGTCGGCGTCATCGGCGGCCACCAGGACGGCGGACGGACCTCGGCCGTCTCCTACTCCCCGTACTTCGGCCCCGGCATCGCCGCGGTCTACCGGGCGGCGATCCGGCAGGGCTGAGGCCACGGCGGTCGAGGCCCCGCCGGGTCGGGACGCACAGCGCATAGCATCGCCGCATGATGGATCTCGGGCGCCTGCGCGCACTGCACGCGGTCTCGGTGCACGGCTCGGTCGGCGCGGCGGCGGCAGCCCTCGGCTTCACCCCGTCCGCGGTGTCGCAGCAGATCACCAAGCTGGAGCGGGAGACCAGGACCACGCTGCTGGAGAAGCGCGGTCGCGGGGTGGTGCTCACCGACGCCGCCCAGGAGCTGGCCGGAGCCGCGCAGCGGGTGCTGGCGCTGGTCGAGCAGGCGGAGGTGTCGCTGGAGCAGCGCCGCGGCGCGGTGGTCGGACGGCTGTCGCTAGCCGCCTTCGCGACCGCCGCGCGCGGGCTGCTCCCCGGCGTGCTGGCGGCCCTCGCGGCACGGCACCCGGAGCTGGAGCTGCGGCTGCTGGAGAGCGACCCCTACGACATGGTCGACCTGGTCGCCCGGGGCGAGGTGGACCTCGCGGTGGTGCAGGACTGGCCGAACACCCCGCTGGCGGTGCCCGAGGGCGTCGCCCGGCTGTCCCTGGGCGACGACCAGGTCGACGTGCTGCTGCCCGCGGACGACCCGCTGGCCGCGCTGCCGGTGCTGACCGTGCCGGATCTGGCCGGGCGGCCGTGGACCAGCGTCCCGGCCGGGAACATCTGCCACGACTGGCTGGTCCGGACGATGCGGGAGGCCGGCGAGGAGCCGGACATCCGCTACCAGATCGGCGAGTTCGAGACCCAGATCGCGCTGATCGCGGCCGGGCTCGGGCTCGGCCTGGTGCCCCGGCTGGGACGGGGGACGCTGCCGCCGCAGGTGGTGGCGCGACCGGTGCACCCGGCGCCGACCCGGCGGGTGTTCGCGCTCTGGCGGCAGCACGCCTCCCGCCGCCCGGCCATCGCGGCGGCGCTGGAAGCCCTGCGCGAGCAGTGGCCGCAGCGCGACTCGGCCCCGGGGCCGGGCTGAGCCGTCGTCAGCTGGCCAGGCCGATGACCAGCCACATGAAGCCGGTTCCGGCGAGGGTGCAGAGCAGCGTCGAGCGGGACGGGTGCGGGCTGTGCGCCTCGGGGAGGATGTCCGAGGTCGCCAGGTACATCAGGAAGCCGGAGAAGAAGCCCAGGTAGAGCCCCACCACATGCTCCGGGATGGTGAACAGCAGGGTGATCCCGGCGCCCAGCACCGGGGCCAGCGCGTCGCAGCCGAGCAGCAGCAGCGCCCGGCGCCGGTCGTTCCCGTAGAGCCGGGTGATCGTGTAGGTGTTGAAGCCGTCGGCGAAGTCATGGGCGATCACGGCGATGGCGATGACCGTGCCGAAGCTGTCGCCGACCTGGAAGGCCGCGCCGATGGCGAAGCCGTCCATGACGCTGTGCAGGCAGAGCGCGGAGGCCGCGGCGAGGCCGAGCTTCTCGCTGCGGCCGTGGGTGTGCCCGGCCGAGTGGCCCGCGTGCAGGTGCTCGGCGTACTCGGCCTCGTGGGCCCGGTGGATCGCCACCGAGCGCTCGACCACGTGCAGCACCAGGAAGCCGAGTACGAACATCAGCAGGCCCTGCGGGACGCCGAAGAGGTCGCTCGACGCGGCGTGCAGGGCCTCGGGCAGCAGGTCGAAGCCGACCACGCCGAGCATCAGACCGGCCGCCAGCCCCAGCACCAGGTGCCGCTTGTCGCCGACCTTTCCGGCGACCAGACCGCCCAGCAGGGTCATCAGAAAGGCCCCAGCGGCCACCAGCACCGGCATCCCGCACGCTCGCTCTCACTCGTGTGTCCCGCGCGCCCGGATCCGTCCCGTGCGTCACGGCTACCACACGGTAATGATAATGCTTGTCGTTTAATTCCTGATCAGCGGCCCCGCACCCGAAGGGGGAGGCCCTGATACGGGGTGAGGGTGGCGGCGCCCTGCCCAGTCGCCGCCACCCTCGGAGAGGCCCGACCCGCGCCCTCACACCCCCATCCTGCGCGGCCCCGCGCCGCCGCGCCCCCGCTGCTGCGCCGGACGGGTGCCCCGCCGCCTGAGTGGGCGTCAGCCGCCCGGCCGTGACCGCGACAGCCGACCGCGGGTCAACCCCCGCTGTGCACCAGGGCGTACGCGGCCGAGAGTTCCGGCGAGCCCTCCTCCGCCCAGCTCCGGCCCGCCGTCACCACGTCGATCTCGCGCCCGTTCGCCAGGACCACCATCGGGCTGCCGTCGGCGAGCAGCTCCCACTGGGCGCCGTCGACCGTCCGGACGATCACCGTGCCGAGGTAGAGCCCGGCGTCGTTGCCGAGCCACTCCGAGACGTTCGGGTCGTTCCGCCAGTCGGGTATGAGCTGGTCGAGCGCGCGCAGCGAGGCGGCCGTGTCGTCCAGCCGCAGCCCAGCGTCGAGTGCGCGCTCGCGCAGCAGCCCGCACTCGGAGAGCATCTCGCCGAGGCTGCCGGGCTGAACGGAGCCGTAGCGGACCGGTCCCGGCGCGGCCGGGGGCTGCCGGGTGCGCCATCTGTCGAGGAATGCGAAACCCATGCCCCCAGCCTGCCAGCAGGAAGCCGGACCCGCCCCTCCCCGACCGGCCGCGCCTCCCGGTGCCGGTGGCCGGACCGAGGTGGGCCGAGCCGGACCGGACCCGCCGCCGGGGCGGCTGGGCCGAGGTGGGCCGAGCCGGGCTGGATCGGACCCGCCGCCGGGGTGGCCGGGCCGCAGGCCCTACCCGCCCAGTTCCGCGCCGAGGTGGGCCCGGATCAGTGCCCGCAGCTCGCCGCCGTCGATCAGCCGCAGTCGCGGGAGCGACGCCGCCGCGACCACCGCGTCCAGTTCGAAACTGCCGGTGCTGGCCCAGATCCCGCCGTCGGCGTGCTCCTCGGCGACCACCTCGGCCACGTCCCGCACCGCGTCCGCCCGCACCGTCGAGGGGCGGCGGGCCGCGAAGACCACGTACGAGGTGTCCGCGAACTCGCGTCCGTCCCCCTGGGCCAGCGCCAGCAGCCCGTCGTGGCCCTGCAGCCGCAGGTCCCAGTCGTCCAGGCCCATCAGCTCGAACAGCTCGGTGATCATCGCGGTGAACTCGCCGGGTGACAGGTCCTCAGGAGCCGGGGGCCCGGACCGGCCGATCGCGAACGGCAGCACCGGCGTCGGACCGAACGGGTCGTCGGAGAGCACGCACGGCAGCGCGCACAACCGCTCCACCGCCTCCGCGCTGCTCGCCGGGAGCAGCGTCCCCGCGAACAGGTCGGCCCGGCGCGCGTCCACGCTGACCAGGCAGGACTCCCCCGCCTCCGCGGTGACCGCGAGGCCGTTGAGGACGATGCCGTCGAGCGTGCACTCGGTGTCCGCGGCGAGCAGCGCGTCCAGCGCGCGCAGCACCAGCCGGGCCAGCAGCTGCCGGTAGCGGGCCAGGGTCTCCGCCGGCGGCCGCTCCACCGCCTCCACTCCCCCGTCCGGCGCGACCTGGAACCGCAGCGCCGAGGGCACCACGGTCGGCCCCGGCAGCACCAGGTCGACCACCGCGGTCCGGGTCAGCTCGCGGTAGGACACCCGGGCCGGGACCTCAAGTCCGGGCAGCCGCCCGGCCGCTGCGAGCGCGCGTTCGAGCACCGACTCGACGGCCGCGGGACGGCCCTCCTCGTACGACTTGCGGTAGCCCTCCAGCCGCTCGTTGTACTCCCGCACGCTGCGGGCGCGCTGCTGCTCCTCCAGCTCATGGGCGAGGCGGGCCTGCTCGGCCCGCTCCCGCAGCCCCTTCTCCTGGTGCCGGTACTCGCGCAGGGCGCGCTGGTGCCGCAGTCGGGCGGCTGCCAGCTCCTGCTGGTAGGAGCCGCTGAGCAGCGGACGTCCCGGCGCACCGGCGGTGGCCGGGCCCGGGTCGGGTGCGAAGTCGGCCCAGCGCGGGGGCTCGACCTGGGCGTCGGCGGGGAGCGGACGCGGCTCGTAGGGACGGCGCAGGGCGTCGAAGTCGACCGCGGGGGACGGCTCGGCGGCGAGCGCGAGGAGTTCCTCCAACCGCTGCTCGGCGTCCTCGGCGACCTCGGTGTACTGCTGCGCCAGGTATGCCCGCCCGCCACCCACCGCCGCCCTTGTCCGAGACCCTCCGGGCCACCCCTCCTGATCGCCGCCCGCCGCCGCACCCGCCCGGGACGTGCCGGGCCACGCCTCCCAGGGACGCTCGTCGTTCTGCCGGTCACCGCCCCGGCCGTCCCGCCCGCCTGCCGTCATCGCCGCTCCCCCGCGCCCCGCTCGCCCCTGCAAGGGGCCAAGCATCTCATCAGCAATGCCGTTCATCTGATCCAACAGATCTTCCAGATGCGTGAGCGGCCCCTCCTCGTCCTCGTCCGTCCCGCTCACCCCCTCAGCCGCCGTCCGCTCCGGCACCCCGCCGCCCCGGGACCCCGGATTCCCTCCCAAGGTCCTGAAAGGGTCCATGGTGCCCGAAAGGTACCGTTGCGGTCATTGGGAAGACAGGGATCTCTGCGTGACGTCGCATCAGCCCCCGGTCGGGCCGTCCTCGCAGTAGACCGCGAGCATGACGTTCACCGGGATGCCGTCGTCCTGCTCGGGGCCCTGCAGGTACTCCGCCATCAGCCCGGCCAGTCGGTCGTGGAACTCGTCGGCCCGTCCCGGGGCGAGCCGGACGTCGCCGAGCATCATCAGCGGCTTGCGATGTGACTCGGCGTCGGCTCCGGGGTTCATCCGCACACCGCCGGAGCGCACCGCCGTCAGGAACCGGTCCCGGTAGCTGCCGATCGCGGCCCCGAACGCCGCGGCGACGTCGTCGGCGTCGATCTCGCCGCCGAGCAGCTCCCGGCTGAGCTGCAGGTCGGTCTGGGCCGCGACATAGCGCTGCTCGGTGATGCCGGAGACCAACCGGGTCTCGGCGACCCGGAGCAGCCCGCGCTCCTCCAGGTGCTTGATGTGGCGGTAGAGCTTGGTCTGCGGCTGGTCCAGCTCGGCGGCCAACTCCTTGGCGGTCCAACCTCGCGGGTCCTGACCGGTGCGTCCCATCATCACCTGGAGGATGGTCACCCGGATCGGGTCGGCCAGCGCTTTGAGGGTGTCGATGTCGTCGACGATCCGGAGGCCGACGACGGGCACGGATCCGCGGGATTCGCTCATGCCCACCATCTTGCCAGGTGCTCACGACTGCGCAATCATTCACTTAAGAGTGAACGGTCTCTATGGGGTGAGCGTTCATGAAACGGGGAGGGCCCGAGATGACCGACACCACCGCGCCTGCCGCATCCAGCGCATCCGCTGCGCCCAGCGCGTCCACTGCCATGCCCAGCGTTGCCAGCGCCGTTCCGCTGCACCGCAACTGGCGTTTCCAGACCCTGTGGATCGGCTCGACCGCTGCCCTGACCGGCGTCTTCGCCACCGACATCGCCTACCCGCTGGTGATCCTGGCGATCACCGGCTCGCCCGCGGTGGCCGGTCTCTTCGGCTTCGTCCAGGCCGCGGCCACGGTCCTCTGCGGCCTCCCGGCCGGGCAGGCGGTCGACCGCTTCGACCGCCGCACGGTGCAGGTCACGGCGGAGGCGGTCCGGGTCCTCGCCACCGCGAGCGTCGCGCTGAGCTTCGCCCTGGGCGCGGTGACACCGGTTCAGCTGATGGTCGTCGGCGCACTGGTCGGCGCGGCGCAGCCGTTCGTCGGCGCGGCCCGGATGCTGACCGTGCGCAGCGTGGTCGCCCCCGAACAGCTCACCGCCGCACTCACCCAGGACGAGATCCGGGGCAGCGTCGCCGAGTTGGCCGGACCGCCGCTGGGCGGCCTGCTCTACGGACTCTCCCGGCTGCTGCCGTTCGGGTTCAGCGCGGTCGCCTTCGCCCTCTCCCTGCTGTCCGCGCTGGTCATCCGCACCGATCGCGGGGTCCACGCCGACCGCGGCGACCGCGCTGACCGCGGCGACGCAGCCGGGAGCACCGCACCGCGCGGGGACCGCCGGGCGGAGCCGGACGGCGGACTCTTCGCCGGGATCCTGGCGCTGTGGCGGGACCGTACGCTGCGCGCGGTCGTGGTCCTGCTCTTCTTCCTCAACGCGGCCGGGGCGCCGCTCGGCCTGGCCGCCGTCTTCCGGCTGACCCGCGAGGGCGCGCCGTCCTGGAGCGTCGGCCTGGCCCTGACCGGCTCGGCAGTCGGCGGCCTGGCGGGCGCGGGCCTGGTCCGCACGCTGCACCGGCGGTTCCGCCCCGGTGTGCTGCTGCTCGCGGTGGTCGGCTCCGAGGTGCTGCTGGTCCTGCTGCTGGGCCTGGTCACCGGCCCGTGGGCGGTCGCGCTGGTGCTGTTCGGGACGATGCTGGGCGTGCCCTCGATCTCGGTCCTGCTGGATGTGCTGATCTTCCGTCAGGTCCCGGACGAGGTCCGCGGCCGGACCCTCACCTCGGTGATGACCATGATGGGCCTGGGCGTCCCGCTGGGCACGGGCGGCCTGGGGCTGCTGCTCCAGTACGCGGGCGGGACAGGGGCGCTGATGGTCCTGGCGGCGGTCCTGGCCTGCGGCACCGCGTGGGCCGCGATGCAGCCGGGGCTGCGGTCGGCACGCTGGCCTGCGGCGTGACGCCTTACGGCGAACCGACGGGCACCGGCGCGGGCACGGCCGCTGGCGTGGGGCTGGCCGCCGGGCCGGGGACGGTCAGCAGCGCGAGTGCCAGCTCGGGTCCGGCCAGCGCCGTCGGCTCGGGCTCGGGCAGCGCCAACAGCGCCGCCACCAGTTCGGGCGCGGGCACCGCCACCGGCGCGGTCAGCGGTTCGACCGCCGCCACCACCGCCGGTTCGACCCCCGGTGCCGCCGCCTCGGCCGGTCCGCGGTCCGCCGCGTGCGCGACTGCCGCCATCGGAAGTGCCACCAGCAGCAGCGTCGCGCCCAGCACCGCGCCCGTCACGGTGAACCCGGCGTGCACCGTGAGCAGCGTCCCGGTGATCGGGCCGCAGGCCACCCCCAGCGAGGAGGCCGAGCCGACCAGCACCGCCCAGCGGCCCCCGGCGTCGATACGGGCGGCGAGGGCGAGCAGGTAGCTCAGCACGAACGGGTAGACCGCGTTCCAGCAGATCTCGCCGACCGCGAAGGGCCCCGCGCTGTGGGCGGTGGCGCTCAGCGCGACGCAGCCGGCGATCGCCGCGGTGCCCAGGCCGATCGGCAGCGCACGGCCGAACCGGGTGCCGAGGGATCCCGCGCTCGCCGTACCGATCAGGCCCGCGCCGAGCGCGAGCGCGAAGACCAGGCCGAGCAGCGGCGCGGAGAGCCCGGCCCGCTCCAGGCCGATCCGGCCGCTGACGCCCCAGAGCGAGTTCTGCGCCAACGACCAGAGGAACAGGCCGACGGCGAGGACGCCCCCGGCCACCCGCGTCGGCAGCGGACGACCGGCGGCCCGCCGCATGAGCCGCTGCTGCGCAACCCGGCCTGCGCCACGGCCCACGCCGTCCCGGTCCTCAACCCGTCCCGTGCCCCGGTCCGCGCCCTGCTGCGCAACCCGCCCCACGCCCCGTGCCCCGCTCTTGCCCGCAGCCCGCCCCGCGCCACGGCCCGCGGGCCGCCCCGTGCCCCGCTCCCGGGCGGCATCGCCGCCGAGGCGGCTGGTCCAGGGGAGGGCGAGGGCTGCCCAGCCCGCGATGCAGGCAAACGGCAGGCTGTGGCCGCCGCCGAGGTGAGGCAGCGTCAGATAGAGACATCCGGCCACGGCCGAGGTGACCAGCAGGCCGAGCACGGAAACGCGGTGCGGATCGCGCCCCGCGGCCGTCCCGGCTGCGGCGACCGCGGTGGCCGTGCCCGCGCCGAGGCCGCCGAGCAGGCAGCCGACCAGCAGCAGCGGCAGCTCCCCAGCGGGCGCGGCGGCGGCCGTGCCGAAGCCGAGGACGAGCAGCGTCAGGCCGATCCGGGCGAGGCGGACCGCGCCGACGACGGCGACCCGGGCGGCGAGGCCGAGCCCGGCCGCCGCGGAGGCCAGCAGCATCGCGCTCCCCACCGCGCCCGCCTGAGTGGGCGTCAGTCCGAAGTCCGAGCCCAGCCGCCCGACCAGGGTCGGCAGCAGGTAGGGCGCGAGATAGCCGGAGGAGAACAGGGTGACCAGCGGCAAGGTGGCGCTGGGGAGGGGGCGCCTGGGCATGGGCGGGCCTCGCGGTTCGAACGTGGGTGGATCCGTGGAACGCCCTGGCCCCGTCGACTGCGAGAGGTGGCGCAGGCACGGTTCTACCAAACCGCCGCGGGCCTGAGAAGTGCCTGTGAGCTGCCCAAACGCTCCGTTGCGAGGCTGTGGCTGTGCCGATGCGGATCCGAAACCGGAAGGATCTCATCCGTATTGCTCGGAAGCGGTCCGACCCGCTCCGGCACGGCAGGCACGCCGCCTCAGTCGCCGTGCCAGGAGCGCCAGAGCGCCGCGTACGCGCCGTCCGCGGCGACCAGTTCGTCGTGCGTTCCCAGCTCGGTCAGCCGACCCTCCTCCATCACCGCCACCCGGTCCGCGTCATGGGCGGTGTGCAGCCGGTGCGCGATGGCGATCACCGTCCGCCCCGCCAGGACCGAGGCGAGCGCGCGCTCGGCGTGCCGGGCGGTGGTGGGGTCGAGCAGGGCGGTGGCCTCGTCCAGGACCAGCGTGTGCGGATCGGCCAGGACCACCCGGGCCAGGGCCAGTTGCTGGGCCTGCGAGCCGTCCGTCCGGTGTCCGCCGGAGCCCAGCGGGGTGTCCAGGCCGTCCGGGAGGTCGTCGGTCCAGTCCGCGCCGACGGCGGCGAGGGCGGCCCGCAGTTCGCCGTCGGTGGCGGCGGGCGCGGCGATCAGCAGGTTGTCCCGGACCGTGCCGAGGAAGACATGGTGCTCCTGGGTGACCAGGACGACCTGCCGACGCAGCCGCTCCGGGTCGAGCTCCGCGATCGGCACCCCGCCGACGGTGACCGTGCCGGTGCGCGGTGCGTCGACCCCGGCCAGCAGCCTGCTCAGCGTGCTCTTCCCGGCCCCGGACGGGCCGACCACGGCCAGCCGCTCCCCCGGTCGCACGGTCAGGTCGAGACCGCGGAGCACGTCGGCCCCGCCGTCGTAGGCGTAGTGCACCCCGGACAGGTCGATCCGATCGTCGGCAGGGACGGGGGCGTGGGCCTGGACGGCGGTGGGGACGGCGGCGGCAGGGACGGCGACGGCGGACGGCTCCGCCGCCAACCCGAGGCCCTCGACCCGGGCGAAGCTGGCGCTGCTGCTCTGCAGCTGTTCGACCCACATCAGGATCGTGTCCAGCGGCTGGTTCAGCTGCCGCAGGTAGAGCGCGGCGGCGATCACCGCACCCAGGCTGCTCACCCCGTGGTCGTAGAGCACCCCGCCGACCACCAGCACCGCGACCACCGGGACGATGTAGGAGACGTCCACGGACGGGAACAGCACCGTACGCAGGTACAGCGTGTGGAACCGGGTCCGGCGGCAGACCTCGATCGCGTCCCGGCTCGCCGCGACCCGCTGCCGCTGCAGCCCGAAGGCCTCGACCGTACGGGCGCCGGAGGCGGTGGCGGCGATGATCTCGGCGAGCGCGGAGTTGGCCGCGCCCTCGGCCAGGTAGCCGCTGCTCGCGCGGCGCAGGTACCAGCGGGTGGCGAACCAGATCCCGAGCATGCCGGACACCCCGCAGAGGCCGAGCAGCGGGTCCAGCAGGAAGACCGCGCCGATCATGAACAGCGCTTGGACGGCCGCGATGAACACCTCGGGGCCGATGTCCCGCAGGGTCGTACCGACCTCGGCGACGTCGGCGGTGCCACGGGCCGTCAGATCACCGGTTCCGGCCCGCTCCACGACGGAGGCGGGCAGCGCGAGCGCCCGGTCGACGAACTGCTCGCGGACGCGAGTGAGTGTTCGCTCACCAAAGCGGTGGCCAACGAAGCGGGCGTAGCGGGCCAGCAGCAGTTGCGCGAGCGCGCCCGCCAGGATCACCAGCGCCAGCCGGTCCACCGTGCCGACCCCGGCACCGGCCCTGACCTGGTCGATGATCCGACCCAGCAGCCACGGGCCGAGCAGTCCCGCCGCGGCGGCCAGCCCGTTCAGCACGATCATGGCGGCAAAGGCCCGACGGTCCATCAGCACCAGCCGAACCGCGGCACGCCGCACCCGCGCCGCACCGGCCACGGGCAGGCCTGCGGCGAGGGGCAAGCCTGCGGCTTCGGCCGAGGCGGCGGCGCTCTGTGTGGGAAGGGCGGCGGGGGTTGTGGCAGCGGGCGGCGGGGCGGCGGGTGCGCTCATCGGACGGACTCCCCCGCCCGCTCGCACGGCGTGCACGGCGCACCCGGCGTACCTGGCGCGCCTGGTTCGACCGGGTCCGGTACAGCGGCCGGGTGCGGCACAGTCAGGCCGGCGCCCGCCGCCCGGCCGTCTGCGGCCCCATCGGCGGCAACGCCGCCAGCGGCAACGCCCTCGTCCGCTGTCGGAACCTCCTCGCGGGAGACCAGGGTGCGGTACCCCGGCTGGTCGCGGAGCAGCTCGCGGTGGCTGCCGGTCGCCGAGACCTTGCCGTCGACCAGGTAGAACACCGTGTCCGCCTGGTCCAGCAGCAGCGGCGACGTGCTGCTGACCACGGTGGCGCGACCGGCCCGTGCCTCCCGCAGCCGGGTGGCGATCGCCGCCTCGGTGTGGGCGTCGACCGCCGAGGTGGGCTCCATGGCCATCAGCACCTCGGGTTCGGCCAGCAGCGCCCGAGCCAGCCGGATCCGCTGCCGCTGCCCGCCGGAGAGGTTGCGGCCCTGCGCGTCGACGGCGGTGTCCAGCCCCTGCGGCAGTCCCCGCACGACGTCCTCCGCCATGGCCGTGTGGACGGCGCGGAGCACCGCCTCCTCATCCCGGTCGCAGCGGCCGGCGAGTATCTCCCGGAGCGTGCCCGCGAACAGGTCCGCCTCGTTGTCCGCGACCAGGATCCGGTCGCGGACCTGCGGCAGGGCGACCCGGTCCAGCCGTACCCCGCCCCACGTCGCCTCGGTCGCGGCGAACCGGGCGAGCCGGTCGACCACGTCCGCGGACTCCGCCGCACGGGCGCTGACCAGCGCGGTGAGCTGCCCCGGCAGCACCCGTACCCCTGACACCGGGTCATCGAGCACCGACGGCGACACCGGAGCGTCCACACCCGCGTCCACGTCCCGGCCAGCGCCCGCGCCCTCACCCGCCTCCGCCTCCGCCTCCGCCACGCCTAGCTCCAGCGCCAGGAAGCGGATCACCCGGCGGGCGGTGACCAGGGCCCGGCTGATGTCGTAGCTGCCCTCGATGAAGAACGACACCGGCACCACCAGCACCGCGACATAGCCGTAGACCGCCACCAGCTGGCCCACCGAGATCTCCCCCTGCGCAGCCATCCGGGCCGCCAGCCAGGTCACCACCGCGAGGAACAGCGTGGGCAGGCCGACCCCGAAGGCCTGGATCCAGCTGGTGACGGTCCCGACCCGGTATCCCTCGGCCTGCAGCAGCCGGGACTCCCTCCGGTAGTTCCCGGCGTACAGACCCTTGCCGCCGAGGCCGTTGAGCACCCGCAGGCCCCCGGCCAGGTCCTGGATCCGGGCGGCCAGCTCGCCCTGCCGCTCCCGGTAGCTGGTCTCGGTCCGCTGCAGCCGTCCCATCAGCGGGCCGACCAGCAGCGCGAGCAGCGGCACCCCGAGCAGCACCACCACCGCGAGCACCGACGAGACGGACAGCAGCAGCGCCGCGACCACCAGGTAGGCGACCACCGAGCCGACACCGGGGCCGGTGACGGTCAGCGCCTGGCTGATCACCCTGACGTCGCCGATCCCGATGGTGACCACCTCCCCCGAGGTGACCTGGCGCGGCAGCGCCGCGCCCAACCGGACCGCCTGCCCCACCACGACCTTGACGGTGCGGAAGTTGGCGTCCATCCGGATCCGGGTCATGGTGCGGTGCCGCATGATGCCGATCCAGGCGTTGACTGCGCCGACCAGCAGCAACGCCGCGCTCCAGCCGATCAGCGCGGCCTCGTTCCCCGGCTGCAGCCCCTGGTCGATCGCCCGCGACAGCAGGTACGGCGGCAGGGTCAGACCGACCATCCAGACGCTGCCGAGGGTCATCGCCAAGGCGACCCGTCCGCGCTGGCTGGTGACCAGCCACCAGAGGTAGCGGATGGCGCTGCGCCGGTCGGGGACGCCCGGCTCCTTGTACGAATCAATCACCCCAGCACCCTACCGAGCCCCCGGACGGCCTCCCTCCGAATAAAATCGGCCGCCGTAGGCCCCCATCGGCCCCGGGGCGGGCCGCCGACGGCTACCTCTCCATGGTGTCGGCCAGCCCGTGCCGCCAGGCCCAGGCGACGAGCGCGGCGCGGTCCTCGACCGCCAGCTTGGCGAGGACGTGGTTGAGGTGCGTCTTGACGGTCGCCTCGCTGACCACCATCGCCCTGGCCACCTGCCGGTTGTTGAGTCCGCCTGCCACCAGCCGAACCACATCGATCTCACGCCGGGTGAGCCCCTCGGTCCTGACCTGGACCTCGGCCGGAGGCGTCGGCACCGGAGCCGCCGGCGGCGTCGCTGCCGCCGTGCCCGGTTCGCTCACCAGCAGTTGGACCAGACGCCGCTGGACCGCGGTGTCCAGCACCGTCCGCCCCGCCGCCACCTCGCGGACCGCCGCCAGCAGCGCCTCGCCGGTGGCGTCCTTGGTCAGGTAGCCGAGCGCTCCGGCCCGCAGCGCCGGCAGCACCGCGTCGTCGTCCGCGTAGGTGGTGAGGATCAGCACCCGGACGCCGATGTCCGCCGCGACCACCTCGGCGGTCACCCGGGCGCCGTCCAGTTCGGGCATCCGCAGGTCGACCAGGGCGACGTCGGGCCTCAGCTCCGAGGCCAGCTGCACCGCCTGCCTGCCGTCGCCGGCCTCACCGACCACCTCCATGTCGTCGGCCGAGGACAGCAGCAGCACGACACCGTCGCGCACCACTGCCTGGTCGTCAGCGACCAGTACCCGAATCGTCATCCGCCCGCCGTTCCCCCTGCGCGTCCGGTGTCCGGATGACAGCCGATCCGCCGCTCACGCGTCCATCTTCTCGCCGGTGCCGCCGACGACCGGTCCGGCTCCGGCCACGGGGACCCGCAGCTCGATCAGCCAGCCGGCTCCGCCGGGTTCGGGGCCCGCGGCCAGGGTGCCGCCCGCGGCCTCGATCCGCTCGGTCATGCTCCGCAGACCGCTGCCGCCGCCCTTCACCCCGGACGGCCGCCGTCCGGCCGGCAGCCCGTGGTCGCGCACGGTGACCCGCAGCTCCCACGCGTCCCAGGCCGCACACACCTGGATGACGCTACCGGTCGCGTAGCGGGCCGTGTTGGTCATGGCCTCCTGGACCGCCCGGTACACGGCATGGCCGGTCTCCCGGTCGAGTCGGCCGACCGGGCCGGTGACCTCCAGTCGGGCGTCCCCGGGGAAGCCTCCGACCAGCGCGTCGAGGTCGTCCACGCCCCGGAGCGAGGAGGCCCGCAGCGCGCCGACCGCGGCCCGCGCCTCCTGGACTCCGTCGCGGGCCAGCTCGGCGGCCCGGTCCAGCGGTCCGGTCAGCGACGCGGGGGCGCCGTCCCGGCCGGCGATCGCCCGGATCGCCTGCAACTGCATGGAGAGACCGGCCAGGCTGTGGGCCAGCACATCGTGCATCTCCTTGGCGATGCGGTTGCGCTCCTCGGTCGCCGCCGCCTCCCGTAGCGCCAGCCGGGAGGCCTCGACCTCGGCCAGCAGGGCGACAGCACGGTCCCGCTCTGCCTGGAGGGCGGCCTGCTCGACCGACCGGTCGGCCATCAGCCAGGCCCCCAGGCCCGCGAGCAGACCCGCCGGGCTGCCGGTGATCGCCATGATGGTGACCCCGAACGCGCAGGCCACCACGACAAGTCCGGCGGTGCTCGCGGGCCCGGCCGGCAGCCGCAGCGGCAGGACCGACACACCCGCCAGCACCGCGACCTCGCCGAGGCCCCTGGGCGCCAGCAGGGTGACCGCGAGGCCGCTGCAGATCGCCAGCGCCGCGCCGAGGATGCCCAGGTAGGACGGGAGGACCCGGCGGCTCAGCAGCATGCCCAGTTCGGCACAGGCCATCAGCACGCCGACGGCGATCCGGTGGGCCGGGCCCGGGGCCGCGAGGACGGTGACCACTCCGCAGGCCACCATCGCCGTGGCGCCGATCAGGGTGCGGGTCCGGCGTTCCACGAGACTCGTCCTCCACCGCGGGGCCAGCACGCCCCCGCTCACACGTAGGTGTTGGGGCGGCCCGCCGGGACGGCCGCCTGGTTCCGGTTGCCGCGCGCGAGCATGAGCTGGCCCCGGACGACGATCGTACCCAGGCGGACGACCACCTCGCCGAGCGCCATCAGCACCAGCGCGGCCACCCAGGCCTGGCCGCTGGTGATGTCGTGCGCGGCGGAGAAGCGGCCGAGGTGCGCGGCGCCGGAGGCGTGCGAGGACCAGACGGCGAAGCCCAGCCGGAAGCCCATGCTGACCACCCACAGCGCCGCGGCGCCGGCGGTGGCCTTGATGTGCACGTGCCCGTCGAGCGTCCGGACCCGGGTGAGCAGGCCGCCGAGGACGCCGAAGACGACGCCGACCGCGGCGAACGCCGCCACCAGCACGGTGTCGTTGCCGGCCGTCGGGATGTCGTGCAGGTAGCTGTGGGCCACCCAGCCGACGATGGCCAGCGGCAGCAGCAGCGTGCGGGCGGTGAGCCGCTCCTCGCGCAGCTGCCGGAAGACGATGAGGAGGAGGGCGAGGTCGATGATCCAGTCGGTGAGCGTCATGTCTTCGACTATGGATTCCGGCTCCGCGAATACCTTCAACCCCAGGGTGGAAGCCGGGTGGAACCCGCGCGACCCCAGGGTGGAAGCCGGGCCGAACCCCGCCCCCGCTACACCGCGGCGGCCGGCTGCTCCTCCCCGGCGAAGGCCCGCCAGAGCCGGGCGTAGGCGCCGTCCAGGGCCAGCAGCTCGTCGTGCGGGCCGTCCTCGACGACCCTGCCGTGGTCCAGGACGATCACCCGGTCGGCGCGGGCCGCCGTGCTGAGCCGGTGCGCGATCACGATGGTGGTGCGCGGACCCCGGCCGCCCTCGCGTCGGGACAGCCGGTCCGCGGCGCGGTTGACCGCCGCCTCGGTGGCCAGGTCCAGCGCGGCGGTGGCCTCGTCCAGCAGCAGGATGTCCGGGTCGACCAGCTCGGCCCTGGCCAGCGCGATCAGCTGGCGCTGACCGGCCGAGAGGTTGCGCCCGCGCTCGCTGACCCGGTGCAGGTAGCCGCCGCTGAGCCCGGCGATCATCTGATGCGCGCCGACCGCGCGGGCCGCCGCCTCGACCTCGGCGTCGGTCGCGTCCTGGCGACCGTAGGCGATGGCGTCGCGGACCGTCCCGGCGAAGAGGTACGACTCCTGCGGGACCACGCCGAGCCGGTGCCGGTAGCCGGTCAGGTCCAGCTCGCGCAGATCCGTCCCGTCCACCCGGACCGCGCCGCCGGTCACGTCGTAGAACCGGGCCAGCAGCTTCACCAGGGTGGACTTCCCGGCCCCGGTCTCGCCGACCAGGGCGACGGTCTGGCCTGCGGGGATGCGCAGCTCGACGGCGTTGATCACCTCCGGCTTGCGGACGGCGCGACCGGCGGTGGCGGGGGCCGTTCCGTTGGCGGCGACCGTTCCGGCGCCGGTCGGTTCGATGTCCTCGACCTGGCCCGGTGCGTTGTAGGCGAAGTGGACGCCGTCGAAGTGCACGTCGCCGCGCAGTCGGCCGACCGGCCTCGGCTGCGCCGCCTGCGGGGTGGTGGTCGGGGTGCGCAGCAGCTCGCGGATCCGGCCGAGGCCCACCGCCGCCTGCTGGTAGCCGTCGAACACCTGCGACAGCTGCTGCACCGGCGAGAAGAACAGGTCGATGTAGAGCAGGTAGGCGACCAGTGCACCGGCGGTGAGCGTGCCCGCGCCGACCCGGTGCGCGCCCTCGATCAGCACCAGCGCCGCGGCGACGCTGGAGAGGAACTGGACGAACGGGAAGTAGACCGCGATGTAGAGCTGCGCCCGGATCCGGGTGCGGCGGTAGTCGTCGCTGCGCTCGGCGAACCGGGCCCGGTTGCGGTCCTCGCGCAGGAACGCCTGGACGATGCGCATGCCCGCGACGTTCTCCTGGAGGTCCGCGTTGACCGTGCTGACCTTCTCCCGGGCCAGCTTGTAGGCGGCGGAGGAGATCTTCCGGAACACCAGGGTCGCGACGACCAGCACCGGCAGCACCGCGAACACGTACAGCGCCAGCTGCGCGTCCAGGACCAGCAGCACCACGAAGATGCCGAAGAAGGTCAGCAGGCTGACCACGGCGGTGACCACGCCGGTCTGCAGGAAGCTGGACAGGGCGTCGACGTCGGTGGTCATCCTGGTCATGATCCGGCCGCCGAGCTCGCGCTCGTAGTAGTCGAGTCCGAGCCGCTGCAGATGGGCGAAGATCCGGACCCGGAGCGAGTACAGCACCCGCTCCCCGGTGCGCCCGCTGACCTGGGTCTCGGCAGACTGGACCAGCCAGTCGAGCAGCACCACGGCGAGCGCGACCAGCGCCGCCGCGGTGACCGCGCCGGAGGCCAGCTTGGAGACGCCCTCGTCGATGCCGTGCCGGATCAGGATCGGCAGCGCCAGCGAGGCCAGCGCGTCGAGGCCGACCAGCAGCAGCGCCAGCAGCAGCGGACGGCGGAACGGGGACAGCATCCGGCCGAGGTTGAACTGCGGGTCGGGGCGGCGGGTGTCGGTCAGGTCGATGTCGGGGGTGCCGTCGGCCGGGGGCAGCGCGGCGACCCGGGCCAGCAGCTCAGGGGTGGCCGGCAGGCCGCCGAGGGTGCTGTGCATCCCGCCGCCGTGGCCGCCGGGCACCGCGCCGATCGAGGCCGCGCCGCGCTTGCCGCCGGTCTTCAGCAGCGCGTCGGCGTCGGGGTCGGGGAACCGCTCGCGGTCCCAGAGTTCGGGGGTGACACCGGCCTCGGCGGTGCCGGTGGCGCTGGTGACGCCGTTGGCGCCGTTGACGTGGTCGGCACGGTGGTCCGGGCCGCGGTCGGCGTCGGCGCCGATCACCGCGGCCACCGGATCGGCCGTGCGGACGTCCCCGGCCAGCGCGTCGGGGTCGGTCAGCAGCGACCGGTAGAGCGGGCAGCGGGCGTCCAGCTCCTCGTGCGTCCCCACGTCCACCAGGCGGCCGTGGTCCAGGACCGCGATCCGGTCCGCGAGTTGGAGGGTGGAGCGGCGGTGCGCGATCAGCAGGGTGGTGCGACCGCCCATCACGGTCCGCAGCGCCTCGTGGATCTCCGCCTCGACCTGGGCGTCTACGGCGGAGGTGGCGTCGTCGAGCAGCAGGATCTGCGGGTCGACCAGGATGGCCCGGGCCAGCGCGACCCGCTGCCGCTGGCCGCCGGACAGGGTCAGACCCTGTTCGCCGACCACGGTGTCGTAGCCGTCGGGCAGGTCCAGGATGAAGCCGTCGGCCTGCGCGGCACGGGCTGCCTGCTCCACCTCGGCCCGGCTCGCCTCCGGCCGCCCGTAGGCGATGTTGGTGTGCACCGACTCGGAGAACAGGAAACTGTCCTCGGGGACGATCCCGATCGCGGACCGCAGCGAACGCAGGGTCAGCTCGCGGACGTCGTGGCCGTGGACCCGGACGCTGCCCGCGGTGGCGTCGTAGAAGCGCGGGACCAGCATCCCGACCGTGGACTTGCCGGAGCCGGACGCGCCGACCAGCGCCACCGTCTCGCCGGGGGCCAGCGCCAGGGTGAAGTCCCGCAGCACGGGCTCGGCGGTGCCGCCGTAGCCGTAGCCGAAGTCGACGTGGTCGAAGGCGAGCGCGGGCACCGCGCCGTGCGGCTCGGAGCCGGTCCGGTCCAGCGCAGTCCGGTCAAGCCCGGCCCGGTCGAGTTCGGTCGGGTCCAGCTCGATCGCGTCGTCCTGCTCAGTGACCACCGGGCGCTGGTCGATCAGCTGGAACACCCGCTCGACGCTGGCGCGGGCCTGCTGGCCCATCGTCAGCAGCATGGTCAGCATCCGCACCGGGGCGGTCATCTGGGCGACGTAGGTGGAGAAGGCGACGAAGGTGCCGAGGGTGACCTCGCCGCGCACCGCGAGCCAGCCGCCGAAGGCCAGTACCGCGACCTGGCCCAGGGCCGGGATCGCCTGCATCGCCGGGCTGTAGCGGGCGCTGAGCTTGATGCTGCGCAGCCGCATCGCGAAGAGGCGGCGGCTGGCCCGCTCCAGCCGTCCCAGCTCCTGCTCCTCCTGGCCGAAGCCCTTGACCACCCGGACCCCGGACACCGCGCCGTCGACCACCCCGGCCACCGCGCCCGCCTCCTGCTGCGCGGTCCAGGTCGCCGGGAACAGCTTCTTCCGGCTGAGCTGCGCGAACCACCACAGGGCCGGAGCCATCGCGATGGCGATCAGGGTCAGCAGCGGGGACAGGAACAGCATCACGATGATCGACAGGAAGAACATCAGGAAGTTGCCGGTCATCATCGGCAGCATCGACAGCAGGCCCTGGATCAGCTGCAGGTCGGAGGTGGCCCGGCCGACCACCTGCCCGGTGTCCAGGGTGTCCTGGCGCCGGCCGTCCAGTCGGGACAGCGAGTCGAACAGCTCCCGGCGCAGGTCGTGCTGGACGTCCAGGGCCAGCTTGCCGCCCCAGTAGCGGCGGACCAGGGTCAGCAGGAAGACCACCACCGCGGCCAGCACCAGGGCGATCGCCCAGGGGGCGAGCGGCTTGGTGTGGGTGGTGATCACGTCGTCGATGATCAGCCGCGGGATCAGCGGGACCAGGGTGCTGACGCCCATGCCCAGCAGCGAGGCGCCGAAGGACAGCAGGACGTTGCGCCGGTAGCGCCAGCAGTAGGAGCTGAGCCGGCGGAGCCAGCCGGCGGGGGCCGTTCCGTCAGGTGAGGCGCCGGAGGAGGAGGCGGAGTGGGGGTCGTCTGCTGCTGCGGGAAGCTTTTGAGCCTGGGGCATATTTAGCGATGCTAACTGTCTCGTAGGTAGGTCGTCCACTGAGTTTCTGGAGCCTCCGGACTTCCGGAGCCTCCGGCCGGATCGGCCGTCACCAGCCGCCCGAGCCGTAGACCCGTTCCACGGCCAGCCGGACGACCAGGCGGCGGTCGGCCACCATCGCCGCGCGGTACTCGTCCCAGTCCGGGTGCTCCCCCAGGATCGACCGGTAGACCTCGACCAGTTCGTCGACGGTGGCGTCGCCGGGGTCGGAGGCTACCGGCGTCAACTCGACCGTGCCTTCAGCGACGGCGTAGGCACGGTGGTCCGCGTCGGTCACGTAGTAGCTGGCCCGGGGGTCGCGGCGGAGGTTGGCGACCTTGGCCCGGCCCGCGCTGGTGGAGACGCGGAGCAGACCGGTGGCGGGATCGTAGGCATGGCTGACGTTGGAGATCTGCGGACGCCCGTCGCGCTTGAGCGTCACCAGCGCGCCGCCGCGCGCCTGCGCGATCAGCTCCCGCAGCGGCTTCTCCCGTTCGGCCTGGTCCGGGGTTGCGGCCTGCTGCTGAGTAGCGGCCTGCTCCGGGGTTGCGGCTTGGGGCTGGGACTGGCTGGTGGACATGGTTCGGCCTCCCGGTCGGCTGCGGGTGTGACGGTCCGGATCTCTCAGCGTCCAGGCTCCCCCGATCTGTTCCCGACCGCACCGGACCGGCGCAGCGCCCGCGCCGGACTTTGGTCCTAGGCCTCCGGGCGGTGCGCCGCCGCGCCGAGCGCGCCGAGGGCGAGGCGGTGCAGCAGGGCGGCCATCGCCGGGCGGTCGGCCGCGCCGCCGTCCGGGCCGGTCGCACTGTGCGGGGTGGAGTTCAGCAGGCCGAACACGGCGTGGACCGAGGCGCGCGCGCTCGCGCCGAGCCCGGGGAAGGTGTCACCGGCCACGTCCACCCACAGTTCGACGTACTGCCGCTGCAGGCTGCGGACCTGGTGCCGCTCGGCGTCCGGGAGGTGCAGCAGCTCGCGGTCGTGCAGGGTGATCAGGGCGCTCTCGTCGAGGGCGAAGTCGATATGGCCGCGGAGCAGGGAGTCCAGCGCGGCGCGGGGGTCCGCGGCCTCGGCCACCCGCCGCCTGCCCTCGTCCAGGAGTCGTTCGCTGATGCCGACCAGCAGGTCGGCCAGCATCGCGTCCTTGCCGGGGAAGTGCCGGTAGAGGCCGGGGCCGGATATTCCGACGGCCTTGCCGATCTCGTCCACGCCCACGCCGAGGAAGCCGCGCGCGGCGAACAGGCGTGCGGCTTCACGGCGGATCTGCTGGCGGCGCGGGTTCTCGACCGGGCTCGGCGGTGTCGGCATCCCGTCATCCTAGACAGCGGTGTTATCCACCGTTAACCTGGCCAGCGAAGTTAACGCTTGTTAACTGCAAAGGAGCCCGTGGCCGGATGACGCTCGCACCCGCACCAGCACCCGTCCTGGAAACCGGCGTGGATCCGCATTCCACCGCCTTCCAGGCCAATGACGCGGCCCAGCGCGCGCTCGTCGACGAGCTGCGCGCCCGGCTCGCCGCCGCGGCCCAGGGCGGCGGCGTCCGGGCACGCGAACGGCACACCGCCCGCGGCAAACTGCTGCCGCGGGAGCGGGTGGACACCCTGCTCGACCCAGGCTCCCCCTTCCTGGAGCTGTCCCCGCTGGCCGCCGACGGCCTCTACGACGGCGACGCCCCGGCCGCCGGACTGATCACCGGGGTCGGCCGGGTGGCCGGCCGCGAGGTCGTAGTGGTCGCCAACGACGCGACGGTCAAGGGCGGCACCTACTACCCGATGACGGTGAAGAAGCACCTGCGCGCCCAGGAGGTCGCCCAGGAGAACCGGCTCCCCTGCCTGTACCTGGTGGACTCCGGGGGCGCCTTCCTGCCGATGCAGGACGAGGTCTTCCCGGACCGGGACCACTTCGGCCGGATCTTCTACAACCAGGCCCGGCTCTCCGCCGCGGGCATCCCGCAGCTCGCCGCCGTCCTCGGCTCCTGCACCGCGGGCGGGGCGTACGTCCCGGCGATGAGCGACCAGGCCGTGATCGTCCGCAACCAGGGGACGATCTTCCTCGGCGGACCGCCGCTGGTGAAGGCCGCCACCGGCGAGGTGGTCACCGCCGAGGAACTGGGCGGCGGCGAGTTGCACTCCCGGACCTCGGGCGTTACCGACCAGCTCGCCGAGAACGACGCGCACGCGCTGGCGATGCTGCGCACCGCCGTGGCCGGTCTCGGCCCGCGCGCGCCCCTGCCCTGGCCGGTCCGTCCGGTCGAGCCCCCACTGGTGGATCCCTCCTCCCTCTACGGCGCCGTCCCGGCGGACCCGCGCACCCCCTACGACGTACGCGAGGTGATCGCCCGGCTGGTCGACGGCAGCCGCTTCGCCGAGTTCAAGCCCGAGTACGGGCCGACCCTGGTCACCGGCTTCGCCCAGCTGCACGGCCACCCGGTCGGCATCGTCGCCAACAACGGCATCCTCTTCGCCGAGTCCGCACTCAAGGGCGCGCACTTCATCGAGCTGTGCGACCAGCGCGGCATCCCGCTGGTCTTCCTGCAGAACATCTCCGGCTTCATGGTCGGACGGCAGTACGAGGCCGGGGGCATCGCCAAACACGGCGCCAAGATGGTCACCGCGGTGGCCGGCACCCGGGTCCCCAAATTGACCGTCGTCATCGGCGGCTCCTACGGCGCGGGCAACTACTCGATGTGCGGACGGGCCTACTCACCCCGCTTCCTGTGGATGTGGCCGGGCGCCAAGATCTCGGTGATGGGCGGCGAGCAGGCCGCCTCGGTCCTGGCCACCGTCCGCCGGGACCAGTACGAACTGCGCGGCGAGGACTGGCCGGTGGAGGCCGAGGAGGAGTTCCGCCGCCCGGTCCGCGAGCAGTACGAGCGGCAGGGCAACGCCTACTACGCGACCGCCCGGCTCTGGGACGACGGTGTCATCGACCCGCTGGACACCCGTACCGTGCTCGGCCTCGCCCTCAGCGCCTGCGCCAACGCGCCCCTGCCCGAGCCGCGCCCCTACGGCATCTTCCGCATGTGACGAAGGGTCACCTCCATGTTCGACAGTGTGCTGGTCGCCAACCGCGGCGAGATCGCGGTCCGCGTCATCCGTACCCTGCGACGGCTCGGCGTCCGCTCGGTGGCCGTGCACAGCGGCGCCGACGCCGACGCCCCGCACGTCCGGGCCGCCGACACCGCCGTGCTGCTCGGCCCGGCTGACAGCGCGTCCGCCGCCGAGAGCTACCTCGACGTCGCGCGCATCGTCGCCGCCGCGCTGCGCAGCGGCGCCCAGGCGGTGCACCCCGGGTACGGCTTCCTGGCCGAGAACGCCGGCTTCGCCCGCGCCTGCGCCGACGCCGGGCTGGTCTTCATCGGTCCCTCCCCCTCCTCCATCTCACTGATGGGCGACAAGATCCACGCCAAGGCGGCGGTCCAGGCCGCCGGGGTCCCGGTGGTACCCGGCAGCGAGGGCGACGCCCTCGACGACGCGGAACTGCTGGACGCGGCACGGGCGATCGGGCTGCCCGTGCTGCTCAAGCCCTCCGCCGGCGGCGGTGGCAAGGGCATGCGCCTGGTCCGGGACGCGGCGGCGCTGCCCGAGGAGATCGCCGCCGCGCGCCGCGAGGCTCGGGCCTCCTTCGGCGACGAGACCCTGCTGGTGGAACGCTGGGTCGACCGCCCGCGCCATATCGAGATCCAACTGCTGGCCGACACCCACGGCAACGCCGTCCACCTCGGCGAGCGTGAGTGCAGCCTGCAGCGGCGGCACCAGAAGCTGATCGAAGAGGCCCCCTCCGTCCTGCTCACCCCCGACATCCGCGCCGCCATGGGCGAGGCCGCCGTACGCGCGGCCAGGGCCTGCGACTACGCGGGCGCGGGGACGGTCGAATTCATCGTTCCCAGCAGCTATCCCTCCTCGTACTTCTTCATGGAGATGAACACCAGGCTCCAGGTGGAGCACCCGGTCACCGAACTCGCCGTCACCGCCGGCGGAGCCCGGCTCGACCTGGTCGAGCAGCAGCTCCGCGTGGCGGCGGGCGAGGCACTGTCCTTCGGTCAGGACTCCGTCGAATTCCGGGGCCACGCGGTGGAGGCCCGGATCTGCGCCGAGGACCCGGCCCGGGGATTTCTGCCCACCGGCGGCCGGGTACTGCTGCTGCGCGAGCCCGAGGGCGAAGGCGTCCGGGTCGACTCCGGCCTCGCCCCCGGCGTCGTCGTCAGCAGCAGCTACGACCCCATGCTGTCGAAAATCATCGCTCACGGTCCCGACCGCGCCACGGCTCTGCGAAGGCTGCGCGCCGCCCTCGCCGAGACCCGGATCGTCGGGGTCACCACCAACGCCGGCTACCTTCGCCGGCTGCTCTCGCACCCTGATGTGATCGCGGGTCGGCTCGACACCGGCCTGGTCGAGCGGCACCCGGAACTGACGGTAGCGGTCGCCGCAGACCATCGGGCCGGTTCGGCGATCGATCACCCGATCGAGTCACTCACCGCGCTGGCACTGGTCGCCGCCGCCCTCGCCCGGCAGACCGCGCTCACTCCGGCGGCCCGCGCCGACGGCTGGACCGACCCGTTCACCCTCCCCTCAGGCTGGCGGCCGGGCGGAGAGCCCGCCTGGACCCGGCACCGCCTGCGGGTCCCCGGCGGCGAGCCGACCACGGTCGCGGTCCGCCCGGTCTCGTCCGGAACCGTGCTCGACCCCGCCGACCACCCCGGCGGGGCTGGCCGCCACCAGGTCAGGATCGGCACGGGGGCGGTGTTCGAGGCCCGCTCGGTGCTCGACGGCGAACAGCTCCGGCTCACCCTCGACGGGGTCACCCACAGCTTCACCCATGCCACGGACAAGGCCGTCCACTGGCTCGCCCTGGACGGCGACAGCTGGGCCGTCCATCCGTACGACCCGCTGGACGAGCTCGCCCTCGGCGGCGCGGGCGGCGGGGCGGCCGCGCTGAACGCGCCGATGCCCGGCACGGTGACCGTGGTCAAGGCCGCCGTCGGCGACCCGGTGAGCAAGGGCCAGCCGCTGCTGATCCTGGAGGCGATGAAGATGGAGCACGTCATCACCGCGCCCTACGACGGCACCGTGGAGCAGCTCCGGGTGACCGCGGGCGGCACGGTCGCCATGGACGAACTGCTCGCCGTGATCACCCCGGCCGAGCCGGACGCCCCGGCCGAGCAGACGACCCCGGCCGAGCCGGGCAATCCGACCGAGGAGGCTTCCTGATGACCGGTCACGAACCGACGGTGACCGAGCTGGGCCTGCCGGACCGGGTCCCGCTCGGCGGCCTGCCCGCCGCCGTCCGGATCCACGAGGTCGGCCCCCGGGACGGGCTGCAGAACGAGGACGTCACCCTCTCCCCCGCGGTCAAGGCCGAGTTCATCGCCCGGCTGGCCGGAGCAGGCCTGCGGACGGTCGAGGCGGCAAGCTTCGTCCGGCCCGAGTGGGTGCCCCAACTCGCCGACGCCGAGCAGCTGTTCCCCCTGGTCAGCGGGCTGCGTCAGGAGTACGCCGGACTGCGGCTGCCGGTGCTGGTGCCCAATGAGCGCGGGCTCGACCGGGCGCTCGCGCTCGGCGCCGCCGACATCGCGGTCTTCGCCAGCGCCACCGAGAGCTTCGCCCAGCGGAACCTCAACCGGGGGGTGGAGCAGTCGCTGCAGATGTTCGCACCGGTGGTGCGCCGGGCGGTCGAGGCGGGAGTGCCGGTCCGCGGCTACCTCTCGATGTGCTTCGGCGACCCCTGGGAGGGGCCGGTCCCAGCCACCCGGGTGGTCGAAGTGGGCCGCAGACTGCTGGAGCTTGGCTGCGCCGAACTGAGCCTCGGCGACACCATCGGCACCGGCACCCCGGGCCAGGTCGCGGCCCTGCTGGACGAGTTCGCCGACACGGGCGTCGGACCCGAGCGCCTCGCCGTGCACTTCCACGACACCTACGGCCAGGCCCTGGCCAACACCCTGGCCGCGCTGCAGCGCGGTGTCAGCACCGTCGACGCCTCGGCCGGCGGCCTCGGCGGCTGCCCGTACGCGAAGAGCGCCACCGGCAACCTCGCCACCGAGGACCTGGTCTGGATGCTGCACGGCCTCGGCATCGAGACCGGCGTCGACCTCGGCGCCCTCGCCGCCACCAGCACCTGGGTGGCCGCACACCTGGGCCGCCCCAGCCCGTCCCGTGCCGTCCGCGCCCTCACCGGTTGAAGGAGAGTCCCACCATGCTCGACCACCGCCTCGCCCCGGAGCACGAGGAACTGCGGCGCACCGTCGCCGAGTTCGCCCGTGACGTGATCGCGCCCAAGATCGGCGAGTTCTACGAGCACGAGGAGTTCCCCTACGAGATCGTCCGCGAGATGGGGCGGATGGGCCTGTTCGGCCTGCCCTTCCCCGAGGAGTACGGCGGCATGGGCGGCGACTACCTGGCGCTGGGCCTGGTGCTGGAGGAGATCGCCCGGGTCGACTCCTCGGTCGCGATCACCCTGGAGGCCGCAGTCTCGCTCGGCGCGATGCCGATCCACCGCTACGGCACCGAGGAGCAGAAGCGCACCTGGCTGCCCCGGCTGTGCTCGGGCGAGATGCTGGGCGCCTTCGGCCTGACCGAGCCGGAGGGCGGCTCGGACGCCGGGGCGACCCGGACCACCGCCCGCTACGACGCGGACACCGACGAGTGGGTCATCAACGGCTCGAAGTGCTTCATCACCAACGCCGGCACCGAGATCACCGGCCTGGTCACCGTGGCCGCACTCACTCTTTCGAGCGAACTGGACGAACAGGGCTCGCCACGACGGGAAATCTCCACCATCATCGTGCCGACCGGAACACCCGGGTTCACGGCGTCGAAGAAGTACTCCAAAGTCGGTTGGAACGCCTCGGACACCCGAGAGCTCTCCTTCGCCGACTGCCGCGTCCCGGCCGCCAACCTCCTCGGTGAGGCAGGCCGCGGGTACGCCCAGTTCCTCCGGATCCTCGACGAAGGCCGTATCGCGATCGCCGCCCTGGCCACCGGCCTGGCCCAGGGGTGTGTCGACGAGTCACTGAGCTACGCCGCGCAGCGGCACGCTTTCGGCAGGCCCATCGGATCGAACCAGTCCATCCAGTTCAAGATCGCCGACATGGAGCTGCGCGCCCACACCTCACGGCTGGCCTGGTACCACGCGGCCTCGCTGCTGGTGCACGGCGAGCGCTTCAAGCGGGAGGCCGCGATCGCCAAGCTCTACTCCTCCGAGGCCGCCGTCGACAACGCCCGTGAGGCGACCCAGATCCACGGCGGATACGGCTTCATGAACGAGTACCCGGTCGCCCGGTTCTGGCGCGACAGCAAGATCCTGGAGATCGGCGAGGGGACGTCCGAGGTGCAGCGCATGCTGATCGCCCGTGAACTGGGCATGGGCGACGCGCGTCCCTGACCCGCGCTCCGCCAGGGGATCTCCGCCAGGGGATCTCCGCTAGGGAATCACCACCACCGGTCGGTTGGCCCTGCGGGCCAGCCGGCCGGCCACCGAGCCGAAGAGGCGGCCCAGGAAGCCGTGGGTGCCGCCGACCACGATGGCGTCGGCCGCGTACTCCCTGGCGACCTCCTCCAGTTCGTGGCAGATGTCGCCACCGCGTTCCACCAGCACCCAGGGCACGTCCCCGAGGAAGTCGGAGCAGGCCAGTTCCAGACCCAGCACCTCGGTGCGGTGGTCCGGCACGTCCACGAAGACCGGGGGCTCGCAGCCGGCCCAGACCGTCGCCGGAAGGCGGTTGGCCACATGCACGATCACCAGGCCGACCCGCGAGCGGCGGGCCATGCCGACGGCGTACGCGAGGGCGCGCTCACTGGACACCGAACCGTCGAAGCCGACGACGACACCATGGAGGAAGGCAGGGTCACAGGGGCGGACGGACTGCGACTGCAACTCGAAACTTGGCATGGAGGATGGGGATCCCGTCGGGGACTCGGGCCGGGGCTGGGGGGCACGGGGTTTGGGCGAGCGTGCCTTTATCGGCTTCGCCTTGGGTCTGGGCAGCCGTGGCTGCGGTGCCGGCTGCTCGGTGGGGCGGGCTGCCGGGTTGCCCTCACTGGGCTCGGTGGGCTCATAACCAGCCATGGCTATGGTCGTTTCGGCGAGGTGGGATACGGGGACGGGATCATCTGTCACGACCTGGGGCGACGAGCGAGGTGGGCCACGTGGTGACGGGTCTGACCTCTTCCCTTCAGGGTACGGCGACAATCAGTTCCAGCCCATACACGGAGCGCTGAGATCATGGCAGTTACCGCTAACGGCGGGCGCGCACGCCGGAGCGCCCGCGCCGCCGAAGCGCTCCCGCGCAGACGCGCAGTGCTCCGGGCGTGCATGGAGCATGCCTGAGGCGGCGCGCATGTGCAACGGTACCCACTGCACCGACTCGGCGATTGCGCAACCGATTTTCGGTCAGAGCAGGTGATATGCCTCGTGCATATGCCAGAGAAATGCCACGATGCCCCTCATGTCGCCCTTACTGCTCTTCGACCTCGACAACACCCTGGTCAATCGGAACGAGGCCTTCCAGAGCTGGGCCGAGCGGTTCCTGGCCGACCGTTCCCTGCCCCCCGGCGATCTCGGCTGGTTCATGACGCTGGACTGCGGCGGCTACCTGGACCGCCGGGTCCTGCTGCGGGCGGCGGCGGACCGGTACGGGCTCTCCCAGCGGCTGGAACCGCTGCTGGCGGACTACCGGGACACCGTCACCGCCCTGATCCGCTGCCCCACCGCCCACCTCGACGCCCTGCGGGAGGCCCGCGCGGCCGGCTGGACCCTCGGCATCGTCTCCAACGGCGCCACCGACCAGCAGCGGGCCAAGATCGAACGGACCGGCCTGGCCGAGCTGGTGGACGGCTGGATCATCTCCGAGGAGGTGGACTGCGCCAAGCCGGACCCGCGGATCTTCACCCTGGCCGCGGGCCGCTGCGGGATCGACCCCGGGATCGACTGGACCGCCGAGGCGTGGATGGTCGGCGACCACGCACCCGCTGACATCGCCGGGGCCGCGGTGGCGGGCATCCGCAGCGTCTGGCTGGCGCACGGCCGCGCCTGGCCGGAGACCGGCTACCACCCGACGCTGACCGCCGCCGGCCTCCCCGAGGCGGTCAGCCGCGTCCTCGCGTCACCAACTGCGTCACCAGTCGCATCTGCATCCGCGTCACCGCCCACGACGGCGACGGAGGCGACGGCGCCCGCGACACCCGTCCCCGCCTTCGCCCGCGTGCTCTCCCCCGCCGCCGTCGCCGCCGCGCCCGTCGCCGTGACTGTCCCCGCGCCCGTCGCCGTCCCCGTCGCCGCGGCGCGTGACCGGCCGGGCCACCCGTGCCGCCACGGCGGGGTTCAGCGCACTACCGTGCCCGGATAGCGCCACCAGGTGGTGACTCCCTGCTCGACGAAGCCCAGCCTGCGGTAGAGGGGTTCGCCGAGCAGGGTCGCGGTCAACGTGGCCGCCCGGTCCGGGTGGGCCCTGAGCGCCTCTGTCAGCACCGCTCGGGCCACCCCGTACGAGCGGTGCCGCTCCAGCACCGCGACCCAGTAGATCCCGACGGCGGCGCCGTCGTCCCAGGAGACACAGCCCCCGGCCGGTTCGCCGCCGCGCCGTGCCAGCCAGAGGCGGCGTCCTTCCAGCGCGTCGAGCGACGCGGGGAACATCCGTCCCCGGCGCAGCGGCATCCGCGCGGGCATCGGGAAGCCCTCGACCACCACCCGTTCCGCCGCGGCGAGATCCTCCTCGGTGCGCGCCTGGAACACCTCGACCACCGGTCCGACCGCCGCCTCAGCCGCCGCCTCGAACGCTGCAGACGATCCGGCCGCCGTCTTGGCTGCCTCAACCGCCTCAACCGCCTCAACCGCCGTGCCGCCCGGCCCGCCCGCGCGAACCGCCGCACCGGAAGCCGGGCCGCCCCGCTCCCCCGCTGCCCTGACGACACCCGTGCCGGGCCCCCGCTCCGGGACCGGACCGGGCGGTCTGACCATCACCGCCATCGGCAGGGCCCGCTCGCAGCCGTGCCCGGAGAGGTCGAGCGCGGCGTAGGGGTCCTCCAGACAGAGACTGCCGGTCTCCCAGTCCCGGAACAGCGTGAGCAACTCCCGGCTCAGCGCGACCGGGTCGGCCGGCCGCCGGGTGAGCACGACCCGGTGGCTGTCGCCCGGATCCCCCTCACAGCGCACCGCCGTGTAGCCGGGCCCGGTCCGGGTCTCCCAGCCCTGGATGCCGGCCATCGCCAGCCAGTGCCTCGCCGCGTTGTCATTGGCCAGTTCGAGGCCACTCGATCGGTCCACCCGGACGACCCTACCCGGGCCCCGACGGCCGACAACTGACGGTGGTTCGTAGATTTTCGGCTACCCGGCACAGCATTTGCGTCCCCCGCGCCCCTGGCTTCCCCGGAACCGTGCCTGTTCATGCGCCCCATGCGCGCCCCTCGTGCCTCCTTGCACCCTCCTGTGCTCCCCATAGCTGCTTTTCGGTCAACTTCGCGACGACCTCCGTTGTTTGGCCATAACCGCAGCCCAGCGCCGGGCGCTGAGCAGCGGACTCTCCCCGACCGAACCGGCGACCGTGCGACAACTGGCCAGTGCCGGACACGCCCCCTTCCCCGACGGCCCGACGGATGCCACTCTCGGTGATCGAATGCTTCACGCCAAATTGCCTTATCGACATAGCGTCGGATGGTGAACTTGTCGCACCAGCAACCCTGGACACAGTAGATTCGATCTTGGCGAGAGCGGGGGCCTCGAAGTGCAGCGCAGGACCGAAGCAGCAGCATGACGCCGCAGGCGACGACCGTGCGGTCGGCAGTCCCGGAGGTCGACGGGGCGGAGCCGGCCGGGACACCGGTCGCGTCGGCGGCGCACACGACCGAGGGGGGCCGGAGCGCCTTGAGCAGGGTCAGCAGGAACGCCGCAGCAGCCGCCGGCACGGGCGACGCGGGCCAGGACGCGGGGGCCGCCGGCGGGCCGGCCGCCACCGAGGCGCCCCTCCCGGCGCCCGCCCGCAAGCTGTCGGGACGGCGCCGCCCCGAGATCGTCGCCGTGCTGCTGTTCAGCGGCGGGCCGATCTTCGAGAGCTCCATCCCGCTCTCCGTCTTCGGCGTCGACCGGCAGGACGCCGGTGTCCCCCGCTACCGGCTGCTGGTGTGCGCGGGCGAGGAGGGACCGCTGGCCACCACCGGCGGGCTGACCATGACCGCCCCGTTCGGCCTGGAGGCGCTGGCCCGCGCCGGCACCGTGGTCGTCCCGGCCTGGCGCTCGGCCGCCCAACTCCCGCCACCGGAGGCGCTCTCCGCCCTGCGCAAGGCCCACCACGAGGGGGCCAGGATCATCGGCCTGTGCACCGGGGCCTTCGTGCTGGCCGCGGCCGGGCTGCTGGACGGCCGCCCGGCCACCACGCACTGGATGTACGCGCCGACCCTCGCCAAGCGCTACCCGCAGGTCCAGGTCGACCCCAGGGAGCTGTTCATCGACGACGGCGACGTGCTGACCAGCGCCGGCACCGCCGCCGGGATCGACCTCTGCCTGCACGTGGTGCGCACCGACCACGGCGCCGAGGCAGCCGCCGCGCTGGCCCGCCGCCTGGTCGTGCCGGCCCGCAGGACCGGCGGCCAGGCCCAGTACATCGACAGGTCTTTACCGGAGGAGATCGGCAACGACCCGCTCGCCGAGGTCGTGACCTGGGCCCTGGACAACCTCTCCAAGCAGTTCGACGTGGAGGCGCTGGCCGCCCGCGCCTACATGAGCAGGCGCACCTTCGACCGCAGGTTCCGCTCGCTCACCGGTAGCGCGCCGCTGCAGTGGCTGATCTCGCAGCGGGTGCTGCAGGCGCAGCGGCTGCTGGAGACCACCGAGGCCTCGGTGGACGAGGTCGCCCGGCGCTGCGGCTTCCGCTCCCCGGTGGCCCTGCGCGGCCATTTCCGACGGCAGTTGGGGGTGTCTCCGGCGGTCTACCGGACCACCTTCCGCTCCCGCAGGCCGCAGGCCGCAGGCGCCGACGGCGCTCCTGGCCGCGGGACGCCCGGGGCCGGGGCCACGGGCACCGGGACCACCGGCACCGGGCCCATGGTGCCGAGCCAGGGCGGCGGCGCGGCCGACGACGGCCACGGGCTGCTCGCCGCCGGGCTGCCGACCGGGACGGTCCCGGTCCAGCCGGGCCCGTCCGACGGCAGGGGCGAGCGGCTCCCGCGACCGCAGGACCGGGCCCGGCAGGGCGGCCGTCCGGACCCGGCCGACCACTCGGCCGCCGAGGACAGCCGTACCGACGGCGGCGCCCGCGGCAGGCGCGAGGGCCCGGTCGAGCCCCGGGTCGGCCTGCCCGCGCGCGGACACCCCGACGCAGCCTGGGCGGCCGTCCAGCGCCGCGTCAGCGAGTAGCCGACGGGGCGCGGCGGCGGGGGTCGGAGCGAAGCGGCGGCGGGGGTTCGAGCGAAGCCGCGGCGCACCGCCGGGTCGTGCCGGGTTTGCTTTGCAGGCGATCCGACAGATGATCGACCCTGCGGGACCGCCCGGTCCCCTGCCGCGCACTTCCACAGGGACGGTGAAGCACGTGAACGATCGCATGGTCTGGATCGACTGCGAGATGACAGGGCTCAGCCTGGAGACGGACGCGTTGGTCGAGGTCGCGGCCCTGGTCACCGACTCCGAGCTGAACATCCTGGGCGACGGCGTCGACATCGTCGTCCGGCCCCCGGCCGAGGCGGTCGCCGGGATGCCGGACGTGGTCCGGGCCATGCACACCTCCTCGGGGCTGCTGGAGGAACTGGACCAGGGCGTCACCCTGGCCGAGGCCGAGGCCCGGGTGCTGGCCTACATCCGCGAGCACGTACCGGAAGCGGGCAAGGCGCCGCTCTGCGGCAACTCGGTCGGCACCGACCGGGGCTTCCTGGCCCGGGACATGCCGGCCCTGGAGACCCACCTGCACTACCGGATCGTGGACGTCTCCTCGATCAAGGAGCTGGCCCGCCGCTGGTACCCCCGCGCCTACTACAACAGCCCCAAGAAGGTGGGCAACCACCGCGCCCTCGCGGACATCCGGGAGAGCATCGCGGAGTTGAGGTTCTACCGGGAGGCGGTGTTCGTCGCCCAGCCGGGACCGGACACCGAGATCGCCAGGGCGATCGCAGCCCGGCACCAACTCCCCCAGGGCTGAACCCCCCTGCCCCGAACTCCCCCCGCCTGACCTGCTCCGACGCGCTCCCCCGGGGCTTCGATCCGAACCGGTAAGTCGGTCGAGAGCACCCTTCCGGATCCTGTAGAGTTATCTCCGTCAGCGCGACAAGCGCGAGACAGATGGTGGGTGTAGCTCAGCTGGCAGAGCACCGGGTTGTGATCCCGGGTGTCGCGGGTTCAAGTCCCGTCACTCACCCCATCTGTTCAAGGCCCTGACCGGGGAAATGGTCAGGGCCTTGAGTTTTTTCCGACGCCGCGTCACTCCCGGTCGACGGTCACCTCGTAGGCGATCTCCCAGCGCAGGTCGGGGACGACCACGTCGGCGGTCTCGACCGGGCGGTCGTCCGCGTCGTAGTAGGTGCGCTCGATGATCGTCAGCAGTTCCCCGAGGGAGATGCCGAGCAGGTTGGCTTGCTCCTGGGTGGCGCGTGAAGGCCTCGGCACCTCGAAGGCGTAGCCGACGGCGATCCCGATCGAGCGCATCCGCTCGACCACACCGCGCCCGGCCAGCGGCCCGGACTCGGGCAGCAGGACCGGAGTGCCGTCGGTGATGGCCATGGGCTCCCAGGAATCGGAGAGTTGAACCGGCATGCCGTCTGCGAAGAACTCGTACTGGGTACGGACGCACAGGTCGCCCTCGTCGACGCCGAGGCGGGCCGCGATGTGCTTGGGCGCGGGGCAGCGCACCGCGCTGTGGGATTCCCAGGTCCCGGTGCGTCCCTGCTCGCGCATATCGGCGCGGAACGGGCTGCCGTCGACGCGGTCGCGCGGGCTGGAGCGGACCATGCGCAGCCGGTCGCGCGGCGAGCGGACGAACGTGCCGGATCCGGCACGTCCTTCGAGGACGCCCTCGATGATGAGGCGCTCGGTGGCGCGCTGGATCACATTGGCGCCGACCAGGTAGTCCTCGGCGAGAACGCTGCGACCGGGCAGTTTCTCCCCGACGGCCCACTCGCCGGCTTGGATACGGCTGCGCAGGTCGTCGGCTACCTGGAGATACGGGGCCTCTCGTGGCATGCGGGCTCTCCATGCTGCTCACACCTGCGCCGGAGCGCGTATGCGAGTGGTGGACTTCACCGGACGTTGACAACCTAATCCATTAGGTCCAAGCTGATCCATCAGGAACACTATACGTGACCACGCGCGTACAGCTACGTACGGGTGCGTACAGGGGGGAGAGCAGTGGGCTCACGAACCGCGCGGGCGATCGATGTGGCCGCCCGGCTCTCGGCGGCGACCGGGCAGGAGCCCCGCACCAGCGAAGACCCCGAGGTCACCCGGATCACCGTAGCGATTCCCGCCGACCTCTCCGAACCCGCGCGCCTCACCGTTCTGGCCGCCCTCGCCGCGCTTCCGCTCTCGGACACCTACGGGCACGACCGCGCCGAGGACGACTCGCAGACCCTGTGGGTCGAGCTCCGTGACAGGAGGAACCCTCCATGACCACCGCACCGCAGCAGCAGTCGCCACCACGGCGCGAACCGTGCCCGGCGCCGCCGGACCCCAGAGACCCCAGGGCGTCCCGACCGGAGCACTCGCCGCCGGATCCGTCGCCGGACCCACCGCGCGGGTACCTCACCCCCGAGTGCCGGATCGGCCGCACCGACCCGGACTTCCGGGACGGCTGCCGGTCCTGCCGGGCGCCCGGCTACCGGCATCCGGTCCTCGGCTGGATGCCGGTCCCCTGCGGCTGCGTATGCCACCTGGACAGCGATGACCAGGAAACGGGCCGGGAAGCAGGCCAGGAAGCCGGGGA
This sequence comes from Streptacidiphilus cavernicola, assembly GCF_042510955.1. Taxonomy (NCBI): domain Bacteria; kingdom Bacillati; phylum Actinomycetota; class Actinomycetes; order Kitasatosporales; family Streptomycetaceae; genus Streptacidiphilus; species Streptacidiphilus cavernicola. Next base: position 141,724 of record NZ_JBHFAB010000016.1, read on the forward strand.
GTCCCCGTGAACGACGTGGACGAGCCCAGCGGCACCGCCGCGGGCTACTGCCACCGCTGTGAGACCTGGACCCCGGATGCCCGGGTGGTCGCCGAGATCCACAGCGACGCCGGGGCCGGCGGCACCGTGGTCCGCTGCCAGGCCTGCGACCTCGATCCGAAGCCGCGCGCCCCGCACTCCAGCGACCCGCGCCGCTACCCGCGATAGGACACCCGCCCGATGAAGCACCTCAGGCTGCACCCCAGGCGTGCGCGCCTACTCCTGCGCCGGCCGCTGGACGCCCTCGGGCCGCTGGACGCCCTCGATCTGCAGGTCTTCGAGGTCGACCTCGGCCAGCGCGATGTCGTCCACCTCCGGGGCGTCGGGGATCTCCGGCACCGGGGGCACCACCCCCGCCTCCAGCTCCTCCGGCTCGTCCTGCTGCTGCTTGGCCAGCGCCGCTGCCGCCGCGGCCACCGCCGAGACCAGCGGCGGGGACTTGGCCGAGTCCGGGGTCGCCCCGTCCAAGAAGCGCAGCAGCTCCACCGGGAAGGGCAGTACCAGCGTGGAGTTCTTCTCCGCGGCGACCTCCACCACGGTCTGCAGCAGACGCAGCTGCAGCGCGGCCGGGGTGGCGCTCATGATCGAGGCCGCGTCCGAGAGCTTGCGGGACGCCTGGAACTCACCGTCGGCGGTGATGATCCTGGCCCGCCGCTCACGCTCGGCCTCCGCCTGCCGGGACATCGAGCGCTTCATCGACTCAGGCAGCGCGACGTCCTTGATCTCCACCCGGTCGATGTGGACGCCCCAGCCGATCGCCGGGCTGTCGATCATCAGCTCCAGGCCCTGGTTGAGCGGCTCCCGGTTGGTGAGCAGTTCGTCCAGCTCGCTCTTGCCGATGATCGACCGCAGCGAGGTCTGCGCGACCTGCGACATCGCGAAGGTGTAGTTCTGCACGTTCACCGTGGCCAGCACCGGGTCCTCGACCCGGAAGTAGACCACCGCGTCCACCCGGACCGTCACGTTGTCCCGGGTGATGCCCTCCTGCGCGGGCACCGGCATGGTGATGATCTGGACGTTGACCTTGCGCATCCGGTCCGCGACCGGGATCAGCAGGTGGAGTCCCGGCTGCTTGATCACGCGGCGCACCCGGCCGAAGCGGAACACCACGCCCTTCTCGAACTGCTGCACCACCCGGACGCCGGTGGCCAGCCACAGCGCACCCGCCCCCAGCACGCCCAGCACGACATCCACCACGAGCATCTTCTCGTCACCCCGGTCCAGCGGACGAAACCGCGAAGAAAACCAGGTCGCGCCGTGCGGCCCGGTTTCCACGCTACTCGCCGGTCCGCGCCGCCGGAACAGTACGGAACCGTCCGGGATCACCGGTCCGACCGGCCGGACCGGCGCACCCGGCCGGACCGGCGCGACCGCGACCGCGGCTCAGGCGGAGTCGCGGCGGACCAGCTCCGTGGTCAGGATGATCTGGCGGTGGGTCCGGCTGGGCGTCGCGATCTCCTCCAGCAGCAGCCGGGCCATCGCCCGGCCCATCTCCTCGCTGGACTGCCGGACCGTGGTCATCGGCGGGTCGGTGTGCCGGGCGATCGGGGAGTCGTCGAAGCCGACCACCGCCACGTCCTCCGGGATCCGCCGCCCCTGCTCCCTGAGCACCCGCATCGCGCCCACCGCCATCAGGTCGGAGGCGGCGAACACCGCGTCCAGGTCCGGGCTCCGCTGCAGCAGGTCGCGCATCGCCCGCGCACCGGAGTCCTCGCTGAAGTCGCCGCGGCCGACCAGTTCGTCGACGGGCCGCAGCCCGGCCTCCTCCAGGCCCTTGCGGTAGCCCTCCAGACGGCTGCGCGCGCCCTCCATGTCCGGCGGCCCGGTCACCGTGGCGATCCGGGTCCGCCCGAGGCCGGCCAGGTGCCGCACCGCGGCCCAGGCGCCGCCGACGTTGTCCGGGTTCACATAGCTGAGCGACTCCAGTTCCGAGCGCCGACCGCCGAGGACGGCGGGCACTCCGGTCCGCTCCAGCAGCTCGACCAGCGGGTCCTCGGAGTGCACCGAGACCAGCATCACGCCGTCCACCCGGTGTCCGCTGAGGTAGGCGGCGAAGCGCTCGCGCTCCTGCGCGGTGCGGATCAGGATCAGCAGCAACTGCATGTCGGTGTCAGACAGTTCACTGGCCACGCCGCGGATGATCTCGGCGAAGAACGGCTCGGAGGCGAGCCGGGTCTCGGTCTCCGGGATGACCAGCGCGACCGCGTCGGTGCGGCTGGTGACCAGGGTCCGGGCGGCCCGGTTGGGCACATAGCCGAGTTCGGCGATGGCGCGCTCGACCACGGCCCTGGCCTGGTCGCTGACCCCGGGCGAGCCGTTGACCACGCGGGACACCGTCCCCCGGCCGACCCCGGCGAGCTGCGCCACGGCCTCCAGCGTCGGGCGGGCCGATCCCCGCCGCGCAGGCCTCTCCCCGACATGGGCCATCGCTCGTCCTCCTGATTCCGCTCCGTACGAGTCGCACAGTAGCCGTTCCGGTGCGCGGAATTCCCTGACCTGCACAGGTTCCTTTGGGAGCGCTCCCATCCTAGGGGAGCGCACCGCCGACCACCAGCCCGGCGCGCCCGGGAGATCACCACGACGCTCCGGGGCAACCCGACCGGAGGATGCCTTGACACCCTTCCGGTGAGGCACGACCATGGCGTCAGAGATTGGGAGCGCTCCCAGGGCGAGGCACCGCCCTGGCAGCGCCTCGCCCCCGTGACACCTGCGCGAATGCCCCGCCTCGCCGATCCTGGCGAACGCCGGGCAGCGCGCGCTGACGCCTGCCCTGCGAACCGCACCTACCATTGGGAGCGCTCCCGTATGACCGCAGTCCACCCGCTCGCCGCCACAGCCGAGACGACAGCCCTCCCCCGTCCCCGTGTGCAGCCGTCCGGCGCCGACGACGGGCTCCTGCACTTCCCCACCGGCTTCCTCTGGGGCGCCGCCACCGCCGCCTACCAGATCGAGGGCGCGGCGGCCGAGGACGGCCGGACCCCCTCGATCTGGGACACCTACAGCCACACCCCCGGGCGGGTCCGCAACGGCGACACCGGCGACATCGCGGCCGACCACTACCACCGCTACCGCGACGACGTCGCGCTGATGGCGGAGCTCGGCCTGAAGGCCTACCGCTTCTCGGTGTCCTGGCCCCGGGTGCAGCCGACCGGGCGCGGCCCGGCCGTCGAGCGCGGCCTCGACTTCTACCGCAGGCTCACCGACGAGCTGCTCGGCGCCGGGATCACCCCGGTGGCCACGCTCTACCACTGGGACCTGCCCCAGGAGTTGGAGGACGCCGGCGGCTGGCCGGCCCGCGACACCGCGGAACGCTTCGGCGAGTACGCCGCGATCATGGCCGACGCGCTCGGCGACCGGGTGCGCTACTGGACCACCCTCAACGAGCCCTGGTGCAGCGCCTATCTGGGCTACGGCTCCGGCGTGCACGCCCCCGGACGCACCGATCCGGCGCACGCGCTGCAGGCCGCGCACCACCTCAACCTGGGCCACGGCCGGGCCGTCGCCGCCCTGCGCGCCGCGCTCCCGGCGAGCGCCGACCCGCAGCTGTCGATCACGCTCAACCTGCACCAGGTCCGCGCGCTCAGCGACTCCGCGGCCGACGTCGAGGCAGCCCGCCGGATCGACGCGATCGGCAACCGGGTCTTCCTCGGCCCGATCCTGGACGGGGAGTACCCGGCCGACCTGCGCCAGGACACCGCCCACCTGGTCGACTGGGACTCCCTGGTGCAGCCGGGCGACCTGGCCGCCGTCTCCGCCCCGATCGACCTGCTCGGCATCAACTACTACGCCCCGACCCTGGTCTCGGCCGGAACCGGGACCGGCGCCTCCGCCGCCGAGAACGCGCGCAACGACGCCCACGGCATCAGCGACCATTCGCCCTGGCCGGGCGCCGAGGACGTGCTCTTCCACCAGCCCCCGGGCCAGCGCACCGCGATGAACTGGAGCATCGACGCCTCCGGGCTGCACGACCTGCTCGCCAGGATCGCCGCCGAGCACCCCGGCCTGCCCATGATGATCACCGAGAACGGCGCGGCCTTCGACGACTACGTCAACCCCGAGGGCGAGGTCCGCGACCCGGAGCGGATCGGCTACCTGCACGGCCACCTCGCCGCGGTGCACGCCGCGATCGCCGGGGGCGCCGACGTCCGCGGCTACTTCCTGTGGTCGCTGATGGACAACTTCGAGTGGGCGTACGGCTACGGCAAGCGCTTCGGCGCGGTGTACGTCGACTATCCGACCCAGCGTCGCATCCCCAAGTCCAGCGCCCGCTGGTACACGGAGACGATCCGGCGCAACGCGGTCTCCCGGTCGGCACCCTGACCTCGACCGGGGCGTGTGGGCGGTGCCGCTGAGGGTCGGCACCGCCCCACACGAAAGGGGGCTCCTGCGACCGCTGTCGTAACGGAGCGTGTCGGCGGTCGTTCCCACGGGGAGCGGCGCGCCGGCTCTGACGCGCGCCCTGCACGTACCGAGGGAGCACCTCACCATGGCCACGCGTCCGTACCTGCTGCGCCGGTCCTGCGCGCTCGCGCTCCTGCTGGCCGTCGTCGGCTCACCGGCCTGGGCGGCGGCGGGGCCGACCGCCCGGCCCGCCGCGGAGGAGGCGCGGATGCCGGTCCCCGGCGCGCACGAGGTCGGCGGCGGAGCCGGCCAGGGCATCCCCGGGATCGTTCCGATCGGCTGCGGCCTGCTGCTGGCGGGCATCGCCGTGTACAAGCACCGGGGCCTTCCGCGCAGCACTGACTGATCGTCGGAGTAAGCGCTTCCAGACGCACGCGTGACCCGTCCACGCGCGTCTCCGCGGCCCGCGCGGCCGTCGTCGCGGGGCCGTCGACCCGGCCCGCCGACGGAACCGGTTCCGGCCCCAACGTTCAGGAACCGAAGCCGTAAGCTCGATATGACGGGACCTCATATCCGCTGCACCGAAAGAACTCTGCAGGTAGAAGCTGATTGCGGTCGGCCGCACCCGCGTCCCCGCGTGTTGACTTCCTGAACGATGGTCGAGCATTCAGCCCACAGTTCCTGAAGAAAAGTCACATCACCGTAACGGCAGCGACATCAACTCTTGCGGCGGTGCGGGCCCGGCCCTACCTTCAACCCAGAACACCGCCAGTAAGCGCTTACGGAAAATCCGAGGACGCCCGAATGGACACACGAGCAGGCTCCGGAACGACGCCGACGATCTACGATGTCGCCCGCCGTGCCGGTGTCTCGATCGCCTCGGTGTCACGGGTGCTGAACGGCCGGGACAATCCGCGTCCGGCCACCAGGGACCGGGTGCTCAAGGCGATCAGCGAGCTGGGCTTCGTCCCCGACGGTGCGGCACGAGCGCTCAGCAGCCGGCTCAAGCAGGTGGTGGGAGTCGTCTTCCGCCGGGTCTACGGCATCGACGACGGCGGGATCTTCGAGGACGAGGCCGAGAGCCTGCTGTTCGGCGACCAGATCAACCGGGGCATCGAGATCGTCGCTCAGCGTCGCGGCTACGACCTGCTGGTCAGCTCGGTGAACATCGACGAGCACACCCTGGCGAACCGGATCATGACCATCGCCGGGAAGTGCGACGGGCTGATCCTGCACGACCAGGTGCTCTCACCCACCGGGATCGCCAACATCGCCAGAACCGTGCCGGTGGTCACCCTGGCCGGCGCAGAGGGCGGCGCGGTGGTCAATGTCCGCGGCGACAGCGCCGGGAGCATGCGGGAGATGGCCCGCCACCTGGTCCAGGACCACGGTTACCGGCGGCTGGCCTACATCGCCGGACATGCCGACAGCCCGGACAACATCGTCCGCAGCCGCAGCTTCACCGCCGAGGTCAGAGCCCTGGGCGGGGAGTGCCTGACCGGCCCGGCCTGGCAGGGCGACTACTCGGCGGGCGGCGGGGTGCAGATCGTCCGCGGCCTGATCGCCCTGGGCGCCACCCTTCCCCGCGCCATCGCCTGCGCCAACGACCAGACCGCCCTGGGCGTCATCCACGCCCTGGCCGAACAAGGCCTCGACGTCCCCAACGATGTGGCCGTCACCGGATTCGACGACCTGCCCTTCGCCCGGCACCTCCGCCCCCAGCTCACCACCGTGCGCCAGCCCATCAGGGAGATCGGCGCCAAAGCCTTCGAGGTTCTCCACAGCATGATCACAGCCGATGAACCGGCCCGCACCGCGCCGGCGTCCGACGGCACCACCCGCGACTTCGTCCTGCCGACCCAGCTGATCCGCCGTGAGAGCTGCGGCTGCCCACCCGACCCGACTCCGTCCGTGTGGCACCAGATCTCCTGAGAGGAGCCGACGTTGACCACCGTCCTGCGCCGACTCGGCTTCTACGCGATAGCCGCCTTCGCCGCCGTCACCCTGAACTTCTTCCTGCCCCGGATGCTGCCCGGCGACGCCCTGCAGGCCATCCTCTCCAACATCAGGACCTCCAACATCACCCCGGCCCAACTGAAGGCGCTCGCCGCCCAGTACGGGCTTGACAGCAAGCAGAGCCTGCTCTCGCAGTACGGCTCCTACCTGGGCCACCTGCTGCACGGCGACCTGGGCACCTCGACCTCCAAGTCGGTCTCGGTGACCTCGGTGCTCGGCAACGACCTGCCCTGGACCATCGGCCTGATCGGCACGGCCACCGTGGTCGCCTTCCTGCTCGGCACACTGCTCGGGATCATCGTGGGCTGGCGCCGCAGCGGCGTGCTGGACGCGCTGCTGCCGGTGGCGACCTTCTTCCAGTCGATCCCCTACTTCATCCTGGCGTTCCTGCTGCTGCTCACGGCGGGCTTCTACTGGAAGCTGTTCCCGTTCGCCGGCGGCTACGAGACCGGGCGCAACTCCGACCTGGTGCAAGGCTGGAACGGACCCTTCATCACCAGCGTGGTCGAGCACGGGACGCTCCCGGCCGCCACGGTGGCGCTGGCGTCCATCGCCGGCTGGATCATCGGGATGCGCAATATGATGATCACCACCATGGACGAGGACTACGTCCTGGTCGCGGCGGCCAAGGGCCTGCCGCAGTGGAAGGTCGTCATGGTGGCGGCGCGCAACGCGATCCTGCCCAGCATCTCCAACTTCGCGCTGTCGATCAGCCTGGTGGTGACCGGCTCCATCGTCACCGAGATCGTCTTCTCCTACCCCGGCGTGGGCTACGAGATCTACAACGCCGTGCTCAACACCGACTACCCGATGATGCAGGGCATCCTGCTGGTGGTCACCTTCACCGTGCTGGGCGCGAACCTGCTGGCGGACATCGCCTATGTGATCCTCGACCCGCGCGCCCGCAAGGAGGCATGACCGATGGCCGTTCCCACCGTGGCCTCCGCGCCCGACACCACCGCTGACGCACCCGGAGTCGAGCGGGGCAAGCGCGGACCGCGCCTGCCCCGCTCGCCCAAGGTGATCATCGGCGCGTCGATCCTGATCGTGTTCGCACTGGTCGCGATCTTCGGTCCGATGCTCGCCCCGCACAGCCCGGACTGGCAGGCGTCCACCACCACCAGCACCCCGCTGCCGCCGTCCGGGAAGTTCTGGCTGGGCACCGACCAGCAGCAGCACGACGTGTTCTCGCAGGTCCTCGCGGGCGGCCGGGACACCCTGCTGATCTCCTTCGTGGCCGGTCTGATCGCGACCTTCCTGTCGGTGCTGATCGGGGTGACCGCCGGCTACGTCGGCGGCTGGGTCGACGAGGTGCTGTCGATCCTGGCCAACATCTTCCTGGCGCTGCCGGGACTGCTGATCCTGATGGTCGCGATGCGCCCGCTGCCGGTGAAGGACACCGACAACCCGCTGCTCATCGGCGCGGTGATCGCGCTGACCGCCTGGGCCTGGGGGGCCCGGGTGCTGCGGGCGCAGACCCTGGCGCTGCGGAACCAGGACTACGTCGAGTCGGCCCGGGTGATCGGCGAGCGCAAGCCCCGGATCATCGTCTTCGAGATCCTGCCGAACCTGCTGCCGATCCTCGCCTCCTCGTTCATCTTCACCGTGGTCTACGGCATCGGCGCCTATGTGTCGCTGTCCTGGCTGGGCGTCATCAGCCCGGCCACCACCACCTGGGGCACCATGCTCAACACCGCGCAGTCGGACAGCGCGCTGATCGCCGGCTACTGGTGGTGGTACGCGCCGCCCGCACTGTGCGTGGCCCTGGTCGGGATCGCGCTGTCGCTGCTCAACTTCGGCATCGACGAGGTCATCAACCCCCGGCTGCGCTCGGCCAGGAACAACCGCAAGGGCGTGCGCTACACGCTCGGGCTGACCCCGGTGCTGCGCACCGCCGCCGCTCCCGCCGCCGCAACCGGCCCGGACGACGGCGAACCGTTCACCGCTGTGGTGGGCGGCCCGCGCACCGAGCCCACCGCCCGCACCGTCGTGGAAGGAAAGTCCCAGTGAGCGTCCCCACCGCCACGACCGAGGCCGTGCTCGAAGTCCGCGGCCTGTGCGTCGACTACGGCGTCGGCGCCAACGCGGTCCGCGCCGTCACCGACGCCTCGCTGACCCTGCACCGCGGGGAGGTGCTGGGGCTGGCCGGAGAGAGCGGTTCCGGCAAGTCGACCCTGGCCTACGCGCTGACCCGGCTGCTCCGCGCCCCCGGCGTGATCAGCGGCGGCGAGGTGCTGTTCCACAACCGTCCGCACGGCGGCGACCCGGACGGCGTCAGCTACGCCGAGACCGTGGACCTGCTCGCCGCCGACATGGTGAAGCTGCGTCAGATCCGCTGGTCCCAGCTGGCCGTGGTGTTCCAGAGCGCGATGCACGCGCTCAACCCGGTGGCCCGGATCGACGCCCAGCTCACCGACGTGCTCAAGGCGCACCGGCGGCAGATGGACGCCGCCGCCCGGCGTGACCGCGCGGTCGAACTGCTGCGCATGGTCGGCATCAGCGCCGACCGGCTGCGCAGCTACCCGCACGAGCTGTCCGGCGGGATGCGGCAGCGGGTGATGATCGCCATGGCACTGGCGCTGGAACCGCAGATCGTGATCATGGACGAGCCGACCACGGCCCTGGACGTGGTCACCCAGCGGGAGATCCTGGAGGAGCTGATGCTGCTCAGGGAGCGGCTCGGCTTCGCCATCGTCTTCATCACCCACGACCTGTCGCTGCTGATCGAACTGGCCGACTCGATCGCCATCATGTACGCCGGGCGGATCGTCGAGCGGGCCGGGGCGGACGAGCTGTTCCACGCCCCCCGGCACCCCTACAGTCTGGGCCTGCTCAACTCCTTCCCGGCGCTGCACGGCGCCAAGGTGCGGATGGAGGGCATCCCCGGCTCGCCCCCCTCGCTCACCGCGCTGCCCGGCGGCTGCGCGTTCCACCCGCGCTGCTCCTTCGCCGTGGACCGCTGCCGCACCGATGTCCCCGAGCTGGTCCTCCCGGCGGCCGAGTCGGCCCAGGCCGCCCGCCTTGCCGGGGACCGCCCCGACCAACCCCGGGTCGCCGCCTGCTGGCTGCAGGACGGCGCCCAGCCGCCGCCGGAGCAGCTCGCCCGGCACCACTCCGCCCAGTACGGGAGCGCTCCCGCCGCCCCCGCCACCACCTTCGGGAGCGACCAGTGACGCCGACCCGCACGGAAGGACCGGTCGTCGTCCACGGCCCGAAGCGCCCCGGCACTCCGGCCCTGGAGGCCCGCCGGCTCACCAAGCACTTCCCGGTCCACCAGCTCGGCCCGACCCGTGGCCGCCAGGTGGTGCACGCGGTCGAGGACATCTCGCTGGCGCTGCCGGAGGCCACCGTGACCGCGGTGGTCGGCGAGAGCGGCTCGGGCAAGTCCACCCTGGCCCGGCTGCTGACCCAGCTGATCACCCCCACCTCCGGCGAACTCCTGCTGGACGGGCAGCCGGTGGGCAGCAGCGCCAAGGCCCGCCGGGCCTACACCCGGATGGTGCACCTGGTGCTGCAGGACCCCTTCTCCTCGCTCAACTCGGTGCACAGCGTGCGCTACCACCTGGAACGGCCGCTGAAGCTGCACCGCCGCGCCGGTCGGGACGACCTCGACTCCAGGACCCGGCAGTTGCTGGAGCGGGTGGCGCTCAGCCCGGCCGAGCGCTTCATCGACTCCTTCCCGCACGAGCTGTCCGGCGGCCAGCGCCAGCGCGTCGCCATCGCCCGCGGCCTGGCCGTGGAACCACGGGTGCTGCTCGCCGACGAGCCGGTCTCCATGCTCGACGTGTCGATCCGGCTGGGCGTGCTCAACCTGCTCGACGAACTGCGCGAGCGTGAGCGCCTCGCCATCCTCTACGTCACCCACGACATCGCCTCGGCCCGCTACCTCGCCGACACCGCGGTGGTGATGTACGCCGGGCAGGTGGTCGAGTCGGGACCGGCCACCCAGATCACCGACGCCCCGGCCCACCCCTACACCCAGCTGCTGCTCAGCGCCGCGCCCGACCCGGCCAGGACCGACCCGCCGGTGCTGCGCGGCCGCGGCTCCCCGCCGAGCCTGGTGAACCCGCCGAGCGGCTGCCGGTTCCACCCGCGCTGCCCGTTCGCGATGGCGGTCTGCGCGACCACCGCGCCGCCGGCCCTGCCGGTCGCCACCGAGCAGGTCGCCGCCTGCTGGCTGCACAGCACGGAGCGGACGGCCGCCGAGTCGGCGCCGCTCAAGCCCGGGGGCCCCGCCGCCGGGCCGGCCCTGCCCTGACCGAAGAGAACGACCAGAGACAGCGGAACAGCCAGATACAGCTGGAGACAGAGGAGTCGACATGGGAGACCCCGCCAGACCCTGGCGGCGCCGGGGACCACCCGGCGCCGTCGGGCCCGGCCACGAACGAGCTGCAACTCGTCCGAGGCCACCGTCCGCAACGCAGTCCGGACAGCAGCACCAGCAGTCACAGCGATCGATCCAGCTCGGAACCACCCAGCCCAGACCCATCCCGCCACGGCCGAATTCGCCGTGGCCGCTCACCACTGGCCGCTACCCAGTCGGCCGGACACAAGGAGCGTACGCAATGAGTCGCACCACCACCATCAAGGCCCTGGCCGTGGTGGCCGCAGTCGGTCTGGGCCTGACGGCCTGCACCAGCTCCGGCGCCAAGCCCACCGGCAAGAGCAGCAGCGGCGGAAGCGCCGCGGTCCAGACCCTGGTGGTCGAGGACAAGCCGGTCCCTTCCTTCAACGAGGACTTCAACCCGCTGGACGGCAACGCCTTCGGCGCCAACGAGAACGCCAACTCGCTCATCTACGAGCCGCTGTTCATGTTCAACAGCCTCAAGTCCGACCAGGCCCCCATCCCGTGGCTGGCCAAGAGCTTCACCTGGTCCAACGGCAACAAGACGCTGACCCTGGCGCTCCGGCCCGGGGTCAAGTGGAGCGACGGCCAGGCGTTCACCTCGGCCGACGTGCAGTTCACCTTCGACCTGCTGCAGAAGACCCCGGCCGCGAACACCGGCGGCGTCCCGGCGACCACCAGCATGACCACGCCGGACCCGAACACCCTGGTGATGAACTTCGCCTCACCGCAGTCGGCCAACTTCGTCGCCATCGGCAACCAGATCATCCTGCCGCAGCACCTCTGGGCCAGCAACGCCAACCCGACCACCTCGGTGATCAACAGTGCCGCGGCCATCGGCACCGGCCCCTACGTGGTGGACAAGTTCAGCGCGCAGAACGTCACCTTCAAGGTCAACCCGACGTACTGGGGCGGCGCCCCCAAGGTCAAGCGGATCTCCTTCCCCGCCTACGCCACCAATGACGCCGCCGAACTGGCGCTGGCCTCCGGCAAGATCGACCTGACCGGCAACGACATCAACAACGTGCAGAGCGCCTTCGTCGCCAAGGACCCGGCGCACAACCACCTGTTCCAGTCGGACGCGCCGTACTTCCCGGCCGGGAACACGGTGTCGCTGATGCTCAACAACAAGAGCAAGAACGCCCCCGCGCTCGGTGACGTCGCCGTGCGCAAGGCGATCAGCGCCGCCCTCGACCGGCAGTCGATGGCGACCCAGTGCGAGACCAACTACGAGCTGCCCGCCTCGTCCTCCGGCGGGCTGACCCTGCCGATCGACCAGGGCTCGCTGTCCTCGGCGCAGACCAACGACCTCAAGCCCGCGGCCGACAGCGCCACGGTCGACTCGCTGATGACCGGCGCCGGCTACACCAAGACCGGCGGCAAGTGGACCAAGGGCGGCAAGACCGTCAAGTTCACCATCATCGACCCCAACTCGTTCAGCGACTACTGGTGCGACGCCCAGGCCATGGTCAAGGGCCTGAACGCGCAGGGCTTCGACGCCTCCGCCAACGGGGCCTTCGACTTCAACAGCTGGAACGCCGCGATCACCAGCGGCAAGTTCGACGCGGCCCTGCACTGGGGCCAGGGCGTGACCGCCTTCCAGCGGCTGCAGTTCATCCTGGACCCCAACACCACGGCGGCCATCGGCCAGACCGCGGCCGGTGACTTCGACCGCTACGACAGCCCCAAGGCCAGGACCGCGATCGCCGCGTTCCAGAACGCGACCACCCCGGACGCCGAGAAGACCGCGCTGAACACACTGCAGCAGATCATGTCCGACGACGTCCCGGCGATCCCGGTGCTCTACGGGGCCTCCTGGTACGAGTACAGCTCGGCGAACTTCACCGGCTGGCCCACCTCGGCGAACCCCTACATCAACCCGTCCCCCAACAGCCAGGCCTACGAGTACCTGATCCTGCACCTGACCCCGGTCTCCTGAGGATCAACCGAAAGCGTCCGGCGGCGGCGCGGGCGAGGGGCCCGCGCCGCTGTCCGGCACCGGTGCGGCCCCTGCCTGGAAGTCCACCAGGCGGGGGCCGTGCTCGATCCGGCCCGGGTACGGGTCGGTGGCGATCCGGCGGGTCAGTTCGTCCACCGGGAGCGGCTGCCGGGCGGCGACCAGGACCAGGTTGCCGAAGCGGCGCCCGCGCAGCAGCACCGGGTCGGCGATCAGGGCGACCTCGGGGAAGACCGCGCGCAGGGTCGCCACCTGCCCGCGGGCGAAGTCCAGCCGCCCGCCGTCGGTGATGTTCACGGCGTACCGGCCGTCCGGCGCCAGCGCCCGCGCGGCCAGCTCGGCGAACTCCACCGTGGCGCAGTGGGCCGGGATCCGTGCCCCGCTGTAGACGTCGGCGACCACCAGGTCGGCCTGGCCCTCCGGACTGCGGGCCAGGATCTCGCGGGCGTCCCCGCCGCGGACCCGGAGCTGCCAGCTGCGGTCCAGTGGCAGGGTCCGGCGCACCAGCTCGGTGAGCGCGGTGTCGATCTCGGCGACCTGCTGCCGGGAGCGGGGCCGGGTCGCCGCCACGTAACGGGCCAGCGTGAGCGCCCCGCCGCCCAGGTGCAGCACGCTGACCGGACGGCGCGGCTCCGCGGCGAGGTCGACCAGGTGGCCGAAGCGGCGCTGGTACTCGAAGGACAGCCGGGTCGGGTCGTCCAGGTCGACGTGGGACTGCGGAGTTCCGTCGAGCAGCAGGGTCCAGGCGTTGCCGCGGTCCCGGTCGGGGACGATCTCGGCGCGTCCCGAGCCGACCTGCTCGGCCGCCGCCGTCCCCGACGGCCCCGACGCCTTCGTCCTGACCGGTTCCCTGCTGGGGTTCTGCTGCTTGCGGGCCACCTGATCAGTATGCGGGCGGCCGGGGCGGGTGCGCTGGTCAGGCCCCGTCGGAGCCGCTGGCGGCCAGGGTCCTGGCTGCTTCGCCGAGCGCGGCCCGCAGCTGGGCCGGATCGGTCAGGGCCCGCTCCGGCGAGGGCGGGAGCAGCCAGTTGCGGTCGTCCTCCGGCGGGGCCTGGGTGCGGGAGACGCCGGGCAGGTGCCAGGCGTCCAGGGCGCCGATCGGCACCACGAACGAGAGCGTCGAGTCGGCGTCCTCGCGCAGCACCGGACCGCAGCCGCCGCGGAGCCGCAGGATGTCGACGGTCTCCAGGCCCTGCCGCTCCGGCACCTTCACCAGGTCGCAGGACGGGACGACGCTGCGCTGGTCGGTGCCCGTCTGCCGGGTGCCCCCGTTGAACATGACGCCTCCTCGGTTGACCGCGTCGGCCGCTCGCCATCGGGCGGAGTGGCGGTCTGTTGCCGGTTCAACGCCGAATCACACCCTCGGGCCACGGGTACGGCAGCTGGCAGGTCATGGCATTTTGTAGCAGATCTGCCGCTGCATGTCCGATTTGCACAGAAACCCAGCGTGTTCGAATTGCTACGGGGGGTACTGTCGTGCCGTCCGAAGCCCTCCGGGGCCGCTGGGGCGCACCACCCGCACCACCCGCATCACTTGGGGGGCTCGTCATGACCAACACCCTCGACCCGACCGTCCGGCTCCACCCCAACGACACCATGCGCGAGCTGCGCGGAGACCGTTCGGCCGGCGAGTTCGCCGCCGCCGTGCGCCGGTCCGCGCGCGAGATCGGGGAGCATGTCTCCTGCGACGCCCGCTATGTCGGGCGGATCGAGGCCGGCGAGATCCGATGCCCCAACTACGCCTACGAACGGGTCTTCCGCCACATGTTCCCCGGCGCCTCGCTGGAGGACCTGGGCTTCGCCCCGCGCAGCACGGTCAGACGCAGCGCGGTCAGACGCGGAGCCGGCATGCCGGAGGCCCCGGCCCGGAACCACGAGGAGAACGACGACGTGCATCGACGCACGTTCCTGTCCGGCGGCAGTGCCGCCGTCGCCACCGTGCTCGGTCTCGACCAGGGCACGGCGGCCGGCGCGGTGCTGCCCGACCCGGTCGCGCTCGGCACCAGGGTCGGCGCCGCCGACGCCCGCAAGGTCGAGGAGGCGGTCCGTGAGATCCGGCTGCTCGACGACGTCCACGGCGGCGACACCCTCTACGAACGCGCGGGCAATGTCCTGCGCACCGCCTACCAGTTGCTCAACTGCGGCTCCTACGCCCGCGGGGTCGAGCAGCGGCTCCAGTCCGGCGCCGGGGAGCTGGCCATCTCGGTCGGCTGGCTGGCCCACGACTCCGGACGGCTGGCCGACGCCCGCTCCTTCTACGCCGAGGCCCTGGCCACCGCGCGGATGGCCGACGACCCCGGCCTTGAGGCGCATGCCTTCTGCAACAGCGCCTTCCTGGCCCGCGACGCCGGCCGGCCCCGCGAGGCGGTGCGCGCGGCCCAGGCCGCCCAGCAGGTCGCGCTCGGCCTTGGCTCCAACCGGCTGCGCTCGCTGCTGGCGATGCGCGAGGCCGGCGGCTGGTCCCAACTCCGGGACCGGGCCTCCTGCGAGCGCTCGCTGACCCTGGCCCGGCGGCTGTACGAGACCGGTCCCGCGGACGCCGACCCGGAGTGGATGTCCTTCTACGGCGATGCCGAGTTGGCCGGCCTTGAGGCGCAGTGCTGGTCGGCGCTCGGCGAGTGGGACCGGGCCGCGACGTTCGCCCGTACCGCGATAGAGCTTCAGCAGCCGCACTTCGTGCGCAACCGGGCGCTCTACACCGCCGAGTTGGCGCACGACCAGCTCGGGCGGGGAGAGCTGGCCGCGGCGGCGGACAGCGGCTGCCAGGTGGTGGCGCTGCTGGACCGGGTCCGCTCGACCCGGATCAGGGACATGGTCGCGGACACCGCGACCCGGCTCCGCCCGTACCGGGCCGTGCCCGAGGTGGCGGACTTCGTCAGGCGCCACGACGCGGCGCTGGCGGGCTGAGGCAGCGCGGAGTGGCACTGGTTTTGCGGGCTACTTGAGGCCGCCGGTGACCAGGTCGATCCTCCAGTAGCGCTGCAGGCAGAGGAACAGGGCGATCACCGGGATCACCGACAGCAGCGTGCCGGTGATCACCAGCGAGTACAGCGAGGCCTGGTCCGAGCCGTGCCGGAGCAGGCTGTAGAGGCCGACCGTCAACGGGAACCTGCTGTCGCTGGTCACCATCACGAACGGCAGCAGGAAGTTGTTCCAGATCGCGATGAACTGCAGCAGGAACACCGTGATCAGCCCCGGTGCCATCAGCCGCAGGCCGATCGAGCGGAACAGCCTGGCCTCGCTCGCGCCGTCGATCCGTCCGGCGTCCAGCAGCGAGTCGGGGACGGCCGCCGCGGCGTAGATCCGGGACAGGTAGATCCCGTAGGGATTGAACAACTGGGGCAGGATCACCGCGAGGTAACTGTCGGTCAGCCCCACCCGGGCGAGCAGCAGGTACTGCGGGATGGCAAGCACGACCTGGGGC
Organism: Streptacidiphilus cavernicola; assembly: GCF_042510955.1. Taxonomy (NCBI): domain Bacteria; kingdom Bacillati; phylum Actinomycetota; class Actinomycetes; order Kitasatosporales; family Streptomycetaceae; genus Streptacidiphilus; species Streptacidiphilus cavernicola. The sequence continues at coordinate 157,846 of NZ_JBHFAB010000016.1, forward strand.
AGCAGCACCCCGGCCACGATGGAGTGGAACAGCACCGTACGACCGCGGAAGCGGTACTTGGCCAGGGCGTAGCCGGTGGCCGCCGAGACCGAGGTGGCCAGCACCCCGCCGACGGCCGCGTAGAGGAAGCTGTTGAACATCCAGTGCCAGAACACTCCGCCGTCGTAGCCGGAGAGCCCCTTGATGTTGTCGACCAGCCCCGAGCCGAAGGAGGGCAGATAGGTGGCCGTGGAGAACAGCTGGCTGCGCGACTTGGTGGAGCCGATCAGGATCCACAGCGTCGGCACCAGGCAGTACACCGCACCGAGCAGCAGCAGCACGGTGGGAACGACGGCGATCCGCCGGGCCGGACGGGCCGGCCGGGACAGCGCGGTCATCGGTCGCCCCGATCGCCCCGGCCCGACGGAGCAGCCGCGCCGAAGCGGGAGCGCGCGGCCCGGCTCATGGCGAAGGAGACGGCCAGGATGCCGACGGCGAAGATGATCGACGTGGCGGCGGCCTGGTGGATGTCCGAGTCGACGAACGCCTCGGTGTAGATCTTCATCAGCGGCACCCAGGTCGAGGAGATGGCATTGGACAGCGGCTGCAGGGTGTTGGGCTCGTTGAACAGCTGCAGCGCCGCCAACACGGTGAACAGCGAGCACATGGCGATGGCCGGTCGGATCAGCGGGAGCTTCACCCGCAGCGCGATCTGGAGTTCTGACGCTCCGTCGATCCTGGCCGCCTCGTAGATCTCCGGCGGCAGCGCGCGCAGCGAGGTGTACAGCACCACCATGTTGAAGCCGACCGCGCCCCACACCGCGATGTTGGCGACCGAGAAGAACACCGTGGTCGAGCCGAAGTAGTCGACTGCCCGGCCGCCGATCGGGCTGGTCGCCGGAAGGTAGAGGAAACCCCAGAGCAAGGTGGCGATCACCCCCGGCACCGCGTAGGGGAGGAAGATCGTCAGTCGGCTGAACCGGGCCAGCCGGACCCTCGGCGCGTCCAGCAGCAGGGCGAAGACCAGCGCCAGCAGCACGGTTCCCGGCACGGTGATCGCGCCCACCCCGACCATCCGCAGCACGCTGCCCCACAACTCGGTGTCATGGAAGGCGGTGGAGTAGTTGTCGAACCCGGCGAAGACGGTCCTGCTCCCGGCCGCCAGCAGGCCGCCGCTGACCTTGCGCGCCTGGAGGCTGAGGATCAGCGCATAGACCCCGGGGGCGGCGACGAACAGCAGGAACAGCAGGATCGCGGGTGTGACCAGCAGATAGGGCAGTCGGCTGCGGCCCGCGTGGTACGCGCCGCGGGGGCTTCTTCGGGGAAGGGGGATCGCCATCAGAACCGGGGCCTGTCTCGTAGGGGTCTAGTAGAGGCCGAAGCCGAGCTTCTTCATGTCCGTGGTGGTGCTGTTCTGGATGGCGTCCAACGCCGCGTCGAAGGAGGTCCCGTGCTGCAGCGCCGCGCCGAACCTGTCGCTGTAGGCGGCGAAGGTGACCGTGACGTCCGGTCCCCACATCGAGAAGCTGCGCGCGCCCGGGGCCGCGTTCTTGACCTGGGTGTAGTAGTCGGGCTGGTTGGGGAAGAACGCGGGCGGCGTACTGAGGACCGGCAGCGACCGTCCCGAGGTCGCGGCCGGGTAGATGTTGATGTCCTTGACCTGCGCGGTCAGCGCGGTGGAGTCGGTGTTCAACCAGGAGACGAACTCCGCCGCCTGGACCGGGTGCGCCGAGTCCGTGGTCACGGTGACGGCCGAACCGCCCCAGATGCCGGTGGTGTTGCTGCCCGCGGTCCAGGCCGGGAGCGGGGCGACGGCCCACTTGCCACTGGTGGACGGGGCGATCCCGCCGATCTGGGCCGGGGCCCAGGCGCCGGAGATCCAGGTGGCGAGGGTGCCGGAGTTCATCTCCTTGTTCCACTGGGGGGAGAACGAGGGGTTCTTCTGCACCACCCCTTTGTCCACCAGGCCCTGCCAGTAGTCGGCGACCTTCTTGGTCGGCGCGCCGTTGATGTCGACGTGCCAGGAGTCGCCCTTGGTGGTCCACCAGTCGGCGCCGGCCTGCTGCGCCAGGCCGGTGAACCAACCCGGGTCGGCGGCGTCGAAGTTGGTCATATAGGCGCTGGGGTCCTTCTGGTGCAGGGTCGTCGCCTCCTGCGCGTACTGGTCCCAGGTGGTCGGCACGGCGAGGCCGTACTTCTTGAACAGGTCCGCGCGGTAGAACAGCATCAGCGGGGCGAAGTCCTGCGGGATGCCGTAGACCTTGCCCTGGAACCGGACGGCTTCGAGCGTGGTGTCGTCGAAGTCGGCGACGGCCTTGGCGGTGTCGGCGGTGATGTCCCGCACCACGCCGTTGGCGACCAGGCCGGGCAGCGACTGGTACTCGACCTTGGCGATGTCGGGGCCGTGCTTCGCCTGGTGGGCGGTGATCATCTTGCTGACCAACTGGTCGCCGCCGGCCGGGTTGCTGAGGGTGACGTGGATGTCCGGGTGGGCGGCGTTCCAGAGGGCGACGACCTTGTCCATGCCCGGGTCCCAGGCCCAGAAGGTCAGGTCGACCTTGCCCGCGGCGGCGGCTCCGGGAGACCCGGCGGAACCCGAGGCCCCGGCGGGCTTTCCGCCGGTACCGGTCGAACCGCTGCTGCCGCAGCCGGCCAGGAGCAGGGCTCCGGCCAGGGCGGCTCCGGTGACGGCCAGGTGTCTGCTGTTCATCGGCCAGTTCTCGCTTTCCTCAGCATGGAGGTGGGTGGGGAGGGGAGGCACTTTGACTGAGACTTAAGTTAAGTCGCTACAGATGGGCGGTCAACAGACCGGACAGGCCAGTTTCACAACCGTCAGCGCGCGGCCCAGAGCAGGCCACGGGCGGTGAGCGCCCGCACCGGCGGTTCCAGCAGGTCGGACGGGCTGTGCCCGATCGCCGAGAAGAAGACCCGGCCCCGGCCCCACTGCCGGGTCCACACCACCGGCATCCGCACCGCCGCGTCGCCCTGGCCTGCCCGCCCGGGATCGATCACGGTGCTGGCCAGCGTGGTGTTGTGAGCGTCCGTCAGCATCCAGTACTGCTCGGTGTGCACGGTGAAGTCGGACAGCCCGGCCAGCACCGGGTGGTCCGCCTGCTCCGGCTCGATCCGCACCCGGTAGCTGACGTGCTCCTCCGGATGGTGCAGGAACAGGCCGCCGACCATCCGCAGGTACTCGGCGCTGTCGCCGAAGGTGCCGACCAGGCCCCCGTGCCAGCCGGCGAAGCCGGTGCCCGCGCGGACCGCCGCGACCAGGCCCGCGGCCTGATCCGGCGTCAGCGTCCCGATCGACCAGCACTGCACCACCAGGTCGGTGCCGGCCAGCAGTTCCTGGTCCCGGTAGACGTCCAGGTCGTCGGAGACGGTCACCGAGAACCCGGCGTCGGCCAGCACCGGCAGGAAGATCTCGGTGCAGCGCACCGGGGAGTGCCCCTCCCACCCCCCGCGCACCACCAGAGCCCGCCGCCGCCCGCCCGCGCCCCGCCCGTCCCCGCGCACCTCCGGCCCGTGCACCCCTGACCCGTGCACCTCCGGCCCGTCCTCCTGTCGCCCACTCACCCGCGACCCGCCCACCTCCGGCCCACTTGCCTCCGGCCCGCCCACCTCCGGCCCGCTCACCCGCGGCCCGCCGGGTCGGCCGTCCACGCGGGCAGCGCCAGCGGGGTCCGCTGGACGCCGATCCACTGCCGCCGGGTGAAGCCGGCCATCTGGTCGTCGGCGCCGTGCCGGGCATGGGCGTCGTTGATGTGCACCTCGCCCGCCGCCAGCCGTTCGGCGGCTCCGAGACCGCGCGCCAGATCAGCCGTGAACACCGAGTCCATCAGCATCGGCAGGCCGTTGGCCAGGGCGATCGCCTCCTCCTCGGTGTCCACCACGGTCACCGGCAGCACCGGCCCGAAGATCTCCTCGGTGAACGCGGGCATCGTCGCGGTGACGTTCGCCAGCACGGTCGGGCGGTAGAACAGCCCGTCGTAGCTGCCGCCGGTGCGCACCTCCGCGCCCATCGCGACCGAGGCCAGCACGATCTCCTGGTGCACCCGGTCCCGCTGCTTCTCGCTGATCAGCGGCCCCTGCTCGACCTCGCCGCCCAGCGGGTCGCCGACCCGCAGCGCGGCGGCGCGGCGGGTGAGCGCGTCCAGGTAGCGTTCGGCGACCGGGCGCATGACGATGTGTCGGCTGGCGCTGATGCAGGTCTGCCCCTGGAACTCCAGCGATGCGATCATGGCGCAGGAGGCGGCCAGGTCCACGTCGGCGTCGTCCAGCACCAGGAAGGCGTTGCTGCCGCCGAGTTCGAGCCGGATCGGCCGCAGGGTGGCCGCGGCCGAGGCGGCGATGGCCAGGCCGACCTCGCGCGATCCGGTGAAGTCCATCAGGTCCAGGCCCGGGTGCTCGGCCAGGGCGTGCCCGGCCTCCGGCCCGTCGCCGGTGACCACGTTGAACACCCCCGGCGGGAGTCCGGCCCGGTCGGCGGCCAGGGCCAGCAGTTGGCCGCCGATGACCGGGGTCAGCTCGGCCGGTTTCAGAACGACGGTGTTGCCGAAGGCGAGGGCCGGGGCGACCGCCCGCAGGGCCAGGTTGACCGGGTAGTTCCAGGGGGTGATCACCCCGATCACCCCCAGCGGCACCGCGCGGGACATCGACAGCTTGCCCGCCTTGTAGGGGGGCAGCAGGTCGCCGGCGTTCTCGGTGGCCTGGACCATCGATATCTGCAGCTGCCTGATCCCGGTGGAGACCTCGTCGTCGGCCTTGGCCCGGACCCCGCCGGTCTCCCGCATGCTCTGCCGGACCAGCTCCTCGTAGTGCTCCTGCAGGTACTCGGCGAACCGGCGCAGCCCGGCCGCCCGCTCCGGGGCGCCGAGCGCGGCCCAGGCGGGCTGCGCGGCGCGGGCGGCGGCGACCGCGCGGTCCACGTCCGCCGCGGCGCCGAGGCCGTAGCTGCCGATGACCTCCCCGCTGGCCTTGTCGGTGACGGTCGCGGTACGGCCGGACGCCGGTGGGCAGAACCCACCGTCGATGTAGAGCCGGCCTGCCGCGGACGAAGACGTCATGAAGGGCTCCATAGAGGCGTGGGGAGGCGCTTTGGCTACGACTTAAGCTAAGTAGCGAGAAAGCAAAAGTCAACGCTCCCACGACTCAACGCGTCACCGCCCGACCGTCCACTGCGGCGCGACCGCCCCCGCGACTCAGCCCGCGATCGCGGTGACCGACGCCCCGCCCGCGGCCAGCAGTCGCGACACCGGGAGCGTCGCCGCGCCCATCGCCACCGCCTCCTGCCCCAACCGGCCCACCTCGATCCGGGCCCGTCCGAACAGGTACGGGAGGGTATGCCGCTCGGCCGCCTCCCGCACCGTCGGCAGGATCACCGGACCTATCACCAGGCCGGCCCAGCCGGACAGCACCACCAGGTCCGGATTCAGCAGGTTGACCAGGTTGGCGATCCCGATGCCCACGTACTCGCCAACCCTGACCAGGGTCTCCTTCGCCGCCGGGTCGCTGTCCGCCCGCGCCGCCAGCTCGGCGAGCCGGGGCTCCGTCCCGGTGCTCCGGAACGGCTCGCAGCCGACCGTCGACTGGTAGCGGTAGAGCGCGGCCTCGGCCCCGACATACGCCTCCAGGCAGCCGTTGGAGCCGCAGCGGCAGGGCAGGCCGCCGGCGTGGATCACCGTGTGGCCCCACTCGATCGTGGCCGGATCGGACGCCTCGAACCCCGCCTCGGCCCCCGGCGCGAGCGCCGCCCCGACGCCGACGCCGATCAGCGCGATCACCGCGCGATCCGCGCCGCGGCCGACGCCGCGCCACATCTCGGCCTGGCCGAGCGTCCTGGCGCAGTTGTCGATCGTCAGCGGGGCCGCGATGCCCAGCCGCAGCATGTCCCCGAGCGGCACCCCGGACCAGCCCAGCGTCGGCGCGTGCACCAGCGTCCGGCCGGGGACCCGCGCGTCCGGCTGCACCGCGCCGGGGACTCCGACGCCCACCCCGATCAGCTCGCGCGGGTCGACCCCCGCCTCCGCGGTGACCCGGGCGACGCCCTGGATCACCAGCCGGGACACCAGCTCCGGGTCGAGCGAGGTCTCCGCGATCGGGTAGACGGCGGTGGCGAGCATGGTCAACGACCAGTCGAACAGGCCGATCCTGATGTGGGTCTCGCCGATGTCCACCCCGATGACCTGCCCGTACTCGGGCCGCACCCGCAGCACCGTGCGCGGCCTGCCGCCGTCGGAGCTCTCCGAACCGGCCTCGGTCACCAGGCCGTCGGCGATCAGGTCGGAGACCACGTTGCTGACCGTCGCCGAGCTGAGCCCGGACAGCCGGGTCAGCTCATTGCGGTTGCCGGACCCCTGCAGGTAGAGCCGGGAGAGCAGCGCGGACCTGTTGTGCCACCGCAAATCGCGTGTCGTGCGCTTAGCCACTGGAGTCACCCGGCCAGTCTGCCAGTTCACCCCCGCGCACCATCAGTGCAGGTGCGAACCGTCGTTCCAGAGCTCCACCGCGCGGGCCCCGTACTCCCAGTTGAGGATCGAAAGGGTGGCCGGTCCGAGCTTCAGCCGCTGGCCGTGGGTGGCGGGCAGGCCGAGCCAGCGGGCGGTGAGGATCCGCAGGAAGTGGCCGTGCGCGAAGACCAGCACGTCGTTGTCGGCGGGGTTCATGGTGGTGGTGTCCGGGTCGGGGACGCCGCCCCGCTCCGCGGTCCAGGCGATGAAGGCGTCGGCGCGGGCCGAGACCTGCTCCAGGGTCTCGCCGCCGGGGACGCCGTCGCGCCAGATCAGCCAGCCCGGACGGTGCTCGGCCCGGACGGCGGGACCGGTCAGCCCCTCGTACTGCCCGTAGTCCCACTCCAGCAGCTCGGGGGTGTCCACCGCCCGGTCGCCGAAACCGGCCAACTCACAGGTCTCGCGAGCCCGGAGCAGCGGGCTGGTGCGGACCGCCGCCGCCGGGAGGCCGCCCCAGGGGGCGCGCTTCAGCCGGTCGCCGAGCAGCCGCGCCATCTCCCGGCCCTCGTCGGTGAGCGGGATGTCGGTCCGGCCGGTGTGCCGCCCGGACGCGGACCACTCGGTCTCGCCGTGTCGGACCAGCAGGATGCGCGAGGGCACGGATGTCTCCTTCGGGGCGGTTCGGTACTGCCCCCATGATCCCTGATCGAATCACCGCCGCCGTCCGCCGCCCCTGCCCCGGTGCTCCGCCCGCCTCAGCGCTCCGCCCCGCCTCAGCGCTCCGGCGGTACGGCAGATTCCGCGACCAGCGCGCGCAGGCCGGTCAGGACCAGGTCCAACCCGAAGGTGTACTGCCCCGCGCCGTCCGCCCGGACGGCGCCCAGCTCCGGGGCCAGGTCGCACAGCGTCGGGTAGACCTCGGGCGACAGCGCGGCCAGTTTGCGGCGCATCATCTCGGCCCGCTCCGACTCCCCGCACTCCCGCACCTCGCGCAGCGCCGAGCCGATGGTGTAGCGCAGCAGCGTGCCGGCGGCTCGGGCGGTCTCGGCCCGGCCCAGTCCTGACCCGCGCAGCAGGGCCAGGATCCGGTCCATGGTGACGCTGGCGGCGTCGGCGAAGTCGCCCTCGGCCCGCCCCTCGGCGAGCAGGTAGAGCACCGCGGGACGGCCGGTGAGCAGCTCGTACATGGCGACGCAGACCGCGCGCAACTGCTCGTCCCAGGCGCCGCTGGTGCTGGGCGGCCGGTAGGCGGCGAGCACCTGCTCGCGGGCGGCGCGGAACAGCTCCTCCTTGCCGCGGAAGTACGTGTAGAGCGCCATGGTGCCGACGCCCATCTCCTCGGCCAGGGCCCGCATCGAGAAGGCCGCCAGGCCCTTGGCGTCCAGCAGGCCGAGGGCGCGGTCGACGATGAGGTCCGCGCTGAGCGAGTTGCGCGGGGCGCGGCGGCGGGACTCCGGCGGGGACATGGCTTCCTGGCTCGTGGAGGGGGCGGGGGGCGGGGCGGCGGCTTCGTTCGGGAGCTTACAAGGCCCGGTTGAACGGAGGACTCAACGGAGGACGCGGTCGGGACGGGGGGTGGTTCTGCCGACCACTAACGTACAGCGTACGGTAGTGTGTACGCTTTCGCTCGACCGTCCGGAGTCCGCCATGACCGTGCCGACCACGCCGCCGCACCCCAGCCGCAGGACCGGCCGGTGGCAGCTGGAGCTGCTGCTGCTCGGATTCCTCTACCTCGCCTACGACAGCAGCAGGCTGCTGGTCGGCGGCGGGACCGGCGACGCGGTCCAGGACGCACGCAGCCTGTTCGACGCCGAGCAGTGGCTGCACCTGGACCCCGAGCGCTGGCTGAACGCCCTCTTCAGCAGCCACGGATGGCTCGGGATACCGGCCGACTTCTCCTACGCCACGCTGCACTACCTGGTCACCCCGGCGGTGCTGGTCTGGCTCTGGCGGCGGCACCGCGAGCACTACCGCCGGGCCAGGACCTGGCTCGGCGCGACCACGGTGATGGCGCTGGTCGGCTTCGTCCTCTTCCCCGCGGCCCCGCCCCGGCTGATGCCGGCCGGATACGGCTTCACCGACACCATGGCGCTGCACGCCGGGATCGGCTGGTGGGGCGGCGCGGCCAGCGCGCCCAAGGGGCTCGGCTCGATGACCAACGAGTTCGCGGCGATGCCCAGCCTGCACGTCGGCTGGGCGCTGTGGTGCGGGCTGATGGTGTTCCGCCACGCCAAGGACCGCACCGTCCGCACCCTCGGCCTGGCCTACCCGGTGATGATCACCCTGGTGGTGCTGGGCACCGGCAACCACTACCTGTTCGACTGCCTGGCCGGCGCGCTGCTGCTGGGCCTGGGCGCACTGCTGACCGGCCCGCTGCTCCGGCTCACCGACCGGACCAGGGCCCGGCTGCTGTTCCTGCGCTACTCACCCCGACGGCTGCCGCGGCACCCGGTGCCGGACTACCGCCGCACCGTTCCGAACGCCCCCTCCGCCGCGAGCGCCCCCGTCGCCCCGACCGTCCAGCGCGTCCCGGCTCACATCGGCGGACCCGATTCGCCCTGATTCGGGCGACGACTGACGCTCCCTCAGGAGACCCGACCTGCGGCGGGCCCACGGGCAAGGCCCGGTCGGGGCAACGAATGTCGGTGCCGGGTGCAAGACTGAGCCGCACTATGAACGACATCACGTCGGGGCCCCGTACCCGGCTCGAACGCAGGTTGGCCGGGCTGCGCGGGGACGCGCCGCAGCGCAGCCTGGACGCACGTGCGCTGGCCGCCCTCGCCGCCAATCCCGGGTGCAGCCGCCGGGCGGTGCTGGACGCCGCCGGGGTGGACAAGGCCGCGCTGGCGGGGCGGCTCGGGCGGCCCGCGCCGTTCGGCCAGTCGCCGTTCGCGATCAGCCGCGGCATCGGCTTCGAACGGCGGGTCAAGGCCGACGGCTGCGCCGAACTGCTGGAGCTGCTCCGGGAGAAGCTGCCGCTGCCGGCCCCGTTCGGGCTGCCCGACGACGGCTCCCCGGTGGAGTTCGCCGAGCTGGTCGCCGACCACCGGCTCCCGGCGAGCCGGGTGGAGAGCACCCGTGCGGCGCTGCTGAAGGCCGCGGCCCGGCCCGGCGTCTGGACCGTGCTCGACCACCCGCTGCTGCGGCTGGAGGTCGCCGGATCGACCGCGCACCTGGAGCCCGACCTGGTCGTGGTCCGTCCGGACGGCCGCTGGACCGTGGTGGAGATCAAGTCGTTCCCGATCCTGGACGGCGGCGCCGAGCCCGCCAAGGTGGGCGCGGCGGCGCGGCAGGCCGCCGTGTACGTGCTGGCGCTGCGGGAGACCGCGGCCGAGCTGGCCGGGGTCCCGGCCGAGCGCGACCCGTACCGGGAGCCGACCGGGTTGGCCGGGGCGCCCGACAGCACCGCCCTCCTGGTCTGCCCCAAGGACTTCAGCAACCGGCCGACCGCCGCGCCGGTCGACGTCCGCAAGCCGATGGCGGTGACCCGGCGGCAGCTGGACCGGCTCACCCGGATCGAGCAGCTGCTCGGCGCGCTGCCGCCGGGCGCGGACTTCGACCCGGCCCGCACCGGGGAGGAACTGGTCGCGACCGTCGGCGCGTTGGGCGCGGTCTACTCGCCGGACTGCCTGGCCTCCTGCGAGTTGAGCTTCCACTGCCGCGAGGAGGCCCGCTGCGAGGGCTCCGTGGAGACGCTGGGGCGTGGCGTGCGCGGCGAGCTGGGCAGCTTCCGCACGGTGGACGAAGCCCTGGCCGCGGCGGGCGGTGGGACCACCGAAGGCAGCAGGACGGCCGACGGCGGCCCGGCCGACGACGGCGACACCGAGTCCGCCGCGCGGCTGGCGCATGCCGCCGCGCTGCGGGCGGAGGCGCTGGCCGCCGTCCCGGGTCCGCGTGGTGCCGGATGAGCATGCTGACCACGCTGGCCCGGATGCAGGCGGTGCGCAGCGGGCGGGCCGAGCCACTGGCGACGGTGCGGCACCGGCACCTCGCCGAGCGGCCGATGGTGGTGCTGCCGCTGGCCGCCGCGGGCGAGGCGGGTGCGCCGCTGGCGGTGATGCTGGGCACGGACCGGGAGCGGCCGGTGCTGCTGACCGTCCCTCAGCCGCTGGACCGGGACCGCAGGTTCGCCTTCCTGGCCGACCTCGCCACCGAGCTGCTCCCCTACCTGGAGGGCTTCGGCGAGCAGGTCGAACTGCTGTCCAAGGAGGTCAAGGACCCGGCCACGGGCGAGCGGACCGAGGTGGTCAGGGAGCTGTGCGCGGACGCGCCGCAGCTGCTGGTGCCCGGTTCCGGCAGCATCGAGTTCCTGGGCCTGCTCGGCCGCTCCACCCGGTTCCGGCGCACCGCCGAGGACCCCGACCCGGGCCCGTACCCGGCTCCGGCGCGGGTGCCGCTGCTGGGCCGGTGGCTCACCCATGTCCGGGACCGGGCGCAGGTGCCCGGCTCCTCGATGCTGCTGGCGATGACCGACCTGCTCGGCCGGCACTGGGCCACCGGCCAGAGCCGGCTTGAGGACCAGCACCTGGGCGCGCTGCTGGCCTGGATCGCGCCCCCGCCCGGCGCCTCGGGCGCGGAGGCGGCGCTGCGGGCCGAGACCGAACGCGACGCGCAGGGCCAACTGCGCTGCCCGCCCGCGGGCCCGGCCACCGACCCGCGCTTCGACAGCGGGCTGCTCGCCCCCGCCATAACCCGCTACGACGCCGCCCGCAAACTCGGCGACAGCCGGGCCGAGCAGGCCAGGGAGCGGGACATCGCCGCACTGCTGGAGGCAGTGCTCCGCCCCACCTGGGAACGGATGTGGCAGGGGCTGGACCTGCTCCGCGCGCTGCCTCCGGCCGACCACCTGGCCGAGCGCTGGGAGGGCGACCGCTGGTCCTACACCTCCCACCGCGACCGGGTCGCGGCGGGCGAGCCGCCGCAGCCGGTCAGCGACGACGCGGTGACCGCCGCCCGCAAGCTGGCCCAACGCGAGCGCGAGCAGACCCGGTTGGACATCCAGGAGGCGCTGGACGATCCGCTGGCCATGGCCGAACACCGGCTGGCCGGTGAGGCGATGGCGGGCGAGGTGGTCGCCGTCGAGCCGGTGTACGACACCAGCGGGCGCAGCGCCAAGCCCCGTCCACTGGTCACCGTCCGCACCGCCGACCGCCCGCACGGCGACCCGGGGCGGGAGCTGTTCCGGGCCGGCGGGCCGACCGCGCAGAAGGCTGAGCTGGTCGAGCAGGACACGGTGGCAGGGACGGTGACGGTCCGTCTGCTCAGTGGCATGGGCCGGAAGCGGGAGCCCGAACCGGGGACCGTGCCCGAACCCGGCGACCGGGTGTGCTTCACCCTGTTCGAGTTGACGGCCCGCCAATCGGCTCCGCTGCCGGAGCCGGAGGACACCCCGTGGACCCACGGCGGCCCGCCGCGCGGCCCGGAACGCCAGGCCGCCCTCTTCGCCGCCACGGACACCACCGCTGACACCGCAGCCGCGGACACTGCCGCAGCCGTCTCCGCCGAAGGGGCCTGACACCGATGACCCCCCTGTCCCCCGCCGCCGTCCACGACCCCGGGGGCTACGACCCCGGCGCCGAGGCGGACCGCGCCGTCGCCGCGATCCTGGAGGCGACGCTGCACGGCGCCGAACGCGGCACCGTGGTGGACTCCCCGCCCGGCGCGGGCAAGTCCACCCTGGTGGTCAGGGCGGCCCGGGAGCTGGTCGGCTCCGGCGAGCGGCTGATGGTCGTCGCACAGACCAACAGCCAGGTGGACGACCTGGTCGACCGGCTGGCCACAGCCGACCCCGCGCTGACCGTCGGCCGCCTGCACGGCAGCGACGCCGGGCCCGACCCCGCTGTGCTGCGGCACCCGGCGGTGAGCGCCTCCACCAAGCCCGCGGACCTGCTGGACTGCTCGGTGGTGGTGTCCACCGCCGCCAAGTGGCAGTGGGTCAAGGACGTCGAGCCCTGGCGGCACGCCATCGTCGACGAGGCCTACCAGATGCGCTCCGACGCGCTGCTCGCCGTCGCCCGGCTGTTCGAACGGGCGCTGTTCGTCGGCGACCCGGGCCAGCTCGACCCGTTCTCCATCGTCGGCACCGACCAGTGGGCCGGGCTCAGCTACGACCCGTCCAGCAGCGCCGTGGTGACCCTGCTCGCGCACAATCCGAGGATCGTCCCGCACCGGCTGCCGGTCTCCTGGCGGCTCCCGGCCTCGGCCGCGCCGCTGGTCTCGGCCGCCTTCTACCCCTACGCGCCGTTCCGCTCCGGCACCGGTCCCGGCGACCGCCGGCTCGCGCTCGCCGCCGCCGGGGACGGCTCGGCCACGGACCGGGTGATCGACGTGGCCGCCGAGTCCGGCTGGGGCCTGCTGGAGCTGCCCGCCCGGCACACCGTGCGGACCGACCCGGAGGCCGTCCGCGCGGTGGCCCGGATCGTCCGACGACTGCTGGACCGGCGCGGAACCAGCGTCTCCGAGCGCGGCAGCGCCCCGCTGACCGCCGACCGGATCGCGGTCGGCACCGCCCACCGCGACCAGGCCGCGGCCGTCCGCGCGGCGCTGGCCGCCCTGGACGTCCCGGTCGCCGGGGCCGACGCGGTCACCGTGGACACCGCCAACCGGCTGCAGGGCCGCGAGTACGACGTCACCGTGGTCCTGCACCCGCTCTCCGGGCGGCCCGACGCCACCGCGTTCCACCTGGAGACCGGACGGCTGTGCGTGCTCGCCTCGCGGCACCGGCACGCCTGTATCGTCGTGGCGCGGGCCGGAATCGCCGAGCTGCTGGACGAGCACCCCTCGACCGAACCGGTCCAACTGGGCGTGAGCGTCAAGTTCCCGGACGGCTGGACCGCCAACCACGCCGTGCTCGACCACCTGAGCGAGCACCGGGTGCGTGTCTGATATCCACCGGAACCGGTACGACCTGCGGGAACAGCCCAGGCCGGGGCCCTGTTCCCTCAAGAGCCGACTGCCCCGACAATGGACTGTCGCGCCCGGGAGAACAGCCGGTGGACCCACCCTGGGCCTGCGATCACGGAACGTCGGAACAGGTCACAGAACGTCGCACGGAGGTGCAACCATGCCCGACTCGCCCACCGAGCCCTCGCCGCAGCGGAGGCTCCGCCCCGCCCCGCTGCTCTTCGAGCCCGGCGTGGTGGAACCCGAGCAGGAGCACTTCTTCGACCTGGAGTCGATCGACGATCCGGGGGTGCTGCTCAGCCGCTCCACCGAACTGGCGCTCGCCTTCCGTGCCGCCTCCGAGCGCGCGGTGGAGTTCCAGGCCGTCGCCGCCGCCCAGCTCGCGGACACCCGGCGGTTCGACAGCTTGAGCTTCGAGGAGATCGCGGCACGGGCCGACTGGACCCCGGACTACGCCGCCAAGATGGTCGAACACGGCCGCGGCCTGCTCCGACAGCGCCGGCACGGCTGACCGGCATATGCCGGTGAGGATACGCCGTACCCGCTCCGCCTGTCCGCCGTTCCCCGTTTTCCACCCTGACTCTCCGCGCGCCCCTGAATTCTGAAGGGGTGGACATGTGGACGCACCAGTCGATCGAGTACGTGACCGTCTCCGGCGAGGCCTGGCTGGCCTCCGCCAGCGAGTACCCGCGCAGCATGCGCGCGCTATGGGAGTCGCGCCCCTGGGCGCCCACGGTGCTGCCCTGCGGGCGCGCCTTCGACGTGGTGAACCTGCCGGGGCTGTTCGGCCGCCGCGTCCTGGACGAGTTATGGGAGTCGGGCCCCGGCTGCGGCCCGGTCGCCACCCATCGCGGCCGGATCCTGGTCTTCTGCCAGGTCGGCACGGCGCAGCGGCTGCGCACCCTGCTGGTCTGGGAGGAGTGGGCCCGCGGCGTCCCGCCGGTGCTGTGCCACGGGGCCGGCGACGCGGTCACCGTCCCTCCGGTGCAGCGCCGGGTGGATGCCCCGGAGGGGCCCAACCGCTGGATCGTCGCCCCCGACACGCGCGAGCCCTGGCTGCCCGGCGCCTCGGTGCTGCTGTGGGCCTGCGTCCGGGCCGCCCGCGGCAGCGCGGCCGGGAGGCCGACGACCTCGGGAGCAGCCCCCGGGCCGGTCGCCCCGGTGCGGGTTACGGTGTCCGACCCGGCTCCGGTGTACCCGCTGCAACTGGTCGACACCCGGGTGCCCCGAGGCTGATTCGGCAAGCGCGCCAGGTGTCCTGTAAGGTCTTCCACGTCAGCACGCGCCGCTAGCTCAGTTGGTTAGAGCAGCTGACTCTTAATCAGCGGGTCCGGGGTTCGAGTCCCTGGCGGCGCACCACTGTTTGACAACTGGAACCCGTCACCTTCTGGTGGCCCGGGTACCGGATGCCACCCTCCCCCTTCGGGGGGAGGGTGGCATTTTTGGGTCTTACAAGATTTTCGTAGGCGTTGATCGAATTGTTTAGCCGTCAGCTGAGCAGGATGCGGTGGCGTAGGAGGGCGAAGCCGGCTCGTCCGTACATCTGCCGTTTGATGAGTTTGATC